>JBKHBH010000005.1:0-52764 GCA_046542505.1 Thermovirgaceae bacterium | reverse complement strand
GCGTCTTTCTCAAGTTCCTTGGTGATTTCCCTGACGAGGTCGATTTCAAACCCGGCCAGTTCCCCGTCTTCCTCAAAAACAAAGGGAGGAAAACTTTTTTCCGTGCCGACGCTGAGCTCAGCACCGGCTAAAAGAGGCTTTGCGGAAAAGTTCAGCCCCCACATCACTATCAGAATGGCGGTTAAAATTTTCCCGGACATGCTATCGCCCCTCTTTTGCACATGGTCGCAATTATTATATATATCCCAGTATTTCTACAGGATTCGCAGCCACAACGCAACAGTGCAACTCGTCTTATTCCCTACCTTTTGCCCTGACCGAAAGAGCCACACCGAGCGCTGAAGCCGAAGGGAGCGTCCCCAAGCAAGGCACGCCGGCCTCGATCGCAGCACGCCTGATGGCAAATCCGTCTTTGACTGCTCCCGTCGACGCCGACGGGATATTGACCACAAGATCCCAGTCTCCGTCACGTATCCGTTCCTGGAGCTTTTCTCCCTTTTCCGTGCTTTCGCAGGGAACTCCCCACTTTTTGAGGACTACTGCCGTCCCGCTTGTCGCGTCGATGTCCCATCCCAGCGTAACAAAAGCCGCAGCAATGCCGCTTGCGTTTCCCTTCGCAGCATCGCTGACGGACATGAGTAACCGCCCCTTTTCAGGAAGATCCCATCCTGCTCCCCGAAGGGCTTCCCAAAGGGCTTCGGAAACGCTGTCCGCAACTCCCAAAGATTCTCCGGTGGACTTCATCCCAGGTCCCAGACGCGAATCGACTCCCGGTAGTTTCTCCGTCGAAAAAACAGGCACCTTGACTCCCACGGGGCCCTTCCCATCGATCAGTCCGGTTTGCCAGGCTGCGGATTCAAGCTTTCCCCCCAGAGCTATATGGACTGCCAACTCAACGAGGGGAATCCCCGTCAGCTTGGAGGCAATGGGTATTGTCCGGCTTGCCCTTGGGTTGGCCTCGATGACATAGATATCCTCTCCGTTTATGACAAACTGGATGTTGATCATCCCCCTGACGCCAAGAGCTTCAGCAAGCTTGCGGGTAATCTCCGCAATCCCGTTTTTTTGCAATGGCCCGAGGGAGGCATCCGGAAAAACAGCAATGGAATCACCGGAATGAACGCCGGGCGGGTCCAGATGTTCAAATATGCCCGGTATCAATATGTCTTTCCCATCATACAGGGCATCCACTTCAAATTCCCTCCCGGGGAGAAAGCGGTCTATCAGCACCGTCTGCCCCGGTTCCGCTTCCAGAGCCATCTGGAGAATTTCCTTGAGCTCTTCAGGATTTGAGGCCACCTGCATGGCCAATCCGCCGATGACGAAACTGGGTCTGACCATGACAGGATAACCTGCGTTTTCTGCGCATGCCAGACCTTCATCTATGGTTGCAACAGCGCCGCCTTTCGGCTGGAGTATTCCCAGAGAATCCAGAAGGACAGAAAACCTTTCACGATCTTCTGCAGTCCTGACGCCCTCCGGTGGCATGCCCAAAAGCGTGACGCCCCTTTCTTCAAGCTCCAGACCGAGCTTGAGTGATGTCTGACCGCCAAAACAGGCGAACACGCCTTCGGCCTCTTCCCTGGCGATAACGGGCAGAACATCTTCCGCCTTCAGGGGCTCGAAATACAATGCATCGGACATGTCGTGGTCCGTACTGACCGTTTCGGGGTTGTTGTTGATCATGACGGCTCTCATGTTGCGCTTTCTCAGCGCCTCTACGGCCTTCACGCAACAATAGTCGAATTCAACCCCCTGTCCTATCCTGATCGGGCCGGATCCAAGGACGACCACAGCCGGCCGGTGGTCGTCTCGCAACCCGTCATCGGCTCCGCTTCGCGAGCCGTACCAATAGCCTGACCCGGACGGGATCTCGCCCGCCGTCCCGTCCACCTCTCTATAACCCCGACGGGATCCGCTCCATCCTTCAAGTTTCCGGAGGTTTCCCACGGAAATACCGCAGAATCCTGCAGTTTCTGTTTCAGGGAAGTTGAACCGGGCCGCCCGTTTCAAAAGGTCTTCCCTGGCCCCATGGACCTCAAGATCCGTTCTAAGGGAGGAAATCTTCACCAGTTCTTCCACGAAAAAAGGGTGTATCCCCGACATCCGCGAAATCGTCCCAACCTTCTCGCCCCGTCGCAGCAATTCAAGAACAGACCAGATGCGCCGATGCGTCGGACGTTTCAGTTCCTCGAACAGTTCCTTGATTCCAATACTTTCCACCACGGGGTCGGCGATTCCAAAAGGCCCATCCAGAGATCTCACGGCTTTCAAAAAAGCTTCGACAAAACTGACACCGATGGACATGACTTCTCCGGTGGATTTCATCCTCGTCCCCACAACGGCATCAGCCTGGGGGAATTTCTCGAAGGGCCATCTAGGAAATTTCACGACCACGTAATCGAGCGCGGGCTCGGAAAGGGCGCTTCCAACGCCTGTTACCGGGTTCGGCATCTCCGTAAGCTTTTTCCCGAGGGCTATCTTGGCAGCCATCCTGGCTATGGGGTATCCGGTGGCTTTGCTCGCAAGTGCACTTGACCTGCTTGCCCTGGGGTTTACCTCGATGACGGCAAACTCTTTCGCATCGGGCGAAAGGGCATATTGGACATTGCACGCTCCTTGTACATCCAGAGCCCCGACGATCCTGAAAGCAGATTCTCGAAAGCGCTGCCACAATGAATCTGTCAGCGTCAGCGTCGGGGCCACCACGATGCTGTCACCGGTATGGACCCCCATCGGGTCGATGTTTTCCATGCCACAGACACACAGGGTGTTCCCAGCTTCATCCCGAATGACTTCCAGCTCGATTTCATGCCACCCTTCCAGGTAACGTTCAACAAGGACTCTGGCCGCCGGAGAGGCGTGAAGGCCTTCGGACACGGCGGTCCTGAGTTCGGCAAAAGTCCTGGCAACTCCGCCGCCTGTTCCACCAAGGGTAAAATCAGGCCTGATCACAAGGGGGAATCCCGAATTTTCCGCAAAATCGACGGCACTCTTCACATCGGCGACATAGGTGCTTTCGATTACGGGCTCACCGATGGATTCCATGGTTTTTCTGAACGAATTCCTGCTCTCGGCCGTTCTGATCGAATCCGGAGACGTTCCGAGAACCGATACGCCGTACTTTCGCCAGAGATCTTTCTCGTCAAGTTCTACAACCAGATTCAGGGCTATCTGCCCACCCAGGGTCGCAACTACCGAATCAGGCCTGTGGATCCTCAGAATGTCTTCCACAACATCCGGTGCAAGGGGCCGGATGTAGACGGCGTCGGCCAGACTTACATCAGTCTGGATCGTCGCCGGGTTACTGTTGAGAAGGATAACGCGATGCCCTTCGTCCTTCAGTGCGCGGCATGCCTGGCTACCGGAATAATCGAATTCGGCGGCTTGTCCTATCCTGATCGGGCCCGACCCTATCACGAGAATCTGTCGCGAGCCTGCGGATCTCATTAAAACACCCCTTTTGCGGTTTTCAGGAATTCATCAAAAAAACTGTTGCCATCCCTCGGCCCGGGAGAACCCTCCGGATGATACTGGACGCCCTGGAGGGGAAGGATTCTATGCCGGATTCCTTCCACGCTTCCGTCCCCAAGGTTTTTGTGGGTAAGATCAAAACCCGCATCAGACAAAGAGCCTTCCACGACTTCATAACCGTGGTTCTGGCTCGTGAGCCATCCTTTCCCTGAAGGAACGTGAATCACCGCATGATTCGCCCCCCTGTGCCCGTAGTTCATCTTTTTCGTTCTGGCTCCCAACGCCAAGGCGAGAAGCTGCATTCCCAGACAGATACCCGCGACGGGAAGACGTTCCGCCAGGAATCTGGCGGTCTTCATTTCCTTTTCCAGAAGAGCGGGATCACCCGGGCCGTTGCCCAACAGCACCCCGTCCGGTTTGTAATCTAAAATCGCTTCGGGACGGGCATCATGGGGAAACCGAATAACATGGCAATTCCGCGCCTCAAGCTCCCGGAGAATCCCCTCTTTGACACCGTAATCGAGAACAGCGATGCGCGGACCCGTCCCTCGTATTTCGACAATCTTTCTGGCTGAAACCACGCGGGCCGGATGCCTGCCTTCTCTCCCCCCAATGACATTCTGCGGCTGAGTCGTGATTGCGCCCTTCAACACACTTTTCTCTCTGAGATGCCTGACAAGGCTCCGTGTATCTATTCCATGAATCCACGCAACCTCGTGCAGCCTGAGCCATTCTTTCAAAGTCCCGCCGGCGGCGGTGCCGTCTTCGATGAATGCAGCAACCAGTCCGCGTACTTTAGGGCATTCACTTTCCAGGTTTTTCGTGTCCACACCGTAGGTCCCCAGCATGGGAAAGGCAAACACAACGATCTGGCCTTCAAAGGACGGATCTGTCAAAGCCTGGGGATATCCTGAAGCAGCGGTATCGAAAACGACTTCACCCCTGCCTATCCCGCCCCAACCAGTTCCGGGCCAGAGGGTACCGTCCTCCAGTTGCAGGAACATTTGCTGTTCTTCCACAAAAGCACCTCCAAATAAAGTTTTGTATATATATAGACTGATTTGTAACTATGGTTTCTATTAGTCGAAAAGATTATATGTCGCTGTCAGAGCTTGTCAAGGCAGGTGTCCGGGGATTTGCCATTTTTTCGAGGATCGGTACGTCAGGCGGGGAACAAACAAAATAAAGGCGGAGGCACTGTTCACCTCCGCCGGTTCTGGCAATGTAACCTTCTCAGCTTATTCTTCGGGTTCGAACATGTCCTTACCGACTCCGCAAACGGGACAAACCCAGCTGTCAGGAATGTCTTCAAAGGCGGTTCCAGGTTCTATGCCGCCATCGGGATCGCCATTGGCAGGATCGTACACATACCCGCAAACGGTGCATACGTATTTCTTCATTATTTCTTCCCCCTTGCCCGATAAGTTCTTCTATGCCATTGATCGACATTATAAGATGCTTTCTGAAATATGGCAACGCTTTACTCCGGCCGTAACTGGACATGAAAAGCGTCATGATCCAGCAAAAAGGAATTTGGGAATCATCGACGTCAAACACTCCGCGCCTCCAGATGTCACAACGTAATCATCTTCAATCCTCATGCCGCCTTCATCATCAAAATACATCCCGGGCTCGATGGTGATAACATCGCCCTCCTGGAGGACATCGCCGGAGCTGGGCGCCAAATGCGGTGCTTCATGAAGGTCAAGGCCGATCCCGTGACCAAGACCGTGGGTGAAATGCTTTCCGTATCCTGCTTCCTCTATGACCCTTCGGGCCACAGCGTCCACTTCCGCAGCCCGGATGCCCGGTGAAACCATCGACACAGCCTCTGACTGGGCTTGGATCAATATTTCCTGCCTTTCCTTCCATTTATCAGGAATCTTTCCGAGAACCAGGTTTCTTGTGACATCACATACGTAACCCGAATACCGTGCTCCGTAATCGATGGTCGCCCACTCTCCAGGCCGGATCACACGATCCCCTGCTCGGCCGTGCGGAAGAGCGCTCCTCGGCCCAGAGGCGACGATAAATTCGTGATCCTGCCAGCCTCCGTCCGCACCACCGATCTTGATGAAATATTCCAGGGCCGCCGAGATCTCTTTCTCCGAATCTTGAGCTTTTATCCCGGCTAAGACCTTCTCAAGAGCGGCCCCCGAAATGCCGGCCGCAGTTATTATGTTTTCCCTTTCACCTGAATCCTTGGCTCTCCGTATCGACGCCAGGAGGCCCGAAACATCCTCCAGATCCCACGGACCCGAGATTTCCCTGAAAGTCGTTACAGGGAGATTCCGACCGTCTATTCCGACCCGCCTCAAGCCATTTTTTTCGAGAAGTTCTTTTACGACCGCACAAAGGGTCCGTCTTCCCTGCATCACGATATCGAAAGTGGATTGCTCCGATGCCTGCAACCTGTACCTGTCGTCGGTCACCAGCAGCTTTTCCTTCTTCGTCACGAGAACAGCGGCACTGCTTCCCCGAAACCCCGAAAAATAGTAGACGTTCTGCCAGCCGAATCCTTCCAGGACCGAAAGGAGGATGCCATCACACCCCGTGTTCTTTATTCCAGCCCTGAGTTTTTCAAGGCGTAATTCCAAAGATCCGGTTCTGTCAGTCATGGACCTGTTTCCTTTCCAAGAGGCCCCAGAGAACCTCCGTAGCGTTCTGGGCGACATTGCCTTTCTCTTCGGTAAAGACTCCTATTTGCATGGCTTCAACGCCTTCTCTCTGCAATTCGGCCAGAGCCTCCGGCGCTTTCTTGGGTGACACGGCCGCAAGAAGAACCCCTGAGGAAATAAGATGCAGGGGATCGAAATCCAGTGCCACGGCGCATCGCTTTGTCAGCTCATGCACCGGAATTCGTTCTTCGTCCAGATTGAATCCGAGGTCCGTCAGCCTGAGTATTTCGGCAATCCCGCCAAGAAGGCCGCCCTCGGTAGGGTCATGCATAAAACAGGCCCATTTTCTCAAGACCCTGGATTCCGGAAGGACGCTGATCCTTTCCGTCCATCCGGCGGCTTCGGCAATTTCTTCCGTCGTCAATATGCCATCCAGAAGGTCCGCCCTGTCGTTTGCCACTATGGACATGCCTTCCAATCCGATATGTTTTGTGGCAATGAGGACATCCTTGGGCCTGATATCCTCGGCCTTGAGAACAAGGTCACCTGCTCCGATCATCGTCGCCCCGAGAACGGGATAATCATAGCGGTCATTGACTTCGGTATGACCACCGACAAGGGCCACTCCCATTTCAAGACAAGCCTCGTGGATCTCCCCCATGATCTTTTCAAGGCGTTGTGTTTTTGTGTCGCCAGGGAAAATGAGGGTGGTTATCAAATAGAGGGGGTCACCACCCTTGGAAGCGATATCATTGGCATTGACGTTGACGAGCAGGCGTCCCGCCCTGTTGACGGCGCCGACGATCGGGTCGGAGGTGACGATCATGTACTTGTTCCGGTCCCATTCGATGACTGCGGCATCTTCACCGACCCTCGGTCCAACCATCACTTCGCGTCTTTTCGCACCCGAATACCGGAGCACCGCAGACTGCAGGATATCCGGAGGCAGTTTCCCTGAAGGCAGTGTCGCGTTCACATCTTTTTGATCCATTTCATTCACCTCTTATGCTGAAAACACAACCACAATACTTCTGGCGATACAATCCGAGCTCCCGGCTTTTCGAAACTGAAAGCCTGAACCCGTCCCGACGTCTCCATATTCTTTCGATCCAGTGTAGTCCATATCTTCCTGCAACGGCTTTCCCTATTCCGTTCACGAGTTCAGGGTTCTTGTGGGGGCTGATCGTAAGCGTCGTACAGAGGGAATCAAAACCCCTTTTTTGGGCACATTCCGCTGCAGCCTCGAACTGGCTCCGGAAACAGAGTGCGCATCGTGGGCCACCTTCTCTTCCGATCAACTCCAGTCCGGTGCAGCGGGCAGCAACCTCGTGCGCCCATGCCGCCGGACGATATGGTGCCTCGAAAAGCCTTTTCCCGAGGATTTTCGCAACATGCCTTGCGGCATCCCGCCTTCTTTCATATTCCTCCAAGGGATGGACGTTCGCCCCGTAGAAAAAACCGGCTGTTTCATGACCTTCACTGATCAGCTCCGGCCACGGTACCGTCGCATCGGGAGCACAACATACATGTAAAAGAATTCTTTTCCTTTCTTCCTGGGTCGTCATTGTTCGCCGGCTTCACTCTTCATCTTTATCTTCATTTTCTCCATCCGTTTAGGCGGTCAAGGTCCGCTCTGTCTTTGCCCCAAAAACGAGAAACCCGGTGTGACCTATCATGGTGTCCTCCGGTCTCAGGCGCCTGCTGTTCGTTTTGTAGGGTCTCAGCATGATCTCCACAACCTGCAGATCGACGAAATTCCACTCTTCAAGACCGTCCAGAACCTGCGCGACCTGGTTCGTGGTTGGTACCAGGATTCCAAGCCTGCGCCCACCCGCCAGGGCCCGCCAGGCATGTCCAAGATAGTCCCATGGGTTTGGCACATCAAGAAACATGGCGTCCACATGCTCTTCATCAAAACCTTCAATGATATCTTTGACCTTGAACTCCACCCGGTCAGCCACGCCCCACTTGCGGCAGTTTCGTTCCGCAAGCTTCGAAAACTCGGAACGGCGTTCATAAGAGAAGACTTTCCCTTCATCACCAACGAAATGAGCCAGAACGGACGTCAAACTCCCTGACCCGGTTCCACACTCGATCACTCGGGAACCGGGACCGATGTTTAAAGCGAGAAGGACAAAGCCGGTATCCTTGGGAAACATGATCTGTGTTTTCCGTTTGACCCGCCGGCTGAATTCGTAAATGGACGGATACAAAAGGCAGAACTTCTGTCCAAGATGGCTCAACACGCTTTCCCCAGGGGATTTCCCAAGGATTTCGTCGTGCCTGACAACCCCGAGTCGTGTATCCTGTTTCGAGCCTTCCTCAAGTTGAATGAGAAAGGAATCTCCTTTCTGCGGTGACCAGATGAACACAAGATCCCCAGGTTTCCAAACTTCCATGCGCATCACTCCTGTCAGCGGGGAAAGGTTTTTGACAGGCCAAAATCACGAAACCTGCAGGGAGGATTCGAAAATTTCCTGCATCCTGTCTTCGTTGCGGGCAAAAATATCGATGATCTCGGGATCGAAATGATCCGGCATGACCCTTCCGTCGCCATCCAGGATGATATTGCAGGCAGCTTCATGTGAAAAGGCATCCTTGTAGGAACGTTGCATACGAAGGGCATCGTAGGTGTCCGCCACCGCCACGATCCGGGCTTCAAGAGGAATGTCCTCTCCTGCAATGCCATAAGGGTAACCCGACCCGTCCCATTTCTCGTGATGGTAGAGGCAGATTTTCCTGCCGATATCAAGCCACCTCGCGTCACCTATTATTTCCGCTCCCCAAAGGGTGTGCCGCTTGACCGTTTCGAATTCCCAGCTCTCAAGGGTGGTGGGTTTAGAAAGGATTTCCACGGGGACCCTCAGCTTTCCGATGTCATGCAGCCGTGAAAAAAGTGCAATATCATCTACCTGTGATCCAGACAATCCCATCGTTGTTCCGAGAAAACGGCAATATTGCTCCATTCGCTCAAGGTGGTCCGCTGTTTCGTCATGATAAATGGCCGTCAGGTTCTGCATTCTTTCCGTAAGGTACTGGTAGGAATTTCGCAACTCCTGCAAAGCGGTCTGGGTGTTGAGCATTCCACCTATATGTGAGGCTATCGGAACGAGAAGATCAAGCAGTTCCCTGTCTTCCGGGCGTCGGGTGCGCCACCCGATTGTCAGATTCCCCACGACTTTCCCCATGTGAACCATAGGAATCGTCACCTGGGTCCGAATATCCGGATCGAGGGGAAGTGAATTGCCCTTGGCGTGAACGTTTTCCAGCCAGACAGGACTTTCAGGGCAAACCTCATCCCCGAAAATTGCCGAGGCCATGGGCATTTTCACGCCTGTGAAAACACTCCCGAATCCGCTTCCAGCGAGGACATGAATTTCTTCCTGATCACGTTTCCCGATAAGGACTCCGTAAGCGCCTGAAACATCGCGCAACCCCTCTGCAATGAGAATGAGCCCTCGCTGGAATCCCGAACCCATTGTGACCGTTTTGGAGACATCGAGAATCCTTCTCCATATACGGTCCCGTGAGATAAGGGCCTCATTCGCCTGGGAAAGAGACTTGTTCAGGGATGCGAGCTCCTCGCTGCCAGCTGCGAGCTTCTCCTGCTGGAAGACATAGCTCTGGAGTGCGCTTGAAAGGGTCTGGCAAAAAACCCTGACTTCCTTTACCCTGCTGCTCGAATTGATTTCCCTGATTCCTCCGGCAACATGAGATACCGTTGCCGCCAGATCCCGGGAAGTGGTCGACCGGAAAAGCCTGTCCTGCATCTTGAGCGCAAGTCGGCTTACCCTGTCCATGGGATCCAGAACGTATCTGGCCACAAAAAGCGCAACGGTACCTACCACAACAATGAAAAAGAGCTCGATTGCCGCCGTTATCGAAAGGCGCGAGAAAAGCAGCCAAAGGATCCTCCTCAGGGGATACAGAATGTACAGCCTGAACTGACCGAAAGCAACCGGAGTGCCTTTACCCCAATACGTCTTGCCAGAAGGCGTGACAAACCATCCCGAAGAGCTTGCTGCAAACTCGGAAGCACTTTCTTCTGGGCGCCCGGCCCCAAAGGCGTTGTGGCTCTCCCACAGCATTTCGCCCTTCGAACCCGTCAGAGCCAGGTTGGCTTCAAGCCCCGTGGGCATGCGATCAAGCAACCAAGAAAAATGGGGTTCGACACCGAGAATGTACATTTCCTTTCCTGATGCGATTCGTTTTGCTATAACGCTTTCTGTCTCTGACTGTCCCGCCGCAAGCGGTTTCCATTCATCCTGCAAGTTCTTTATTGCCTCCACAGAGGGCGGCTCGCCGAAAACACTTCCCAACCCTGCCTTTCCTTCTGTAGCGACAAAGCGGACATCGAAAACCGTCTCATCCTGGGGTTCATAATCAGGGCGCAACATCAGCGGCAGGGATTGTTCCAGTCGTGCAAGTTCCCTTTGTATTTCCAGGTTCACCAGGGTAAAGGCGGTAGTAGTGGTACGGTCCAGCTCCGAAAGCTGTCGCCTAATCTCAACAACAGAGTTCAACACAAGATGGCCAATGATCATAGTAACGAGAAAAATTATAAGTACGGCGAATATTCTTCGGATTTTCATCTGTTACTCCCTGCCTTTGGATTCCTCCCGACCTCATGAGTCAGGAACAGGAGATCAAGAAAATCCACGCCTTAGTGAAATTCTTGCGCCATGCCCGTTGCGTGCGACGGCAACGCTGTTTTTTGTGATGCTTTCAGGTATTCAGCTTGAAAAAACCATTGATTGTATTGTACACGAATGAACCCGGGCAGAACAGAAGCCGACGCCTTCACATCGGAGCGAGTGTCGAGGCTTCCCTTGTGAACACATCTCATTGCAGTCTGAACGTGACCGGCACAAGCACTGTAGATGGCGCCTCCGGGCTGAAAAGCCAGCGCGCGACGGCCTGAAGTGCTACCTTGTCGAGGTCATCGAATCCGCTGGATTCTTCTACCAAAATCTTTTTTACCGTCCCCGAGTCTTCAAGAGTAACCCGCAGGAGAACCCGTCCTTCTTCACCACGCCTTCTTGCAACCAGCGGATACACCGGCATGACTTTCTTTGCGACCATTTCTTCCGTGATTACGGGAGGAGTCGAAAAACTCCGGTTCTGGCCTCCCTCGTCACTTTCTGCGGCATCATCGCTTTTTTCCTTTTCAGCTGCCTTCTTCTCACCATTCTGGGAGTCTTGTTCCTCTCCGCCTTCTTTTATCTCACTTTCTCTATGTTCCTGTACGGCGTCTTGGTCAGGAGTTTGCCCGGCATCCGGCGCGGTTTTGCCTTTTTCGGAGAGGTTTCGTTTTTCCCTTTTGTCGCCTTCAGTTTCCGCCTTGGGAACTACCGGCTCCTGGGGCTGCACAGGTTCTGCGGATTCCATGGAATCCTTTTGATGTAAGACCTTTTTTTCATTTTCCCCTGGCATCATTTCCATGGCTGCTGCATCTTCCCTGTTTTCAGGTTTTGCCGCTTCAGGGTTCTCCGGTTTTTTCTCATTTTTTGGAGTTTTTTCCTTTTGTCCTTCTCTCTTTGGAGGCATCTCATCCCTTTCCTTTACGTTGCTTTTCCGTTCCTGAACATTGCTTTCACCTGAGGAAACAAGCCTGACACGCACCGGTACGGATCCTTCTGTTTCGGGAACCCGTAGGGAAACCCTGCCCAGGAGGCCCAAAATCGCAACATGAATCAAAAGGCTCAAAACGACGAAAACTCGCAGCCTACTCACGGAACGGAAACATCCTCCACGGCAAGATCAATGTTCGTCAGGCCCGCCTTGCCGAGTGCATCAAGTACCTCGACAATGTTCCCGTAAGCCGCTTCCCTGTCAGACCGAATGAGAATTCTTTTTTCCTTTGCTTCTTCCGCGAGAATGGCTGCCACTTTTGACGGTGTCACGCGTTTTTCTTCGTAAAACACCTCACCCTGCCTCGTCACCGTGATGACACGAACCGCACCCTCGACAGGGCCACCGGTTCCCGAGGGCAGATCCACAGAAATGCTCGATGCGGCAAATGATGTGGTAAGCACAAAAAAGACAATGAGCATGAAAAGAACATCGATCAATGGCGTAAGTTCTATATCAGTCGTATAGCGTTTTTTCATCGGCGTTCGCGCCACCTCCAGTCACCTTTATTATTGCGTCAACAAGTTCATCGGCGGCTCTTGGCGCTCTCGGTCCCGGGTGAAACAGTGAATCCGCCGACACTGTGACAATACGTCCCGTTTCCACCGCCTTGACTGGCAGACCCTCCAGCACGGACCTGAGATCCTCTTCCGAAAAGGTCATGCCCGTCGACGCAGAAGCAACGACGAGAACATCGGGGTCCCTCACAAGGAGGCCTTCCCGGTCGATCACGGGAAAGGTGTAGCGGATGTCGCCTGCAGCATTGGGAAGACCGATCTCGTCCATTATATCGTCGATGTAATTATGCCCTCCTGCAATTGTCAGGGGATCGTGCCAGACAACAACCATTACTGAAGGCGGCTCATCGCCGAACAGGCGGTTCACTTTCTTTTTCACTACCGACAGTTCATCGACAATACTCCGCCAGGCTTCCGATGCAGCGCCGGGCGTGTCGAGCTCTTCTTCCAGGCGGTCCAGAGCAAGGCGGATATCATTGAAACGCCGGTGAACAACCAGGCCAAGCACCGGGATTCCCAGGCTCTCAAGACGAGCCAGAAGCTCCGAATGGAAGGTCGAGACACCTACGACGAGGTCGGGCTCAAGAGCCAGTATCTTTTCAAGAGAGGGATCATAAAAACCGCCGACTTTCGGGAGCCCCGTGACCTCTTCAGGGAACAGGTCATAATCGGTTACGCCGACGACATCACTCCCGACGCCAATTGCAAAGAGTGACTCTGTGACACTGGGAGCAAGGGAGACAATCCTGCGAGCACTGGATTCTTGCCCCTCAATTGCGCCCTCAGCGAACAAAAACAGGCAAAGGCAGCCCAAGACAATTGGAAAAAACACTCTTCCTGGAAAAAGTTTTCTCATGACCTTATGGTCCTGTCGCTGCCGAGCATTTTTTCCCTGAGGAGAAAATCAACCCCTCTCCACAAGGCTTCCTCGTTCCGCTCGACCCTGCTCATCAAGTAGGCATGACAAAGAATCACCGGAACGGCAAGGGTAAGTCCCGCAACCGTAGTCAGCAACGCCTTCCAAATCCCCTCGGCCATGACGTGCATGTTCGCTCCGCTCATGGCGGGAAGGTTTCTGAAGACATCTATCATGCCGAGAACCGTTCCGAGAAGCCCGAGAAGCGGTGCAACTCTCGCTATGACCGAAAGAAAACCCAGTCCGCGCTCCCATCTGAACAGTTCCCGACGCACCTCCTGTTCAGCAAGGCTTTTCAGCGCTTCCGAGTCCGCGCCCCAATGCATGATGGCAACCCTGAAGACGCGGTGGAGGGAACTTTCCTTCTCGTTCACAAGATCCATGGCCTCTTCTTTTTCGCCGTGATAGAGATGTTTGCCAAGTGCAAGTTCAAGTTTCTCCGGATCCGTCGATGCAGAACGGTAAAACCAGAGTCTCTCGAAAACTATCGCGGCTGCGAGCACAGAAAGGCCTAGGATCCCCCATATGACCGGTCCACCCACGGATAGTACCGTCATCGAAAAACCTCCATGACAAAAATCGATTTTCAGCCTTTTAGCATGTTGACGGCGGCATGAACAAGATCTTCCGCCGAAAGGCCCATTCTTTCGATGACCTCGGTGGATTTCCCGGAGTCACCATAACGGTGCACCCCCATCCGGAGCAACCTTGCGGAAAGACCCTTTTCTGCGAGAGTCACGCTCACCTGACAAGCAAGACCGGATTCCCTGTTGTGATCTTCGTAGGTAATGATCCTTCCCGTCGCCGCCGCATCGGTCAGTGCATTTTCGTCCATCGACAGTGGACAGCCCACGTGATAGACCTTGGCGGTAATTCCCTGATCCCGAAGCTTTTCCCAAGCGGCCACAGCTCTGTAAGCCATGTGTCCGCTGCACAGGATGGACAGGTCCCCGCCGTTTCTGAGGAGATCAGCCTTCCCGTAGCGGAACTCGTAATCGCCGGCAAAAAACGGCTCTTCCTCTTCCGTCGTTATCACGGGCACTTTGCTTCTTCCCATGGCAACACAGATATTACCCGGTGACGTGACGGCGTAACGAGTCATTCTGTCGGCCTGGTTCGGATCGGCGGGGACAAGGAGCTTCCAGCCGAAGAGATTTCGCAAAAGCCCGATGTAGTCGATGCATTGGTGGGTTTCTCCGTCCTCTCCAACATCCAGGCCGACGTGTGTCAGGACCAGTTTGAGATTCGTTTCATTGATGTCATTGAGTCTTTGCTGGTTGTAAACCTCCGAAATGCCGAAGACACCGAAATCGGCCCACAAGCTGGCGCAGCCGGTGATGGAGGCCGCTCCTGCCGCCGTGGCCGTGGCATGTTCCTGTATTCCCGTTTCATAGAACCATTCCGGGCATTTTTTCGCGAACTCCGAAACCTTGACGGAACCCGCAAGATCGCAGTCGAAAACAAGCAAAGGGCCTTTCCCTTTCTTCCCGTAATTCGCTTCACCTACGTCGGCCAGGGCTTTACCGAAGGCTGAACGACAGTCAGTCAATTCTTTCGGGCTATAGTCCCTCGGCGTTCCCCCGTCCAGACTCACCGGGGGAGTCTTCGCCTCGAAGTCATTTTCGGGAATTAAAGATGCAGCCCGTTTCTTTCGGTACATGCCAAGGACCCCAGGGTCTCCGCCCAGCTCCAATATGGCCCTTTCATAATCCTCATCTGTTGGAACCTTGCCATGATAATCGGGAAGGTCTTCCATGAAGGAAACCCCCTTTCCCATGACAGTCCGGCACAAAAGAACCTGAGGTGTTTTCGAAAGTCCGGCTCTTTGAAGCGCATCATAAAGAGAAAAAAGGTCATGGCCGTCGATTTCTTCTACATCCCATCCGTCCGCTTCCCAGAGGCTTTTGACATCGGCGGTCATGATGTTTTCTGTTCGACCCGAAATCTGGATATGGTTGAGGTCCACAAGAACAGTAATGTTCGAAAGACCGTAATGTCTTGCGATACGCCTGGCTTCAGCGACCTGCCCCTTGACCTGTTCTCCGTCCCCCATCAGGACGTATACGCGGCCCTTTTCGTTTCGGGCCTTTTTGGCGATGGCGAAACCGACCCCCGCAGCAAGCCCCTGGCCGAGATTGCCCGTCGACCAGAAGACCCCCGGCAGTTGGCGAACCACATGCCCCTGATAGGGGCTCCCGGCTTTTCTGAAAAAGGCAAGACTGTCCTCTTCGGGCACAAGCCCATAGCAGGCAAGGACCGAATAAACCGCCGGGGAGACATGGCCGTGACTCACCACGACCTTGTCAATGGTATCAGTTGTTTCTGTTTCGCCCCGGATTCTCGCCACACCATGAGTCAGCAAGCATATCTCCATGCTCGAAAGCGACCCGGCCGGATGACCGCTGCCTGCTACTGTCGTCATTGTCACAGCCCTGATCCTGCAAAGCCTTGCCGCCTCGTGCAGTTTGTCAACAAGTCCAGGCTCCAGAGCCGCTTCAGGGAAGCCTTCCAGTGCCGATTTCAATGTCTTCAAGAATGGACACTCCTTCCGGCGGGAAACATTCTGCATTCCCTTGACCCGTTCAGTTACAGGATTATACCCCTGAAGGCGAACAAAAAAAACGGCGGCTCTTTGGAGCCGCCGCTGTGCTGCTTCATCCAGCCTCAGGCAATAGCTTCCTCGGGCGGCGTATAGGTCAGGTTAAAAGCTTCGGAAACGCCCTTGAATGTCACTTTGCCCTTGTACATGTTGAGTCCCTTGAGGATGGCCACATTTTCCTTGCACGCCTGTTCCACGCCCTTGTTCGCGAGCTGGAGGCCATAAGGCAGGGTGTAATTGTTCAAGGCAAGGGTCGCCGTCCGCGAAAAGGCTCCGGGCATGTTGGCAACGCAATAATGGATGACGCCGTCGACTACAAAAACAGGGTCGCTATGGGTCGTTGCCTTCGATGTCTCGGCACATCCTCCCTGGTCGATGGCAACATCGACGATGACCGATCCGGGTTTCATTATCTTCAGATGCTCTCTTTTGATAAGCTTGGGCGCCTTCGCTCCAGGTATCAGAACGGCTCCGACGAGGATATCGGCCTCGCGATACGCCGCTTCGAGGACGATGGGATTGCTGTAGATCGGGAATACGTTTGCCGGCATGATGGATTCGAGATATTCAAGCCTGTCAGGGTTGATGTCAAAAATTGATACCTTGCATCCAAGCCCGGCTGCGACCTTTGCGGCGTTTGCACCAACGACACCGCCCCCGACGACCACGACGTTCGCCGGAGCCACGCCTGGAACGCCTGTCGGCAGAAGTCCCTGTCCCCCGTTTGGCTTCGCAAGAAAATAGGCACCCATCAGTGTGGACATGCGCCCGGCGATTTCGCTCATCGGCTTGAGGAGCGGAAGTGAACCATTGGACTCAGTTACCGTCTCGTAAGCAAGAGCAATGACCTTCTTATCCATACAGGCCTTGGTGAGTTTCTCATCTGCCGCAAAATGAAAATACGTGTAAATGAGCTGGTTCTCCTTCATATGGTCATACTCCTGTGGCAGCGGCTCTTTCACCTTTACGATCATATCCGCGCTTTCCCAGACTTCTTTTGCCGTATCGAGCAGTTTCGCCCCGGCTGATGCGTATTCTTCATCGGTAATACCCGAGCCCAGACCTGCGCCTTTCTCGACAAATACTTCATGGCCGGCTTTCGTATACGCCTGGACGGCCGCTGGAACCAATCCGACACGATACTCGTGGTTCTTGACTTCTTTCGGGCATCCTATTTTCATGAATATATTTCCCTCCTAATGGTTAGTAATTTGCTAGCGTTTAATTTCACAATTTCTTTGCAAAAAACACCTCATACAGGCTCTTCGCTACACAGATTCGACGTCCCGGAAAACCCGGATTATTCATAAAACCGGTCCACTCTTTTGGTAAACAAGTTTGGCACCTCATAATTTATCGTTCCAAGAATGCCCGCTATTTCCTCGGGCACAATTGTTTCCGATTCCTGTCCTCCAACGAGCACAACCTCGTCTCCGACACACGCCTCAGGTATGTGCGTCACATCCACCATGGTCTGGTCCATGCAGATACTCCCTATCACGGGGGCTCTTTTCCCCCTGACGAGGACATCGGCTTTCATCGAGAGCAGACGAGTATATCCATCATGATACCCTATGGGAAGGACTGCAACCCGCTCGTTCCCCCGGGTCATATATTTCAGGCCGTAACTGATTCCGCTTCCTTGGGGCAATTCCCTCAAGGCAGCTATATGTGTGACGACCCTGAAAACTGCTTTTAGTTCAAAGGGACGCTCACACCACCGGGAAGGCCACATCCCATACATGACAAGCCCCGGGCGAACAGCGTCAAGATGCATGTCGGGACAGTTTACCGTCGCCGCACTGTTGCAGCAATGACGCAGTCTAAATCTCACACTTTTCGTTCTGAGCAATGCGAGCACTTCGCCGAATCGCCGAAATTGCGTTCTCGTGTACTCGAGGTTTCTTTCGTCCGCCGTAGCGAAATGGGTAAAAACGCCTTCCATTTCCAAACCGGGGAACTGCAGGAGTTTTTCTACGGCACCGGGAACTTCTGAAGGCAAAAAACCGATTCTTCCCATGCCTGTGTCGATCTTCAGGTGGAATCGTCCGACCTTTCCGGCCTGGGCTGCAGCCTTGCCAAGCGCTTCCGCAAAGGCAAGATCAGTCACGGTGGGCGTAATATTCCGTTCAACAAATTCTTTTGCCGTTTCTTTCGCGGAAGGTCCCATGACAAGAACCGGGACGGATATTCCGGCATCCCGCAAGATGATCGCCTCGTCAGGGGTCGCAACGGCAAGACGCGTGCACCCGGCCTCGAGACAGGCTTTAGCGACACGCTCCATGCCCATGCCATACCCGTCAGCCTTGACCACTGCCATCATGTGCGCATTCGGGCTGATAAACTCCTGTATCCTGGATATATTTCGCTTCAAATTCGTCAGGCTGACTTCCATCCGCGTCGGTCGGAGCATCCTGTTCCTCCTTTATATTTCGCAAAGGGCGGGCGGCGGAAGCCGCCGCCCTTTGCGAAATTTTTCCTTATACCTGGAGATTGCTACTTCTCCGATTCCGCCTTTATCTTGCCTTTCGCCCGCTTCTGGTCAAAATCCTTTACGATCTTTCGCATCTCATTGGAAAGCCAGAGCAACGCAACCAGGTTAGGCGCCGCCATGAGGCCGTTCATCGTGTCGGAAAGATTCCAGATGTTCGCCAGAAATTCGCCGCCACCTCCCCAGGCGCCGACAATGACAACGACAATCCAAAGGACCTTGTATACAGGTGTCACTTTCAGCCCGAAAATGTATGTCGCCCCTGTCTCGCCATACCAATACCAGCCGAGGATTGTCGAGAACGCGAACATCGCAAGTCCGAGGGAAAGGATCATCACACCGGGTTGCCCCAATACGGTGCTGAAAGCTGTCAGAGTCAGCTGAGCGCCAGTGAGCTCCGGAAAATCGACCAACGTGCCCGTGGTCAGAATGCCGATGCAGGTGATGGAACATACAACGATGGTGTCCATGAACACCTCAAAAATACCATAGCATCCCTGCTTGGCAGGATGATCGGTAACTGCTGTGGCGTGAACCATGGGAGCCGATCCGAGGCCGGCTTCGTTGGAGAAAACGCCACGAGCGACGCCCTTGGTCAGAGCCAACTTGATGGACCATCCGGCAATGGCTCCAGGCATTGCCATTGGATCATTGAAGGCATAATAAACGGCATTGCTGATTGCCTGTGGAATAAGATCAGCGTGAAAAACGATGACAAGCATGCCACCGATAATATAGAACACCGCCATTGCGGGAACAAGATATGTCGTCACTTCGGCGATCCGTTTCAAGCCACCAATGATGACAAGGGCCACCAGTATCGCCATTCCGACTCCGGAGATCCAGTGCGGGACACCAAATCCCAGATTGAGCGCTTCCGCCGTGGAATTGGCCTGGATGGCGTTGCCGATACCGAAGGCCGCAAACATGGTAAAGAAAGCGAAAAGCCAGGCCAGCCATTTCTGTCCGAGGCCCTTCTCCATGACGTACATGGTGCCTCCGCGCCAGTTGCCGGCTTCGTCTTTCTCCCGGAACTTGACGGCAAGGGCGACTTCCGTCATCTTCGTGGCCATGCCGAAGAGCGCCGTAATCCACATCCAGAACAGTGCTCCGGGACCTCCAAGGTGAATGGCCGTCGCTGCTCCGGCAATGTTTCCCGACCCCAGGGTCGAAGCCAAAGCCGTTGCCAGCGCTCCAAAGGCGGAGATTGTTCCCTCGCCTTCAGCCTTTTTGCCGAGCTGACCGAAAATTTCCTTGAACATGAATCCGAAATACCGGATCTGGGGGAACCCGAGGATAACAGTCAGGTAAATTCCAGTACCTACCAACAGCGCAAGCATGGGCGGCCCCCATACGACGCCGTTGATGACTCCGTTGATTCTCATCAACGCTTCCATATCGTACCCCCCTCCTCTTGTTCTTCTCTTGTGCCATGGTGCCTCTCTCTGCTTTTCCACGTTTTCCGCTTTTCCTGCGCTTTCCTTTCAACCCTCCTCTCATTAAATTTTTAAAATCTACAACATGATTATAACAGGAAACGGGAAAGCACTTTTTTGTCTTGCTCCTTCGAGGCATCATGCAAAACACCTCTGCCGACAACAGTCCCTTTTGTTACATACTTCACATTTATACGCAAAAAGTAACAAGCAAAAACCAGCTGTTTCTACTCTTTTTCGGGCACGACCCGTCTTGGCCTTTTTCGCAAATCTACCCCCTGTCATCAGCCTTGTTTCCGGCAAATGCAGCGAGCGGGCCCTATCACCGCATTTGAATTTCTTTTTTACAGGTAGCTATTTTTCTGCAGGATTTCTGTCGCTTCAGCAAGACGGGATGACGCGACCTTGACAACGGGGCCGGTGCATCCCATGGCCGATTCCGCATAGATGCCGTTTTTCCAGAGATCCCGGACGGCGTCTTCTATAGAGAGTACATCCACACCGTGAAGCTCTTCATCCGTCGGTTCCGCGGGAGGTGCCTCGATATCCTCATCCTCCGGGGCCTTTGTCGCCGGAGCTGTCGCGGCAAGAATATCCGCGTATCCTGCTTTTTCCGCTCTTTGGAGCTCCCCTGCAACACGCAGTGCGACATCACCTTTCACCACATCAGCGGCAAGGCGGATGGCATTTGCAATGACCGGAGCCCCGGAAGCCCGAGAAATGATGGACACCACATGCTTCCAGTTTTTCCCTACAGAAGGTCCGTATCCCCACCCGAGAGATTCGTAACTGCCGCCCGTCGAATAGGCGGAGAAAAGCTTCATCAGGACGTTTCCCGTGAGCGTGTCCGTTACGCAGACATCCACAGCACCCGCCAGGATGTCGTTTCCCCTGAGAACAGCTCCGCCGTCCTTTCGCACGCTTTCACCAAAACGAAGGTCATACCCTTTTTCTTTTAACTGTATGAGGCTCCTGTAAACCGTCTGGGCTCCGTCAACATTCAGGATTCCGACAGTCGGGTTTTCTATCCCTGCGGATTTCGCTACAGCAACACCGTACAGGGCATTCAGCACCATGGCTTCAATCCGCGTTGTCGCACTGGTGCCCGTCGTCGAAGCAATGAACATGGGCTTACCCCTCGCGGGCGTCACAACCCGTCCTACGGTGGTCACGCCAAGAGGAAAAGGATAATGCAGGGCAACGGCCCCATCAATACTGCCGTCTTTCATGGCTTTTTCCATACCCTGCGCTACAGCCTGTTCGTCCTCCGACGTTTCGATCCATTCAAGGCCATTGGATTCATCCGGTTTGGGCCCGATCATGACGACCTGGATGTCCCTATATCTTTTATCCGCTTCCATGCCGCCCACCAGAAGCTCTTCGGGGCCCAGTTCGCTTCCGGAAGCCATAAGACCGATTCTCGTAACCGGTCCTCCGGATCGGGCCATATTTATGACCTCCGCGAGTTCCTCGCCTATCATTTCCCGGAGCTCTGACATAAATGACACTCCCCGTCAGTCTTTTTTGAGCCCTTCCGCTATTTCAGCAAGGGCGTCGAGCAGGGTTTCCCTGATGTCTTCTTTCGTAAGCCCCTCCCCGCCCTGCGGTTCGCCGGATCTTTCAATGACGAAGGAAGCTCCGTCAGAAAGGTTTGTCAGACGTGCCAGGAAGAGGCTTCCTTTCCCAATAATCATTACCCGTTCCATCTCTCCGGCGGCGATGGCGTCACAGGCATGACCAATAAAGGGGACACCTGACGGGATATGTCCCTGGGTATGGGCGAAACCCGGGATACCTTTTTGTGAGACAAAATCATTCATGGCGTTTTTTTCGAGTTGCCCTTTCATGACAGCCAGGGCGGCAATCATCTTGAAATTCGCCGTCGGGACGTCTCCCGCGCCCGCGGGGAGTGTAATCTCGGGGATGTGGAGCTCTGCCGCATATTTGTCGATATCATCGAAATCGAGTCCCAGTTTCTGGAGCGGGTCCCAGACCAGGGCGCCGGTAATAGCCTGGGGCGATGATCCGGCACCGACGGTGTGTTTCCCTACGGCATCCAGTCGTATGACTGGCGCCTTTCCGTCCTCTGGGCCCAAAAGCACCGCAAAGCTTCCAAGACAATCCTCCAGAGCCGGCATTTCCTTCCGTACATGATCCCGGCTGTTCATGTAAAGTTTTGGCACGGCCCCTCCGGCCACTACGGCGACATTTTTCCTTACGCCGCTCGCCACCTGTGCTCCCGCAGCGATTACGGCGTTTACTGGACCGGCACAAAAACTTCTGACATCGAAACCGCTCGCGTTGACACAACCGGTAATCTCGGCCACGGCTTTCGCAAAGTTACCTCCGCCACGCTGGTTCGCGTCACCCGCTGCCTCTTCCGAACATTCGACGACGAAATCAATTTCCTCCGGCGAAATTCCCGAATTCTTTATCAGATGCAAAAGGGAGAGAACAGCGCTTGCCTTGGAAGCGATGTTTTCCATGAGGACATAGGCCGAAAGGCATTCATCTGTTTCGTGGCCCTTCCGACTGCACCCGACGATTTCATCTTCCAGATAAATCGGAAGTGCTCCGTGTTTGGCGATCTCTTCTGCTATCTCGGTGGAAGGATGCCCCTTTTCGAGTTTTTTCAGCTGCCGTTCTTCGAGCAATGGATGTTTCGACAGATTTTCGGCGATTCTCGTTGCGAAACCTTCTTCCAGCCAGATAATGTCAAAGACGTCACATATATCCATAAGCCCGATAAATTCTTCTTCAGGCATGATTTCCCCGTATTTTGCCATCCTGGAAGCCTTTCCCAGCCTTTTTTGGTACATGGGCCCGGGCTGGGCGCAAAGGGTCTCAAGATCCATGGCGCCGATATACGCCTGGTTCGGTGCATAGGAACAGGCTTCGTCGAAAGTCTGCATTCTTTCCTTGAGTTTCTGTATATATTCTGTCTCCCCCCGTGCTTCCCGCTCCGCAAGGGGAGTGATTCCATAATGAAAGGCCAGATGCGGGACGTGGTTCAAACAATAGGCATAGCCCTGGATCGAAACATTTGCCATAACCTTTTCCTCCTCCATACAATACACTCTGGTTCTGCCCGGCCCGGTTCACACTAAAGGAACCGGGCCGGGCCATCATGCAAGCATGCTTAATCGTTGAATACGGTCTGTTCGTCTACCGGCGTCTGCAAGGCGAGAAGCGCTTTCTTCACGAGCGCCTTGCGAAGCTTCTTTTCCTCGGCCGGTGACTTTTCCGGATCACCCAGCGGATGCGGTATGGCAACCGCTGGGACAATCCTGTTCGCGCCAACCGTCAATGAAATGGGCACGATGGTGCAGACGTGAGCCACCGGAAGACCTGCTCGTTCTATTTCCTTTACGATCGTTGCGCCGCAACGAGTGCAGGTTCCTCAGGTGGACGTGACAATGACGGCATCAACATTATGGTCCTTGAGTTTTTCGGCGATTTCGCTTCCGTAACGCGAAGCATTTGCGACGGACGTACCATTCCCGACAGTGCTGTAGAAAACTTCGTGAAAGTTCCCGATCACGCCTTCTTTCGCCAGCTCTCTCATTGCGTCAACGGGAAGCACCCTGTTCGGATCGTCGTTCGCGTAAGTCGGATCATATCCGCCGTGAGCCGTCTCATGGGTTTCGACCGAGATGACTTCCATGCCTTCCAGGCTGTATTCTCCATATTTCGATGCGCTGGAGGCCTCGATATGATCAGGGTTACCTTTCGGAACGATTCCGCCGGAGGTTACGAGGGCAATTTTCGCCTGTGACATGTCCGCAATCGGCGGGTTCGGCGGAACCCTGTCGAAAACCGGCATGGAATACTCCGTTGTGAATGGCTCTCCCTTGAGTTTCCTGGCAAGCATCTCCAGCGCCCTTTCAGCACCGGTCTTTTCGGCAAAGAAATTCACCCGTATGCCTCGCGGAATGTAGCCCTCATCCTCGGGTTTCCCCAGAGGTTCTCCCCTGAGCTTCTTGAGGAGAATCCGCGCCATGGCCGGTACGGCGTCCTTCATGCCTCTTGCGCTGTCAGCCGTTTCGACAATGTACGTGGACTTCCTGTACATGTCGACTCCCGGGTTTTCCGTGTACATACCGGTAACTGCGGGCATCGAGAGTTCTTTCCCGACGGTCTCGCAAACGTCGCCACAGGCTGTTCCGTAACGCCCGGCATTAAAGGCGGGACCCGCAACGAGCCCGTCTGCTTCGAATTTTTTCACCAGTTCCAGAATTTCCAGCCTGGCTTTCTCTATATTGTCGGCGAAGTAGGAATCACCACAGATAATCGTCCCCACCACTTCAGCTTCATCGCCGAAAGCCTGATTCAAGGCCATACCCGGCCCCACGGCTCCGTCTCGCGCCTCGGGAGGAACGTTGGCTTTTTCTTCGCCTCCGATCCCGGCGAAAAACTGGTTGATATAGTGAACTACCTTAAAGGCCATCTACCCACCCCCTTTCCAGGAGTTGTCTTTTCTTACACCGAGTACTTGCTGTACTGTTCCCGGATTCCCTTCACAGCGTTCGCGAGGGCCTCACCATCGAGGACCATCTCCATCATGCCGATCTGGTCTTCCCAAACAGACTGATCGGCCTCTTCCCTGATTTCCGGCTCGAGTATGTGGTACACGGCGAGCCCCAACGGGGCTCCGGCCAAAGGACCTGCAAAAGTCGGATCGCCGTTCGTGACCGTTTCTGCGTAAATCTCTGCACCTTCCGCATCGGAAGAGCCCAGGATCACAACGACGTTCTCTGGTCCGAACTTTTCAGCGGCGTCTTTGACGCGCTGCTGGTTCTGCAGGTCCATGGCCCCTGCGGCGGTTCAGACGAAACACTCGGTAACGGAAAACGCTACCTCGCCGCCGCAATTCTTCAGGCTCTCCTCCATGGCCGGTCCGGCAACACCGTCCCGCTCACCGAGAAAAATCATTTTCTTGCCCGAAAGCTTGCCCATGAACGTCACCTCCAATAGTATATGTCAAATTGTGTAAGCTGAAATTCTGCTCAGTCCGAGTTCGCTGGTCGCTCCAGTGATTGCCTGGATTTCGACCTCGATCGAACCGTCCTCACGGAGTGAACCATCGAAACCGCCGGCAATAACATCGGCCGTTTCCGTGAATCCTATGATCTTTTCGAGCTTTGGCAGGACAACTGTTTCGTTGGCATTCGCCGCCGTTACGACGGCATCGGCCTCAGGACACGCGTCGGCCAGAGATTGGCTTGCACCGTCTCTTCCAGCGTACTCGTCGGTCAGAAGGACCGTCTTGATCCCGGCCTGCTCCGCCTTTCGACAGTTCATTATCAGATCCGTATCAGGGTTCCCGAATCCTTCCTCGGAGATCACGAGTCCATGGACTCCGAGCATCTTCGCCAATTTCACCGCATAGGAAGAACTCCGTTTCTTGTCGGCCAAAGTCGTATTCTCGTTGGTGATGATGCATCCGACAAAATTGAAGTCTCTGCCGTGCCTTTCGTACATTCCCTTGATGACCGGGTTGTTCTGATGCGCGAAAGTACTGTTTTTGTCGCAGGCAGAGACACAGTTACCCGATACGATTGCGCCGTCGATAACTTCATTGGGATGGATGAGAGTCGGGATGATTTTTTTGACGTCGACGCCATACACGTACGTGTCGTGGAGAAGCCCCTGGGACTGCAGCATATAGAGGTAGGCCACCTTGGGCAAACCCGGATGGGAGGTCATTGCTTGTGCGAAATCCGGGAGTTCATAGGTCTTTGTCTCGTCGGGCTCCACATCAACGGCACATTTCGCGAGGTAGTGGGCCACCTTGAGACCGGCCATCCGGCAAGCCGCCTCGTATTCATGCTTTTCAAGGTCGTCCACAGGCTCGAATACGAGAACAACATTTTGGGTCTTCGAAAAGGGTGTGTATTCAGCTCCGGGGCCCGTCATATCAACGATGCCTTCCTGGAAACCCACGATCTTTCCACAGGTCAACACTGTTGCCCCTGACAGGGCAACCGTTTCGCCTTCTCCAACACTGTCAACGTCCCCGATAAACCCGGGGAATACATTATTCGATCCATCCCTTTTGCAACGGGGTTCCACGACATCCTTTACCGGAATGATCCGGATACTTTCGCCGGGCCGTGCAAGTTCTGCCGAGACGCTTTTCAGCCGCTCGTCATTGGAGGCGAGATCAATGATTTCCTCCTTGTTGACATAGAGTGTTCCTGTCTCGACGCAGGTTTTTCCACCCCATTCGACGTTCGCGATGTTCACTTTTCTCAGGTTAAGCTTCAAATTCGTTTCCCCCCTTTCACGTGAAGATCGTTGTCTGCTTTTTTGCCTAAAGAAAATTTTCCGTCTTCGCACGGATTTTTTCCGCCGTTGCCTCCCCTCCCGTCACGCGGTCGACGATTTCGCCATCCTTGTAATACAGGAAGGTCGGGACGCCCATGACTTTGAGGGAAATAACAAGCCTGCGATTTTCCGCGACATTGAGCTTGCAGAACTTGACCTTGCCCTCATACTCTTTTGCGAGTTCTTCTACCTGCGGCATCAGAGACATGCAAGGGCCGCACTTGGGGCCCCACAGGTCGACGACGACCGGCAAATCACTTTTGAGAACCTCTTCCTCGAAATTGTCCTTGTTCACCTCTATCATTATTTCTCACCTCCTTTCGGAAAATGTGAACCGGCTTTTGGGAATTCCCCTCCGGCATTGCTTTTTACCTTTGCACACGCCCACAACAAGACAGGAGTATTTCCTCCAAAAGCATCCTGTCAATATAAGCGTAATCATTTCGTACATTGTCGGGATAATCTTCCGGCTTCGGTAAATTGTGAATGTGGGAACCGTAACGTTCCAAAGCCGTTTCAATCAATCGGTATGAGGTGGTGTCGGATTTTTCGCCTTGTTCGTCTTTGGGACAGGACAGAAGCAACGACCTGAACGGCTGTTGCTGTGGGGTGAAATTTCCATAAAGAGGGTGGTGCAGGAGTCGGCATCCCGCAAGAATTCGCCCCTTCGCGAGGGATATAACATCAACAGCGCCGCCTTTTATTATTTCAAGGTCGACACCCGCCATGGCTGCAAAGGTCGAATTGTTGGTCAGAAGTATGTACCGGTTGGTCAAAACAGACCCCCCTATTCGCGGAATAGGTGGGTTCTCTGTCCTGCCGGCTGGTGACCAGTACCATCACACTCGGGGAGCACGAATGTGCGCCGTGTCCAGAGAATCGTCCAGCTGCAATCCTTCCGCCTGAGAGTTTCCCTTTCCCCTTTGGGAAAAGGTTGCACCTTCGGCGCCCCGGAACCTTACCGGAGTCTCTCTTGCAGCCTTCATCCGAACCATTGCGGCCTTATTTTGTCATGAACCCGAGAAAAGGTCAATCCAAAAGTGACGGGGCGGATGGTGGTCCGCCCCGTTGAATCGCTTTTCTTCCGTAAAGCCTTTCAGCTTACCATTTCAACCCTGTGATAAAGATATAGGCAATCGCAATGGGTGCAACCAGGCGGCTCACCCAGAGCCACGGAACGTAAAACCCGAAAGGAGCACTCCCGTTGTTGGTAACTTCCTTTTTTGCGCCATCGGTCCAGACCCAGCCGACAAAGAGGGAGATAAAAAGCCCTCCGAGTGGAAGCAGGACATTCGAGGCAAGGAAGTCCGCCGAGTCCAGGAAGTCCCTTCCGGCGAACTTGGGGATCACTCCCGCGATACCAAGGATTGAGGGGATTCCCAGAAGGAAGATAATGATTCCCATAACAATGGCAGCCTTGTGCCGGGGCCATTTCATCTCGTCGATGACATAGGCAGAAACGACCTCAAGGAGTGAAATGGCAGAGGTGAGCGCCGCGACGAAAAGCAGCAAAAAGAAGAGGGCCGACCAGACAGTTCCGCCCGGCATCTGCCCAAAGACATTTGGGAGGGTGATAAAGGTCAGTCCGGGTCCTGATCCAGCGTCAACGCCAAAGGCAAAAACGGCTGGGAAGATGACAAGGCCTGCAAGGAAAGCCACCATGGTGTCAAGAACGCAGACCTGTGCAGCCGCACCGGGAAGGACTTCTTTCTTTCCGAGATAGCTTCCGTAAGTGATCATGCAGCCCATCCCCAGCGAAAGGGAGAAAAAGGCCTGCCCCAGCGCTGCTCCAAGGGTCCCGGCGTTGATTTGTGAAAAATCGGGTTTCAGGTAGTAAGAGATGCCTTCACCGGCTCCAGGCAGTGTCACGGACCTGACAATCAGAACAAGGAGCAGGACGAAAAGGGCCGGCATCAGCACGCGGCAGCACTTCTCGATGCCGCCGCCGATTCCGTTATAAACAATATAGATGGTAATAACCATGAATAGCGCTTGCCAGGCGATTACCTGGGGGACGTTGGTGACAAAGGCACCAAAAACCTCTCCGGCTTCGCCTTGTGCCGCAAATTCCATAAGTCCCGTAAAGGATTTTACGATGTACGCCATTGTCCATCCCGCGATGACGCCATAGTAGGAGAGAATGATGAAACCCGCGATAACTCCCATCCAGCCCACTATGGGCCACATGCCGCCTTTCAGTTTCTTGAAAGAACCGACAGCGTTCAGCTGGGCGTTACGTCCGATAGCGATCTCGGCAAGCATGACTGAGAACCCGATGATGAAGACCAGGGCAATATAAAGTACGACGAATGCCGCTCCGCCGTTTTGTCCCGTAACGTACGGAAACCGCCAGATGTTGCCGAGTCCGACAGCCGAGCCGGCGGCTGCGAGGATAAATCCTAACTTGGAACCCCACTGTTCCCGTTCAGTTCCGTTGCTCATGGCATCTTTCCTCCTTCATTATTCAGGCTTGCTCTCATGAAAAAAGCCACTCAGTACTAGTCCTCGGGGACTCACCCCCTTTCTGTTTTTATATAATCTTCTTGTCATTTTATGGCACAATTATAGGCAAAACCCCATGCTTTGACAACGGGAATCCCAACCTATGCCTGTCCGCACGGCACATCGACTCCAGGCCGTCACTTCTTCAAATTGAAGCAGATTATAATACCCTGCGGGAAAAGGTCAACCGGCCTGTTTCTGTAGGCACCCGCAAACATCAGAACCATTTTCTGTAAATCTCAGGCCTTCTTGATGAAAAGACGGAATGTTCCTTTCTTGCCCTGTTCACCAGATCCAGTTCAAGGAAAACGCTTTCGAATCCGGCCCTGTCGTCCATATGAAGCACGACGTCCCCATAGGGGTCTATAACCATGCTCTGTCCTCCAAAGGCTATTCGTTTGCTGCGGTCACACCGGTTCACACCGACCACAAAGGACTGGTTCTCTATCGCCCGCGCCACCAGAAGAGTCCTCCACAACCTGATATACCGACTGTTCCATGCACCGGGGACGAAAATAATCTTCGCTCCCCTTTCGGTCAGCGCCCTGGCCACTTCCGGGAACTCCATATCGAAACAAATCATGACGCCACAGTCTGTCCCGTCTATGCTGAACAACCCAAGGGATGATCCCGCCTCGAGGAGATTCGGTTCCCTGAATCCGGGATACAGGTGGACCTTGTCATAAATCATGTCCCGCCCGCCATCGGGGGGGAATATGTAGCACCTGTTTCTTTTGCCGTCTGGAGTCGAAACTGCTAGGCTGCCGGTGATGATCCACGTTTCATACCGCACGGCGACAGATCGCAACATATCAAAAAAAGCGTCTTTTACATCCAGGATTGACTTCGGATTCGTTACGGGACATGTGGCATTCCAAAGTTCAGGGAGAACCAGGATACGACATCTGTCCCGTGCGGCCTTCTCGATTCTGTCATAGGCCCTGCCAAGATTTTTGCCCGGATTCCCATGATACACATCAAGCTGAAGGAGTCCCACTCGAAGTCCGTCCACGTATCGAATCGCCTCCAGAACAAGCCTACACGATGCCGCCACCCCGGACAACCGCACCTTTTCCGGTACGCTTTCTCTTTTAACGTTATGGGGCTAGAATATTGGACGCCTATGATCGATAAAATATCGGTATTCCTCATCTGAAAGGAGAACCCCACATGTGCCTGGCCGTACCCCACAAGATTGTCCGTAAACTGGACGACAATTCTGCGGTCGCAGCAGCAGGACCGGTGGAAACGGAAATACGGACTGACCTGCTTCCCGATGCCGCGGAAGGAGATGTCGTCCTCGTTCACGCGGGATTCGCAATTGAAAAACTTGATTCCTCTGAGGAAGCTGAAATTACCCGGCTGTGGGAAGAAATCAGACAACTGGCGGCGGATACTGATGCGCCAATCATGTAACGAGAAGGATATCTCACGTCTTGCCGGTGTTCTCCGTAGACTCGTAACGGTAGAGACCACTATTATGGAGGTCTGCGGAACCCACACCGTCTCTATTTTCAGAAACGGCCTGAAATCCCTTTTCCCCGAAAAGCTTCATCTGATTTCGGGACCCGGCTGTCCCGTCTGCGTCACCGATCAGGGGGAGATCGACGCTGCCATTGCTGTTGCCGAAAGAGAGAACACCATTGTCGTCACTTACGGCGATATGCTGCGTGTCCCGGGCAGTTCAGGGTCCCTGCTGGACGCCCGCTCGAGAGGACAAAAGGTAGAAGTCGTGACCTCGGCGGCGGATGCCCTTCGCATCGCCCGGGAAAATCCGGATGAAGACGTGGTCTTCCTCGGGATCGGCTTCGAAACGACCGCACCCGCCACGGCTTCGGTAATCCTGGAAGCTCATGCGAAAAAACTCGGAAATTTTTTTGTTCTTTGCCTTCACAAGCGAGTTCCGCCGGCTCTGCGGCTTCTGGCCGAGGCACCGGATCTTTCCATCGACGGCTTCCTTCTCCCCGGTCACGTCACAGTCATTATCGGACTCGAGCCCTACCGGTTTTTGACGGAAAAATTTCGCAAGTCCTGCGCCGTCGCCGGATTCGAGGCGCGGGACATCATGCTGGGGCTTGTGGAAATCCTCCGGCAGATCCGGACGGGACGCCCGGACATCCGTTCCATGTATCCCCGGGCCGTGCGACCGGAAGGAAATGAAACGGCAAGAAAGTCGATCGAGAAGGTTTTCGAACGCTCGGATTCATCCTGGAGAGGACTCGGGACGATCCCGGAATCCGGATACAGCCTGAAAGAACCATATAAAACCTTTGACGCGGCTTCCATGCTGGACATTACAGTCAATTCCGCGCCACCGCCTGAAGGATGCCGGTGCGGAGATGTGCTCAAGGGGCTGATCTCCCCACGAGATTGCCCGCTCTTCGCCACATCCTGCACGCCGGTCCATCCCGTCGGTCCCTGTATGGTTTCAAACGAGGGAAGCTGCTCGGCCTACTATACTTACGCCCAAAAGGAGATAAAAACATCATGGAACGCCTGAGTACAGGACACGGATCGGGCGGACGCCTTTCGTCGGAGCTCATTTCCGACATCCTCCATTCCTTTGGGGCTTCCGGCCTTGAACAAGAGGACTGCGCCATCCCCGAAAAGGGGCTCGCCATAACCATCGACGGATTCACCGTCACTCCAAGGGTTTTCCCGGGCGGAGACATCGGGAAACTTGCCGTTTGCGGAAGCATAAACGATCTGGCCATGCGGGGCGCGAAACCGAAATATCTCGCCATGAGCCTGGTTGCGGAAGAAGGTCTGGAAAAGGAGGAACTGCTTTCTTACATGAAAAGCGCCGGTTCCGTGTGTTCCGACCTTTCAGTCAGACTTGTGTCGGGCGATACGAAAGTCGTACCGAGCGGTCAGGTGGACGGACTCTTTATCACCACCTGTGCCGTCGGAAGCCCTGTAACGGCGCAAAACCTGGGGATATCGAGGCTCGAACCCGGCGACGCTCTCATTGTCACCACATCGGTAGGAAGACACGGGGCCGCTGTGGCCGCATCTCGATACAATCTTTCTGCAGGCTCTCTTTTCTCGGACTGCGCACCTCTCTGGCATCTCGCCGAAGACCTTCTCGACATCGAAGGCCTGCGATGCATGCGGGACTGCACAAGGGGCGGCATTGGAACCGTTCTGTGTGAATGGGCCGAAACATCCTCCCTCGGGGTGCTTTTCGACGAAAAGCGCCTTCCCCTTTCCGCCGAAGTCAGTTCTGTCTGCGATATCCTTGGGTTTGACCCCCTGTATCTCGCCTGCGAAGGATGTGCTGTCATCGCCGTCGCACCTGAAGACGCCGACAAGGCACTCGCTCGACTCCGGACTCACGATATCGCCCGCGACGCAGCCTGCATCGGCTTCCTGACATCTGAAAACTCCGGTTTCGTCGGGATGCGTACCGAAGCGGGAGGGACCCGGCTGGTGGACATGCCCGTAGGGGAAATTCTCCCGCGCATCTGCTGACAAAAAAGAGGCGGGGTCTTGCCCCGCCTCTTTTTTCTTTACTTCATTGTTCCGTTTTCTGTTCCGCCTTGTTCTCGGGCGGGTTCTTCTTCCATTGAAATCCTCTTTACCTCGAGGGCTCTCCCGGAGGCCTCGTCGATTTCCACCACAAGTCCCTTCACGCTGACATCATCCCTGCTGACATCAAATTTCGCCGGAGTACCTGTCAGAAAACGATGGAACACGCTTTCCTTGTCCATACCGATTACTCCTGCCTGGCCCCCGGTCATTCCCACATCCGTAATAAAGGCCGTCCCTTTTGGTAAAATTTGCTCATCGGCCGTCTGGACATGTGTATGGGTTCCGATGACGCAGGAAACTCGCCCGTCGAGATAAAGTCCGAGCGCCTTCTTTTCCGACGTAGCCTCAGCATGAAAGTCTACTATTACCACCGGTTTATCCAGCTTTTCGAGAATCTCGTCGGCCTTTCTGAAGGGACAGTCGATGGGCGTCATGAAAACCCTTCCCTGCAAGTTCAAAACCGCAATTTTCGCACCACCCGCGGGGAATACCGCCTGTCCGATTCCCTGGCATCCAGGCGGGTAATTGGCCGGACGAAGCACCCGTTTTTCCCCGTCGAGAACCGGGAGGAACTCCTTTTTGTCCCATATGTGGTTTCCGCTTGTCAAACAATCAAACCCCATTCCGAAGAGCTCGTACATGACTTTTTCCGTCAGCCCGAATCCGCCCGCCGCGTTTTCCGCGTTGGCGATTTTGAAATCGAAAGGGCCGAAATCTTTGTTTATCTCCGGAAGGAGGTTTCTGACAATTTTCCTCCCAGGCTTTCCCATGATGTCACCGACAAAAAGTATTTTCATGAGCTTTGCCCTACTTTGCATACTCGACTGAACGTGTCTCCCGAACGACAACCACCTTGATCTGACCAGGGTATTTCATTTCATCCTCGATCTTTCGAGCGATGTCGAAAGCTATTTTTTGGATTGCCCCGTCGTCGGCCACGCCGGGCGCCACCATAACGCGGACTTCTCGGCCTGCCTGTATCGCATATGCCTTGCTTACTCCCTTGAACGTCTTCGCAAGGCTTTCGAGCTTTTCAAGTCGCCGGATGTATGAATCCAGGCTTTCACGCCTTGCTCCGGGCCTTGAGGCGCTGACAGCATCCGCCGCAGCGATGAGAACGTCATATACCGTGGTCATTTCCTCGTCCTCATGGTGCGAGGCGATGGCGCTGACGATTTCGGGTGCCTCACCGTATCGCCTCGCGATATCCCGCCCGATCAGGGCATGGGGTCCTTCCACCTGATGGTCAACGGCTTTTCCGATATCGTGAAGCAGTCCTGCCCTGCGGGCGATGCTTTCATCAAGGTGAAGCTCAGCCGCCATAATCCCGGCCAGGTGAGCCACCTCGAGGCTGTGGTTCAGGGCATTCTGCCCGTAACTGCTCCTGAAACGCAACTGGCCGATGAGCTTGACCAGTTCGGGATGCATCGTCTTGGTTCCCGTTTCAAGGAGCGCTTCCTCACCCGCTTCAAGAATCATTTCTTCTACATCTTTCTGCGATTTTTCAATAACTTCCTCGATCCGTGCCGGGTGAATGCGTCCGTCGAGAATGAGTTTTTCCAGCGATATCTTCGCCACTTCGCGGCGGACGGGATCGAAGCTACTCAACGTTACGGCCTCCGGCGTATCGTCGACGATCAGGTCGACACCAGTGAAGGTTTCGAAGGCACGTATGTTCCTTCCCTCACGGCCGATGATCCGGCCTTTCATTTCATCCGACGGCAGGTTGACGACGCTTACCGACATTTCCGAGGTGTGATCTACGGCGCACCGTTGAATAGCACCGACCACGATTTCCCTCGATCTTTTTTCGGACTCCCTTTTGGCCTTTTCCTCAAGCTCCTTTATTCGGAGTCCGATAACGTGGGACGCTTCCTCTTCCACTTCCCGAAGCAGGTGTTCCCTGGCCTCGTCCCTCGTCATGTCAGCTATTTCCTCCAGCCTCTTCACCTGTTCCTGCTTCAGCTTTTCGACTTCCTCCAACCTTGACCGGAAGTCTTCCTGCCTCTGTCGGAATTCGTCCTCTTTCTTCTGCAGGTTCTCAAGCTTTTTGTCGAGATTCTCTTCCTTTTGCTCAAGCCGCCGTTCAGCCCTCTGCAATTCACCCCGCCGTTCCTTGACTTCCTTTTCGGCATCCTGGCGAAGATGCAGGATCTCTTCCTTTGCTTCCGTCAGCATTTCACGTTTCCGGCGTTCGGCCTCCTGGAAAGCCTCCTTGATCAGCTTGTCAGACTGTTCCTGAGCTCCTTTGAGCTGCTTTTTGGTATGCAATCTGTACAGGAGGAAACCGACAGCGATGCCGACGGCAAGGCCCGCCACTAAAACTACAGGCAACATGCACGCATCACTCCTATTCCATTGTCAAGTTGCGTCATCTGTCCATTGAAAGATGGCGAATAAAAAAACGCAATCGGATCCAGCAAGTATTCTACAGATTACGAAGATTCTCCACAAGCCTTACGGACCAGCCTTCTTACCAGGCCCTCCCGGAATCCGCGACGCATGAGGCGTCCTGCGAGCTGTCTTTCCGTCAAACCCGGCATCCATGAGCGAACCAGGTTCATGGCTCGTTCATACTCCGTTTCCTCGTCATACGCAAGGGTCTTTTCGAGGACACCCTCTTCAATTCCACGTCTCGCGAGTTCATACTTGACCCTGCGATATCCCCACTCCTCGCGGGTTTCCTGAAATCGCCTGGCATACTCCCCGTCATCGACGTATCCTGCCCGCTCCGTTTCATCCAGAACTTCTTTTACAACGTCTTCGGAATAACCTTTTTTCGTGAGTTTGCATCGAAGCTCCCATTTGGTATATTCCCTCCGAGCCAGTATCCGCATGGCCTCACCGAGCGCTTTTTCAAATCCTTCAGTCATCCTGTCACCGCCAGATCAAGTGTGTTTTCAAAACGCCTGATGAGCGAGCTTTTCAGTAGCAGGTGGTTTTCAAGAACCGGGTCTTTCGCAATCAGCTGGAAAGCTTCTTCACGGGCCTTTTCGAGCAGGTCCCTGTCCTTTATGAGGTTGGCAACCCTGAAGTCGGTGACCCCATGCTGCCTTGTCCCGCAGACTTCTCCCGGGCCACGCAGTTCCAGGTCCTTTTCGGCGAGCCGGAAGCCGTCTGTCGTTTCACACATGGCGTCAATACGTGCCTTCCCGTTTTCCGTGGCGGGATCTCCCAGAAGGAAGCAATATCCCCGTTCCCCGCCTCTGCCGATACGTCCCCTGAGCTGGTGCAGCTGCGAAAGGCCGAAACGGTGTGCTTCCTCTATGACCATGACTGTCGCGTTCGGGATATCTATTCCAACTTCGATAACGGTAGTCGCTACAAGAAGTGAAATCTCGTTGAGCGCAAAGGACTCCATGATTGTTTCCTTCTCTCTCCCCGGGAGCCGTCCGTGCAGAAGGCCGACACGGCCGCTCCCGAAAAGGTTCGCCAGCTGGTCATGACGACGTTCGGCGGAAGGTATTGAAAGCTCTTCGTTTTCCTCAATGAGAGGACAAACCCAGTACACCTGCCTGCCCGCTTCCATGGCTTTCTTTAAAAAACGAAGGAGTTTGTGCTTTCCCGCCACCGGAACAATTTGAGTGTGAACATCCTTGCGGCCTGGAGGCAGTTCGTCTATCACCGAAACGGAAAGATCCCCGTACACCGACAGCGTCAAGGTCCGCGGAATGGGCGTGGCCGTCATTACCAGCACGTGGGGGTGCTCCCCCTTTGCTGAAAGCCTGTTCCGCTGAAGGACACCGAAACGGTGCTGTTCATCAACGACGATGGCACCGAGCCGCAGGAACCGGACGTCATTCTCCAAAAGCGCATGGGTACCCACAACGACACTTACCTCGCCAGATGCAAGTTTCGCGAGAACGTCATTCCGCTGCTTTTGCAGGAGCGAGCCCGACAAGAAAACAACATCTAGGCCGAGGGCGTCGAACCAGCCCCGGATGTTGTCGTAATGCTGCCTGGCGAGAATTTCCGTGGGCGCCATGAGAGCCGCCTGGCATGCCGCATCAACGGCACAAAGCATGAACAAAACGGCCACGACAGTCTTGCCCGATCCGACGTCCCCCTGGAGCAGTCGGTTCATCGGGACGGCCCTCGAGATATCACGCAGGATTTCCCTGAATACTTTTTCCTGGGCCGGCGTTAAGGAAAAGGGCAATATGTCATTCAGGAAAATGTTCGTCATTCGCCCCTTGTCCTCAAGTACTGGGCCTTGGGAATCCTCTTCGTAACGACTCCTTCTGATACCAAAAGCAAGTTGTAAAAAAAAGAATTCCTCGAAAGCAAGCCGCCGTCGTGCTTCGCGCCAGAGCTTTTCATCCTCCGGGAAATGCATCTGGCTGACAGCCTGCTGGAAGGAAATAAAGCCGTGTTTTTCAATGGTCTGTCGGGGAAGGACATCCTCGAGTTTTTCCGAAACCAGATCAAGCGTCCGCCTCACTGTTTCCCTGATCCATCTTTGGAAAAGGCCCTGCGTCCCCGGATAGATCGGAACGATGGCGCCCGTGTTCTCGGGAGCTTCGTCCTCGTCGAGCACTTCGAACTCGGGATTGCTTATCTGAAGAAGGCCGCGCCGGTTCTCCGCCTTCCCATAAAAAGAGGCCCGGGATCCGGGTCGCAGGATCTTGTCCAGACCTTTCCTGTTGAACCACACGGCCTGAGCGAGACTTGTCCCGTCAGTCAAAAGCGCGATGGTAAGGGACATGTTCTTTCGCCTGGTGCGCCTTTTCTCGATCGAGACAACGCGGGCCAGAATGGAATGATATCTCCCCTGCTCAAGCGATGCAAGAGGTGTGAGTTTCCTCCTGTCTTCATATCTCCTCGGGAAATGCCACAAGAGGTCCTCGACTGTTTCAATCCCCAGCCTCGCAAGCTTTTCCGCCCGTACCGGACCGACTCCCTTGAGAAACCTCACCGGTGATTCCAGTTCTATATGCTCCTCCGTCAACGCACCTGCTCCTCGAAATTTTCTTCAGGTTTCCCTTCAGGTTTTTCTTCGCGTTGTTCTTCACGTAGCTGCGGTGTCTCGAGAGCATTCAACATGGAACCGAATTTCGAGACAAGGCCCTTGAATTCCGCAACAAACTGGTACCTGACCTGGCGCAGGCGCTCTATGTCCCTTTTATATGAATCCGCATTTTCCTTGGCATCTATAATGATCTTGTGGCTTTTTGCTTCCGCTTCCGCCAGAATGACTTCGGCCCTGTTTTCTGCATTGGAGACCCTTTCTTCAGCACTTTTCTGAGCCAGGACAAGAGCATCCTGCAGGGAAGTCTTGATCTCCTGATACTCCTTCAGCTGGTCTTCCATATTGGTTATGCGCGCTTCAAGAGCCTTGACTTTTTCCGAATAGACCTGTATCGATTCACCCACCTTTTCAAGAAATTCCTCGACTTCTTCGGGGCTGTACCCCCTGAATGTCTTGTTGAAAGAAACCGTCTCAATATCGAGAACTGTAAGGATTTCTCCCACACCTGATCCCACCTTTCGCCCATATTCCGGCGTATACGCCGTCATCCGGCTCTTCGGCTGCCGAAAAGCACCGTTCCTATCCTCACCATGGTACTCCCCTCTGCAACAGCCAACAGGTAATCTCCGCTCATCCCCATTGACAATGTCGGCAGGTCGACACCCACCTGTGCCGAAAGTTCGTCCCTGAGAATTCTGAGCCTTGCAAAGGCATTCCGGACAGTTTTTTCGTCTTCCGTGAAAGGCGCTATCCCCATCAGCCCTTCCAGCCTGAGCCGGCTACAATAGCTGAGCACATATCCCGCAAGTTCTTCGGCCTGGGCCGGTTCAACTCCGTGTTTCGATTCTTCGCCCGAAATGTTCACTTCTATTAAAACAGAAAGATCTTCTCCCTTTTCTACCATAAGCCGCTGGAGCGTATCCGCAAGGCGTCTTCGCGAAAGACTCTGGATGCAGGAAAAGATTTCAAGTGCCTTTCTCGCTTTGTTTCTCTGCAAATACCCGACCATATGCCAGGGAATGTCCAGATCTTCGGGCCACTTCTCATGCTTGTCGAGGGCTTCCTGCACCCTGTTCTCCCCGATGGCGTCAACCCCTGAGCGTGCGGTCTCAATCATTTCCTCTACCGTTCGGGTTTTTGTCACAGCGACAATCTGCACGTGCCGTTTCACCTGTTTCGACCGGGACAACGTTTCATCGATCTTGCCTTTTACCATTGCAACCCTTTCGGCAACGGACAGGGATCCTACCATATCCTGACCACTCCTCCCTTTCCTTTGTCACTGTCAACGAGAACCATCTCTCCGGGTTCCACCCCACCCGTGACGAGGAAACGATCTTCCTGCAGGGGGACCCCTTTGATTTCCCTTCTCAAGGATGAATCACCTTTCACCACATAGACCCAGAGCCTGCCTTCTTTCGTCGAAACGGCACTCTCGGGAACGACAACTCCCTTCTTCTCTCCAAGATACAGGAAAAAGTTTTCTTTTCTTGATAGAATCCGGTTTTTCGGAAAAAAAGGGACTGTCAGGTACAGCTTGACCATCCGCCCCAGGGAATTTGCCGCCCTGACTTCCACCTCGAAAGGCAAGTCCTCTTCCTTTTTCTTGAGAGCTATCCGGTGGTCGGCAATTTCGGCCTTCAACCCGGAATCCGTCTGAACATATATTACGGCTCGTAGTGGCTGCGGCTGATAAACAATTTTCCCGACGGCATCACCTTTTTCCAGCATGGTCCCCTCAGGGATGAACTGGAGGGGCCGAATCTGTGGGAAGCGGGACGAACCCCGCCAAAGGGTATTGTAGTTCCATTTTCCTTCCAAACCATCGAGAGCCGCGAGAAAAAAACCCGGTTTCTCCACCTGCAGGGCATATGTCTTGCCATTCGGGGCAGAAATCGTGGCTATCGTTCCCTTCGTCCCCACGAAAAAAGGCCCCTGTCCCCCTGGATACCGGACGCGCCCCTTGTAAGGGGTTTTAACTACCTGTTCCCTCCAGAGCAGGGCCGCTTCGACAGGAATCTGATCGCTGTGGACATGTGGTTTCGCCACCACCACGCCGGGTCTCTGTCCGAGGTATCTCTTCCACCAGGCGCCATATATGTAAAAGGAAGCCCCTATAATGCACAGGACACAAACAAAATAGACAACTCCCAAAAACCGCTTTCTGAAGCTCCGTCCGTTACCCTTCATCCCGTTTTAAAGCCCTTTCGGTTTTCTGCCTTTTGAACAATTGCTCGATTTCCCGGCACGAATTGAAGACGTCAAAGGCTCCTGAAGAAAAAAGAGCATCGCGCCCTGTAGAGCCCGTCGCCACAGCAAAACAGAAAACCCCTGCGCGCCGCGAAGCTTCTATGTCAATGACGGAATCACCCACATAAATTGTATCGTCTTTTGTTGCACCAAGGTGCTCCATGGCGAAAAGCAAAGACAGGGGATCCGGTTTGGGCGGAAACCCGTCGTTCAGAACAAGAATCGTCCTGAAACGCGACTCCAGACCGAATTCTCTGACGAGATTCTTCAGTGACCCCCTATTCGACACAACCCCGCAGGCAATGTCCATGCTTTGCAGGGTTTCAAGAAGACCGGCCGCTCCGGGCAGGAGTTTCAGGTATTTTCGTTCCGAAGGCGACAGCTTTTGGCGGTAATACTGGAGCCATTCCTCCCTGCATTCACCCCACAGAACTTTCATCACCCGATCCATGGGAAGCCCGATGGTCCGAAAAATTTCCTCTTTCAAGGGTTTCCGAAGCGAGAAAACCCCGGACAGCTTTTGCAATCCGAAGGTGACTGCCTCACTGCTGTCAACAAGGGTCATGTCAAAATCAAAGAGAACGTTTCTGGTTATCCCTGCAATCTCACCTGCAGTCGTCACGGCACGGTTTAATGCGGTCATGAACACGTTCCTTTCAGGACTTCCGGGTTCAGCAGGGATTTAGGTCTTTCCCCCAAGGCGATGTTTTTGATATTCTCCACCACGAAGGACGTTATCTTTTCAAAGGCGGCGTCTGTAATTCCACCGATATGAGGAGTGACTACAACCTGTGGATTCGAAAGAAGCGGGTCCTCAGGATCGGCAGGCTCGTCCCAGAAAACGTCCATGCCCACCCCGGCCAAAACGCCCCTCTCCAACGCTCTTTCAAGGGCCGGCCTTTCAACAAGCCCCGCCCGACCCACGTTGACAAAAAAGCTCTTTTCAGGAAAAAAGCTGAAAAATTTTTTGTCGGCAAAGCTTCGCGTCGACTCGTTCAACTCCAGGGAAAGCAGGATGAATCGGCTCCCTTTTAAAGCCCTTTCCACATCATCCAGTCCGTATAAATCAATTCCCATCTTTTCGTGCTCCCGGCGTCTGGTCCGGTTCACTCCCGCAAGACGCATTCCGAATCCTCTCAGGCGCTCCACAATACATTGCCCGACATTTCCGAGTCCAATGACAACAGCTTTCTTCCCCCAAAGCGAGATCCCCTGTGGAGAATAAAGCCTCTTTTTCGAAATATTCTGCACCGCCTTGCCGTATCTCCGTGCCAGGATAAGCAAGTGAAGGACGGCGATTTCCGCCACGCCCTCTGCATTCCCCGTCCCCCGGGAGGGAACGTTTGCGACAAGGACATTTCGTTTCGAGCAAGCATCAATGTCGATCGTTTCCACTCCGACACCCCATTGCTGCACAAGCTTCAATCTGGGAGCCTTGGCCAGAAGCTCTTCGGTAACAGGCATAGGTCCTGTAACAAGGATCTCGGTATCTTTCACCAGTTCGGGCAAGTCATCCGCCGACGCTGCAACAGAAAGTTTGTGCCCCTCCAGAAGAGGTCTGAAATGAGGCAGCAGTTTTTCAAATGCTTTTCCACCAAAAAGAATATTCATAAATTTGCTCCTCCCCCGGCAGCTGTCTTTCTGTTCAAGAGTTTTCGTCGAAATCCAGCCCTTTCTGTTCGCCGGACGAAATGTCACTTTCCATTCCGAGCAGTTCTTTCATCTGGAGTGCGTTTTTCACGGCAAAATCCCGAAAGCAGTTATTGAACATAATGAATATCCGCTCTGCGGACCCCGCGAGGCGCCTGGATTCCTCCGCAAAGACCCCGAGCTCTGCTGGATCGTACCGGTACGCAAAACGTTCCGCAGCGGTCGCTCGTTTTTTTATCCAGGCATCGCTGTTTCTTCCGTGAAGCCTCAACACTGTCGCCCAGGTAGCGGTTACGTGCCATTCGAAGGGGACAGTCCAGAGCAGGCGAGGTTCGTCCACAGCCACATATGCCATGTTTTCCTCGCGAAGAAGATCAAGTAGCCTTTCTTTTCGCCCCTTTTCCATCCAGGATCGATGACGCACCTCGACGGCCGCTCTCGCAGGCCTGCTGATTCCGGCCAGTCTCCTGATGTAGCCGAGTCCCGCCTCACTGTAGTCAAAAGAAGGCGGAAACTGAAACAAAAGGTATCCCAGCCTGCCCATCCTGTGAAGAACCATCACGCGCTCGTAAAAAATTTCCCAGAGGTCCCTTCTGTGTTCTTTCGACAGGTCCGAAAGCCGTATCCTGTTTTTTTCTTTGCTCTCCTTCCTGAATCGTTGCGGAAGCGACGCCGTGTTTACAAAATGATGAGTAAACAGGCCGAAGGATTTGATATTGAAGACAAAGGCAGGAGGAGTCCGGGAAACCCATTGGTAGAGCACGGCCTCCGAGGGAATCGCGTAAAAGCTGCTGTCAATTTCGACGGTGTCGAAACGGCTCGCGTAAAACCTCAGTCTTGACGCGGCATCGCCTGCTTGTGCAGGGTACCATCCACTTGACAGAAGGCTCTTGTCGCTCCAGGAACATGTCCCGACCCGTATCTCGCTCATTTTTCCCTCCGGCGGAGATGTCCGAACCTCTCCCGAGCAGATTGGTCGTCCCGTCTCTTTTTCCTTGCACAGGTCTCTTGGAGCAGTTATTCTTGAAACCCGTACCTGTTCAATGAACTTCAGGCGGCCTGATCGAGACTCCGAAAGGACGTGTAACCATGATACTACAAGGAATGTTCGCCCCTATTCCGACACCCTTTTCTAAAGAGGGGGAAATTTCCTTTGACGCCCTCGAAAAAAACATCCTTCACTGGAAGAAAACCCCCCTTGACGGTCTCGTCATCGCAGGCTCGAACGGCGAATGGCCTCTTCTCAGTTTTTCAGAAAGAGTCGAGCTCTTCAAGGTCTGCGCAGGCCTTTCCGGCGAAAGATTCACGATCATAGCAGGAACCCATTGCGCCTCAACATCAGAAACCGCCGAACTGAGCCTCGCCGCCGCCGAATCGGGCTGCCACGCCGTCCTTGTTCTCCCTCCCCATTATTATAAGGGGCAGAATTCCCATCGTGCCGTCCTGAAATATTTTACCGAAGTTGCCGACCTCACTCCTGTTCCCGTCGTCCTCTACAATATGCCTGCAAATACGGGGTGGAACCTTGACTGGCATCTGGCCTCCGAACTCTCTCACCATGAAAACATCGCCGGCATCAAGGACAGCTCGGGTGACATCGTCCAGATCGCCCAGATCTGTAAAAACGCTGCAAGGGATTTCAGTGTGTTCGCCGGATCCGGAAGCTTTTTGCTTCCTTCTCTCGCTGTCGGATGCAATGGAGCAACCATGGGTGTCGCCAACATTTTCCCCGAGGCATGTCGCGCCATTTTTGACGCATTTTCCAGAGGGGACATGGTCCTGGCGCGTCGCCTGCAGCTCGCGCTGATCGACATTAATCAGGCAGTCACAAAGCGCTTTGGAGTTCCCGGCCTCAAATCGGCCATGGATCACGCAGGACTCTATGGCGGCCCACCGCGGCCGCCCCTTGAACCGGTGGATGTTTCCGTGCGTCGTGAGATTATCAGGATCCACGAAAAGTTTAAAAATTTTTACGAGGAGGTTTCTTTATCGTGAAAAAGATGCTCGTTTTTCTCGGAAGCCCCAGAAAGAACGGGAACACTGAAAAAATGTCCCTGGCTTTTGCGGAAGGTGCCAGAGAAGTTGGTGCCAATGTCGATTTCATCCCTTTGAACGAAAAGGCAATCAAGCCATGCATCGACTGCCGCAAATGCTGGGAAGCCGGCAAACACTGCATTCTGCAAGACGATATGGATTCAGTATACATGGCCATTGATGACGCTGACGTCCTCGTCTTCGCGGCCCCTCTCTACTGGTATACCTGGAGCGCGCAAATCAAGGCGCTTTGGGACCGCCTTCTACCCTACGCGTCAGACAAGGCGTCAAAAACCCTTAACGGAAAAGGCTGCGTTCTTTTGGCCGCAGGCGGTGACGTTGCAAGCGACGTATTCGAGGGCATGGATTTCGCGCTGGACAAATCGGCGGCCTTGTTGGGAATGAACATCCTCGGAAGGGTTCATGCTTCCGGCGTACACGGACCTGACGACATCGAAGGAACTGACAGGCTGGAAGAGGCACGAAGGCTCGGAAAAGAATGTGCGCAGTAATTAGTTTTCAAAAACGATAAAACGAAAGGACGAAAGGGTCCCGTGAACCCCTTTCGTCCTTTTTTGTCCCTTGAATTTCTTTCTAGAAAGAAACGGGATACATGCTTGTCTCGTGATATCCTGTCACAATCGGCCATGGACCTTTGAGAACCCGGTCCAGTTTCACATCACCTGTATCGAGGAGAAGGGGCCTGCCCGCAAGGGTCGCCAGCTTGTGAGGTGTCGCGGCGACGAGGATGTTTTCCTTGCCCGTAGCCCATATAACCCTGGGGCTTATTTGCTGGTTTCCCCTCCCGAAGATATATCCCTGGCCCCCGATAGGACTGACCACGATGGTACATGCCTCTTTTTGCAGAAGTTCCAGCAGTTCTTTTTCATTCAGGTCTCTGGCAAGAAGCCTCCCACCTTTTACAGCGTCTATCCCCAAAAGCGTCTTTTCGACTCCAAGCCGCCGCGCAATTTCCCGCACCGTTGTTCCCGGAGCAAGAATATAGGCTCTTTCAGGAAGCATCCTTTCGACGATATCTTCGGCCACCGCCTGCTGAGAAGCCTGTTCAGAGGCTGCTGATCCCGCTTTCGACCCTTGCACCCTTCCCCGGTCCCAGGGCACCGAAAGGTACCCGTAAAGTCTGGCCTGAACACGGTCTTTTCTGAAGGCATCCTCGTCGATATCCATGACTTCCATTTCCTTGGTCCGCCCTCTTGCACCGCCGAAGAGAAAGGTTTTCGCCATCTCTCCCGCCCTTTTCGGGCTGACCGCAAAGACTCCTGAATGGATCTTGACTCCCGCAGGGATGCCCAGCGCGGGAACAAAAGTCCCTATGGCTTCACACACGTCGCGGGCGGTTCCGTCACCTCCTGCAAAGAGCACAAGGTCCGCACTTTCCTTGCGCATAAGGTGCGCAGCGCGGATTGTGTCCTTGCTCGTAGAGAATTCTCCCTGAAAATGATCGAGAACGACTCTGCAATCAAATCCGGCCTCGGAAACAACATTTTTCCCCATGGGGCCTGCACAGGCAAGAATTTCGAGATTGTGCCTGTATGCTTCCAACGCCCGCAGGGCGTCCCGCGCGCGTTGTTCGGCGCGCGGGACACTTCCGCGGCGGAGAGCTTCTTCGTAGGTACTCCTGCCGTCGGTCCCCTTGAGACCCACGGGGCCTCCCATGCCGGCTATTGGGTTGACGATCAACCCGAGGCGCTTCATGATTTTCGTGCAACCCCTACTTCTTCGGCTCGAAATAACCGTCGAATTTCTTCTTGTACGCCCTCCATGTCATGGCCCACTTCGAGGGATCGTCAAGATAGTCGTGATCCACATGGTGGATAGTACTCTTATGGGGCGCCGTCTTGAGCATCTCGGGGTTTTCATAGGCTTCCCCGGCCACATGTTTGAGTATGGCGACAAACTCGTCGAGCTCGTCCTTGGAATAAGACTCGGTAGGCTCGATGGTGACAGGCTCGGGGACGATCCAGGGTTCATGGCTCGTCCAGTAATGAACGCCGAAGTCAAACATGCGATTCTGGATATCCCCCGTGGTAATACCCGTTTCCCGGGTCAATTCTTCCCAGCTGTAACGGACCTGTTCCACCCTCAGCTCACCTTCCGCGTATGGTGCCGAGCAGCCTCTGATTTCAAGGATTTTTTTGAACACGTAATTGTTATTCAGTACCGCTACCTTCGCCGCCTCGAGAAGGCCTTCCGCCCCCAGACTGCGGATCCATGCGTAAGCTTTCAGGATAACCGGTACGACACCATAAAAATCCTTGACTTTGCCGATGGTGTTCCGCACATCGTAATCGAGGAAATAGCGTTCACCCTTCGCGTCGTAAGAAACCAGCGGCACGGGCAAAAACTCCGCAAGCGCCTTCGTGGCTCCAACCACGCCGCCTCCGGGGCCGCCGCAACCATGAGGAGCCGAGAAGGTCTTGTGGAGATTGAAGAAACAAAGATCGAACCCAGCCTCACGGGCCCGGGTAAGGCCCATGATCCCATTGAGATTGGCTTGGTCGTAGCTGCAGATGCCGCCGGCTTCATGAACAATGTCCGTAAACTCTTTGATCCTCGAGTTGTAGATCCCTATATCCTCCGGATTGGTGATCAAAAGCGCCGCGGTCCGTTCCGAAACGGCGGCCTTGAGGGCTTCAATATCCGGACGGCCGTCTTCTCCGGGATAGATGGTGATCACCTTGAAACCCTTCAGCTTGCTTACAGCCGCGTTTGAGGGATGGGAAAAAATGGTGGTGATGATTTCATCCCTCGTTTCAGATTCACCCCTGCTGTCGACCCATTTCCTGATGATTGAGGCTATTGTCAACAGCGCATGGGATCCGCCGCCCGGATGCAGACAGAACCGATCCATGCCGGATATTTCCCGAAGGTAAAGCTCCGTCTCGTGAATCATCTTGAGAATTCCCTGGACGGTCGATTCATCCTGGCGGGGATGCAGTTCGGTCACCTTCGGGTTCGCCGCGAGCTGGTCGTTAATTTTGGGACTGTACTTCATGGTGCATGTTCCCTGGCCGACGTCAATATTGAGGTCGGCGCCAAGATTTTCCTGGGAAAGCCGAAGGTAATGTCTCAACACGCGCATCTGCCCCATCTCCGGGAGGTTCGGTTCGCTGTTGCGTTTCATCCCTTCCGGTATTTGCACATCAGCGTCATCGCCGCCGAACTCCGGGACCAATACGCCTCTTTCTCCCGGTTTCGAAATCTCGTATATGATCGGTTCGTCCCAGCGTGCCTGATGAAAATCCCTGAGCTTGGAATCTATATTCATTCCCATGTCATTCAACTCCCTTGTCAAGAATCACGTTTTTACGCGACGGCCTTTTTCAGGGCGTCCGCAAGCCGGTCTATGTCGGACGCGGTGTGAATTTCGGTCACCGCGAAAAGGCCGCTTTCTCCGAGCGTGGGATGCGTCTCGGAAATATCCACGCAACCGAAGATTTCTTCCGCCCTGAGGCATTCGTTGATTTCCTTCACGGATTTTTCCGTCCCGCCGAAATTCAGGGCGAAATCCTTGAAGAAAACTCCGTCAGGGAAAAGGGCTTTCACGCCAGGGATGGACGAAAGCCTTTTTCTTGCATAGGCATTTCGTTTGAGGATGCCCTCTCCAAGTTCCCGCATGCCGCTGGGCCCCATGAGCGCGAGGTACACTCCGGCGGTGATAGCCCAGAGAGCCGCCGCGGTCCCGACGAACTCCTTTGCGTTCTCTCGATCGGAAAAGGACAGGCGTTCCCATGCGACGTCACCGAAACCCCATGCCTGGTGAGTCGTGGGAGCGATGCCAAAAAGCCTTGAAGGATATTCGGAAACGTATTTCTCCTCATCCCTGGTGGCGATGAAACCCGCCCGGGCCCCTCCGTAATACATGTGCATTCCCAAAGGCTGCAGGTCGCCGCAGGCAATATCAGCGCCGTAACTCGCCGGTGGTGCGAAGACTCCAAGGGACGAGGGGTCGCAGCCCACGACAAGCAGCGCCCCGGCCTGGTGAGCCTTTTCGGCTATTTTCCCGCCTTCGGCCTCAACAGTGCCGAAATAGGAAGGGTTCTCGATGTAGACGGCGGCTGTGTCATCGCCAAGGGCTGCTTCGACCTTCCCGATATCCACGGTTCCCGTATTTTCATCGAAATTCACGAGATCGACGGCAATATCCGGGTCGCAATAGTTTTCGATCACCCTGATCCTGTCGGGATGAGCATTCGCCGCGACAATAACCCTTTTCCGCCCCGTAATCCTGGATGCCATGCGGATCGACGTGGCAGCCGCCTGTGATCCGTCATACGTGGGGACGTTGACGGCATCCATATCAACGAGCTCGGCCATCATGCTGGCGTATTCAAAAAGCGCCTGGAATCTTCCGTGATCCTCGTAGGGTTCTCCGGCGTAAGCCGTCAAAAACTCCGATCTCCTGTTTATCTCGTCGCAGACGGCAGGCACATGGTGCTGCCAGCAGCCGCCGCCGAGAAAGCTCAGAGAGTCGCGGCAGGAGGTGTTCTCCTGCATCATGTCTTCCACGTGCCGTTTCAGGTCCCACTCAGCCGAAAGCGCTTCGGGAAGTTTCAGCAATCCTTTCACGCGAAGTTCTTCAGGAATGCCCTTGTAGAATTCGTCTATGCCCGAAACGCCGATGGCTTCCAGCATCTCTTTCTGAATTCGGGGGTCTGAATTCGGGATGTATGGGTGCACCATTTTCTGTTTGCTCATGAATATTCCTCCTCTTGTGTTTTCTTCAAGGTGTGCTGAAGGATCAGGCCGTTCCGCCGCCGTCCACTACGATATTGGTTCCAGAGACCCAGCCTGAAAGACCGCTTGCCAGGAAATAGACCGCCATGGCGATGTCCTTCGGCTCACCGAGTCTTGCAAGAGGCCTGTCTGCGCTTTCGGCCAGCCACTCACCTTCGTCAATTCCGAGCTGTCTCGCCTCATCCCTCAGAAGAGGCGTGTCTGTATCACCCGGGGAAACGCAATTGACCCTGATTTTCTGAGGGCCGTGATCGATGGCCATGGCTCTCGTCAGGTTGGTTATGCCGCCTTTGGCTGCACAGTACGCCGCGGCATTCGGTCCGCCTTTGATTCCCCAGCCTGATCCAATGTTGATAATGCTCCCTCCGCCCCATGACGCCATCAGGGGGATCAGGTGTTTGGATACCAGGAAAGCCCCCTTGAGCCCGACATCGATGACGATATTCCAGTCCTCTTCCGTCAGGTCAACGACGTTCTTTCTCCTGATAACGCCCGCACAGTTGACCAAAACATCCACCCTGCCGAAACGTTCTTTCACTCTCCGTGACACTGCCTTGCACTGCGCCTCGTCAGTAATGTCGCATTCCATGAAAGAGGCGCCCGAGGCGATTTCCGCCGCCGCAGACTCGCCCTTTTCCTTTGAAATATCAAGAAGCACAACTTCCGCCCCCATGTCTGCAAGGAACTCGGCACACCCCTTGCCGATGCCTGAAGCAGCACCGGTCACCACGGCTACCTTTCCTTTCAGACTGAGCAGTTCTTCGTGTTTCATCTGTTTTTCCTCCTTCGGGTTCTGTTTCTCAGACAAGTCCCGCTGTCTCTCCACCGTCAATGGGTATATTTGCCCCCGTTATGTACGATGCCTGGGAGGACGCAAGAAAGGCAAACAACGCCGCCACTTCCGACGGTTTTGCGTGCCGCTTGAAGGGGATCTTTTCATTGACCTTTTCGAGCATTTCTTCAGTATATTCAGCTTTTTGCATCGGCGTCAGGACATACCCCGGGCTCACGCAGTTCACCCTGATATCCGGGGCAAACTCCAAGGCTAATGTCCTGGTGAGAAGGATTACCCCCGCCTTGGAAGCATTGTAATCGGCGTACAGGGGATGCCCCTCCATACCATTTGTAGATGCCGTCATCAGGATGACTCCGCCCTTTTTCGCCTTCATGCGCTCCGCAGCGGCCCGGGCGAAAAGGAACATTCCACCGAGGTTAATATTCAGGACCTTTGTCCATTGATCGTAGGTAACCTCCGTGAAGGGGTTTCTGACGCTGATTCCCGCGTTTGAGACGAGAACGTCAAGATGGGCGAAACCGCTGTCTATCTGCGCGAAAGCCCTTTCGACATCTTCGGGAGAACAAACGTCACCCTCAAGGGCCAACTCGATTCCCGGATTTTCTGCCACCAGGCGCTCAAGAGCCTTTGTGTCCCTGTCAAAAACGGCAACCCGGCACCCTTCTTCGAGAAATCGCAGAGCCGTCGCTTCTCCGATCCCGCTGGCGCCGCCGGTCACGAGAACTGTTCTTCCCTTCAAATCATCATACATCTGAAACGCTCCTTTCAAAAAAAGAGAAATCCCCTTTTTCAGCAATGGTATACATGGTATACTTCGTATACATGCTTTTGTACATGATCTATTCTAAAACGTCAACCCCCGGCCGGGGCATACCATTTCGACGCGGCCGCCGCGTTTATCCGGCAAAGCAGGCTATCAACGGTCCCAATGATCAGGTACAATCCGTTTCCGTAAGAAAAGGGCGTGAAGAAACCCTGAATCGGTCTATACCGGGAGGAACCCTTATGAGAACACCAAACGACTTTTCCACTGCTTCGGAATACGTGTACCGTCAACTGAGAAATAGGATTTTTGGCAAAAAACTCACAGCGGGCCAGCGTCTTCCGGAAGCGTCGATTGCGCGGGAGCTCGAGGTCAGCCGAACGCCCGTACGGGAAGCTTTGCGCAGGCTCGCCAACGAGGGGCTTGTCGATTTTGTCCCCAACTTGGGCGCCCGCCTCGTCTTCCCCACAAAAGAAGAAGTCCGCGATGCATACGAGCTACGCGAGTACCTTGAATGCCTGTCCATCAGAAAGGCTGCCCAACGGATCCGTCCACCCGAACTCTACAGGCTCGAGGAGAACATCCATGAAGAGGAAACGGCCTTCGCCGAAAGAAAGCTCGATGACTACCTGCGTATAAATATCGCATTTCACCGCATCATCGCCGAAGCCAGCGGCAACCGGATGCTTTCGGAATTCGTCGGGAACATCCTTTCGCGAATTTATGTCTACATGATCCTCTTTGAATCTTTTTTCGACTTCGATTCCAACCCCAGCCTAGAAGAACACAGACAGATCCTATCCGCCCTTCGTCAAAACGACGCCGACCTGGCGGAACATCTGATACGCGCGCATGTAGACCTTTCCAGAAAAGCCCTGAAAAACCCCTGAATCGACTTACCTTTGGCGAGGCTGTGAGATATACCCCAAATCGCGTGTATACAGGCGATTTGGGGTTTTTATGTATGGAATTATCTCTTTCTATCTGTTTACATGCGACTATTGCTTGCATATGCAGCCATTTTGTGGTATATACGCAGATTATAAACAAAAGGAGGGCGTTTCCATGAATGACCTGCGGCCAACCAAACTTTTTGGACTCAACGTCTTCGGAGAAAAGGCAATGCGGGAGGGTCTCCCCAAGCAGACCTTTGAAAAACTGAAAAACAGCATGTCCGGCGGAGAAAAGCTCGATTTCGCAACGGCTGACATCGTAGCATCGGCAATGAAGGAGTGGGCCGTCTCCAGGGGGGCGACCCATTACACCCACTGGTTCCACCCCCGTACGGAGCTGACAGCTGAAAAGCACATGGCCTTTCTGACGGTGGACGCAAGCGGAACGCCCATGGAATCCTTCAACGGGGAAGAACTCATCCAGAGCGAACCAGACGCCTCTTCGCTCCCCTCGGGCGGGATGCGGTCCACCTTCGAAGCCCGGGGATACACCGCCTGGGACCCGACGAGCCCGGCCTTCGTCATCCCAAGTGAAAAAGGCGGCACTTTATGCATTCCTTCAGTATTCATCAGCAACGATGGAACGCCGCTGGACATGAAGACCCCGCTCCTTCGGGCTCTTGCAGCCGTCGAGGAACGTACTCTCAAGATTCTCAAGCTCTTCGGAAACAGAAACGTCCGCTGGACCCAGGTCACCATGGGAGCCGAACAGGAATTTTTCCTCGTCGACAGCAACAAGGCTGAAGACCGCTCTGATCTGCTTTATTGCGGCCGAACCCTCATGGGCTCACCGCCTCCCAAGGGCCAACAGATGGAGGACCACTATTTCGGCTCCATCCACCCAAGGGTCCTTGCCTTTATGGAAGACCTGAGCGACAGAATGCTCACTCTCGGCATGGTCCTCAAGACCCGTCACAACGAGGTGGCTCCCTGCCAGTTTGAGTTCGCACCCCAATTCACCGAGGCCAATCTTGCCGTCGACCAGAACCAGATACTCATGGAACAGATGCGGCGCATCGCAAGCCGACATGGTTTTCGTCTCCTGCTCCACGAAAAACCCTTCTCCTTCATCAACGGAAGCGGCAAACACCTGAACTTTTCTCTGCAGGACAGCGAGGGCAGGAACCTTCTCAAACCCTCCTCAAGCCAGCGGAAGAACCTGCAGTTTCTGACTCTTTTGTGCTCGCTCCTTCTCGGCGTTTCCCGATTCGGAGGGCTCTTGAGGGCATCCATCGCGACGCCCGGCAACATGCACCGCCTTGGAGGTAACGAAGCGCCTCCGCCGATCATGAGCGTCCACCTGGGCAATGTGCTGACCAATATCCTGGAACGTATCGGCGAAGGCCTGCCCGAAGAGCTTCCCTCAAAGGGGATGCTTGACCTCGGCCTGAACCGTCTTCCCTCGATACAGCCCGAATACACCGACCGGAACAGGACAGCGCCCATCGCCTACACGGGAAACAAGTTTGAATTCCGCGCCCCCGGTTCGTCCCAGTCGACGGCGGGTCCTTTGACAATGTTGCTGGCTGTCTGGACCTGGGGAATGGACCGCATAGCGGAACGCATCGAAGCCCGTCTTGCGGAAACCGACGTCGCCGACGCCGCCCTCGACGCCATAAAGACGGCCGTCAACGAGAGCGCGAACATCCGGTTCGAAGGCAATTGCTATTCCGACGAATGGGAGGAAGAGGCAATTCGGAGGGGGCTTCCCGTGGCGGAAACGACTTTTGAGGCCCTGAGTCTCTTCCTGGTGCCTGAGCACCGCGAACTTCTCGCCAATCTCGGGATCTTCAGCGACAGAGAGATTACCGCTTACTATGAGACACGCCTCGAGCAGTACATCAAGACCCTCGAGATCGACATGACCGTCATGGAATCCATGGTCCGGGAGGGCGTCCTGCCAGCGCTCTCAAAACAGATACGTCTCGAAAGCGAAGCTTTTTCATCCGTCCCCGAGAACATCGGAACGGATACCTCGGAATGGAAAAACCATATACGCAGTCTGGTAAAACTGAAGACGGACATTCTTGTCTCTGTTGAACACCTTTCATCGATGCGAAACGGCGTTCACGGTCTTTCCCTCATGGACCAGTCAGACGACCTTACCTCCAGATCCCTGCCCGCCATTGAAGAGCTCCGCAGGCTTTGCCAGGAGGCAGAGGCCGTCGTTTCTTCCGAATTCTGGCCCTTCCCGCGATACCAGGGACTGCTGAACATCTCCTGAAACAAGTCACAAAATCTTGCGAGCTATTGGGGCCTATGGTTTAAAGTCTGTTGCCCCTTGGCCCGGCGAAACAATGGAATTTCCACCTGACCGGGGGTGAAGATAAACGGCGACACTTTCGAAAAGTTCTTTTTCTTCAAGCCTCTTGTACCAGGCAAGAAGCTGATTCATCTCCCTCGCCTGGGGATGGCTCCTGAAATACTTGTGAATTCGATTAAGGCCCTCTGCAAGGTATTCCACGTTGCCTGTTGCTCGTGACCTTGAGATGTAATGATACGCAATCTGGCGCTGTGCCAAGTCCTGAACCATGAGATGCCTTTCAGC
>JBKHBH010000042.1:0-16175 GCA_046542505.1 Thermovirgaceae bacterium | reverse complement strand
CATATCCTACATGGATTCTTTGGCCGGATCCTTCGACATCATCGGGCGTCAGGCGGATTTTGCCGCCGGTATCAATGTGGACGGGCTGCCCTCCGGAAAGTCGCCCTGTCCTGATCTCCGGCCCCTTTGTGTCAAGCATTGCGGCGATGGGTCGGGCCAATTCCTTTTCGAGGGCCCTGACATTCTCAAGATGCAGTCCGTGGCTTTCCTGGGTTCCATGACTGAAATTCAGCCGGGCCACATCCATGCCGGCGGTGACCATTTCCCTGAGCGTTTCCTTCGCCTGGCAGGCAGGACCAAGGGTACAGACGATCTTAACTCTTTTCATCGAGATCCTTTCCGCTCACGATCCTTCCGTGAGCCGTTAATATTTCGGCCTTTCCCCTGACTTTGATGGCCGAGGTGTATTCCGTAAACTGCGATATCCAGACCTCGCCCTCATCGAGTTTCTCACTGTGGGCGAAACGGGTCTCCTGTCCGCGGGTTAGCCCGATGACGGAAACGCCGTTTTCCATAGCTCTGACAACAACGAAATCGGCCATAACCGACGGAGTATCCTTCTCCTCTACTCTCACTTGACCTTCCTCCTTCCATCCTGGCCCTTTCTATTCTACCGGCTTGCTACACCACTTCAACAGCGCCGCCGGAAATCCGGCGAATTTTTTCGCAAAAGGGTTTTGTTGCGTCGACCTTGAGGCGTCTCGCCCGCAAAACCGCCCTGTAAGAGTCGGAAACGTATTCGATCAAGACAGGGGCATCGCCGGGGTATCCCTTGAGTTCACGATACACGTCCTTGAGGCAGCCGTTCAGCCTGCCGCCGGCTTCGTGTATTCTTAACCTTACTGCGGGCGGCGCGGCTTCCCTGGCTCCGTCTACGGGAAGGACGGAATCCACGATCAGGTTCAGGCCGTCCCTTTCCTGCGGAGTTCCTGTAACGACGCATACCTCGCCTTTTTCCGGAACGTGTTCCAGGCGGCTCCATGTCCTGGGGAAGCAGACGGCCTCGATTTTTCCCTCCGTATCCTCGATTTCGAGAATGGCCATCTTATCGCCTTTCTTGGTGAATTTTTCCTGCAGGTCGACGACAACTCCGGCGACCACGGGTTTACATGTTGACGATCTCCACAGGGTGAGCTCTCCGATGGAACAAGTCGCTATATCCTTGTAGAGCATTTCGTACTGCTCGCAAGGGTGCCCGGAAATGTAGAGCCCTGTCGACTCCTTTTCCATGGTCATTCTCGTGTGAAAATCAAAATCCTCGGTCTCCACGAGGTCGGGACTGCCCGGGTCCTCCTCCTGGACAAGAGACAGAAGCGACTGCTGGCGTCCATCGGCACAGCGCCGCTGGACGATGTCCACCATGAGTTGCAGGCTGTCAAGAAGCTGTTTCCTGTTCGGCGTAATTGAATCAAAGGCACCGGCCCGTATGAGGTTTTCCGCCACGGATTTTCCGACGACCTTAAGATCCACCCTGTTCAGAAAATCCCACAAGGACTCAAAAGGTTCCTTTTCCCTCGCCTCAATGATCGCCTCGACGGCCCCTTCCCCGACCTTTGAAACGGCGCTGAGGCCGAAAAGGATCTCATCCTGGTCCACGGTGAAAAGGGAACCCGATTTGTTGATGTCAGGTGGCCGTACGCTGATGCCCGAACTTTTCACGGCTCTCACGTAACGCGCCAGGATATCCAGTTTCGAATGGATGTGGCTCGAGAGGAAGGCCGCCATAAATTCCACCGGGAAATGGGCCTTGAGGTAGGCCGTCTGGTAGCTGATCATTGCGTAGGCGGTGCTGTGAGACTTGTTGAAACCATACCCTGCGAACTCCTGGATAATGTCGAAGATCTGCTCGGCCTTTTTCTCGTCGATGTCCTTCTTTCCACATCCTTCGACAAAATGGGCCCGCTCCTTTTCCATGACTTCCACTTTCTTCTTCCCCATGGCCCGTCTGAGAAGGTCCGCCTGTCCCAGGGTATATCCTCCCAGCGTGGCGGCACATTGCATGACCTGCTCCTGATAAAGCATGACACCATGGGTTTGCTTCAGGATATCCTCCAGAAGGGGATGAAGATAGGAAGCTTCCTGGCGTCCGTGCTTGCACTCCACGTACTGGTCCACCATACCGCTTCCAAGCGGTCCGGGCCTGTAAAGGGCGAGCACGGCAATGAGGTCCTCGAAACAGTCTGGGGCAAGCCGCTTCAGAAGCTGTCTCATCCCCGATGATTCGAGCTGGAAGACTCCCAGGGTATCGGCCCCCGAAAGCAGCTCGTAGGTCGTTTCGTCATCCAGGGGGAGGTTGTAGATATCCGGCGGCGTCTTTTCGTTGTCCTTGATGTTTTCCAGGGTCTCTTCCACCATCGAGAGGGTCCGCAAACCCAGAAAGTCCATTTTGACCAGGCCGAGCTTTTCCACGGGCTCCATGGCGTACTGGGTGACGATTTGCCCGTCGCCGATCCTCCGGACAGGAACATAATCAGTAAGCGGGCCGGGCGTAATAACCACTCCGGCGGCATGCTGGGAGCAGTGCCGGGCAAGCCCCTCTATCCGTGAAGCATAATCGAGAAGCTTGCGCACCATCGTGTCATCTTGATGCAGATGCTTCAACTCGGGGTTCTGTTCCATGGCCTCGTCGATTGAGGCAACCCCGGCGGGAATGATTTTCGCCACCCTGTCCACCTCGGGATAGCTCATATCCAGCGCCCTTCCCACGTCTCTTACCGCGGCCTTGCTCTTCATCCTGTCGAAGGTAATGATCTGCCCAACATTGTCCCTGCCGTATTTTTCGACGATGTGTTCGAGAACCTGATCCCGTCTTTTGTCGGAAATATCCGTGTCGATATCGGGCATGCTGATCCTGTCGGGGTTGAGAAACCGCTCAAAGAGAAGATCGTATTTCAGCGGATCCACTTCGGTGATCTTCAGGCTGTAGGCCACAAGAGATCCTGCCGCGGAGCCGCGTCCCGGGCCGACGGGTATGCCGTCGTTTTTTGCCGCCTGTATGATATCCGCCACGATCAAAAAGTACCCGGCAAAACCCATCTGCCTGATGACACCGAGCTCATACTCCAGGCGGGAAAGGTACTCATCCGGGACGTTTTCGTTGAACCTCTCCCCGAGACCCGCCCTGGCCCTCTCGTTCAGGGTTTCCTCCAGGCTTTTCCCCTCAGGGACATCGACCTTGGGAAGCATGTGACCCTCAAAGGAAAAACTGACGTTGCACCGCTCGGCGATGGCAACGGTGTTTTCAAGGGCCTCTGGGACTTCTTTCCCGAAAAGGTTCCACATCTCTTCCGGTGGGCGCAGGTAAAAATCACTGGAGCCAAAGCGGTACCTGTTTTGTGAGTTCACCGTCGAGTTCGTCTGGACACAGAGCAACACATCGTGCCAGGCCGCATCACCGGCCTCAAGATAATGAGCGTCGTTGGTCGCAACCAGAGGTATTCCCGTTTCCTTCGAGAGCCGGATCAACTCCTTGTTCACAAAAGCCTGTTCCGGCACGCTGTTATGCATGATTTCCAGGAAAAAATTCTCCGCCCCGAAGATATCCCTGTACATTTCAGCCCGTTCAAGAGCTCCCTGCGGATCCTTTTCCAAAAGCAGCGTGGGGATTTCCCCCGAAAGGCAGGCCGATGAGGCGATGAGCCCCTTGCTGTAGGTAGCAAGCAGTTCATGGTCCACTCTGGGTTTGTAATAGAATCCTTCAGTGTTCGCTATGGAGACGAGTTTTACCAGGTTGTTGTACCCTTCCTGGGTCTCTGCAAGAAGCAGCAGGTGGGCGTTTTTCCCCATCCGGTCCCGGCATGTATGCCCCCTGGGGTCCACGTAAACCTCGCAGCCTATGATGGGTTTCACCCCTCTTGCCGTACAGTTTTCGTAGTGTTCGATCACTCCGTACATGGTCCCGTGATCCGTTATGGCCGCAGCCGGACATCCCCACCGTGAAGCGCGTTCGGCAAGCTCCCGGCACCGTATGGCGCCGTCAAGGAGGCTGTATTCCGTGTGGACATGAAGATGGACGAAAGGTCTATTCAACAGTGTCTCCCTCACTTTCACCATTTTCGGCGAGTTCTTCCTTGACAAAAAGCAACTCCGCGTCAAAAAGGCTCATGACCGTATCGAGTTCCGGAGCCTTCCGGTTCTTGCCGTCCGTTTCCCTAGAATTCGTCCTTCTGCGCGTCTTTTTGACCCTTTCTCCGGCCGATGGCGGTATTTCCTCTGCTTTACCTCCCGAGGGATCCTCCAGTGGCGCTTCTTCGGATGCGGCGAGGTCAACAAAGGAAGGGGATTCAACGTTGATCTCGTCATCTTTGCAGCACAAAAGCATTTCAGAATACTGACCAAGAAGTTCACGTCTCGCAACTATTTTCGACACATTCCGGCCCGTTTTCGCCATCTCGAAACAGAGACGGTCTCCATCGTCGAAGAAAATACAAAAAGCATCGTCCTTGATCTTTGGTTTCGCCGACAGAAGGGCAGAGTAAAGTCCTATATCATCGGGGAAAAAGCTTTCCAGAAAATCACCCCACATCTTTGGATCCACCCCTTTTTCTTCGGTTTCCGCCGAAGTGTCGGATGCAGTGGATTCTTCCGTCGTTTCCTCCTCAGGGGTTTTCTGGGTCGGGGCGAGTTGCTCTTTTCGAGTCTTTTCGCCCTCCTGGTTACCTTCCTCGTGATTTGCACCGAAGCCTTTTCCCCCTTCCGGTTCGTGTTCTTCCTGTCCAGCTGAGGAGGAAACGCTTCTTTCGCCGGTCGTTTTTCCTTCCGCCGGTTCCGCTGCTGTATGGCTTTCCTGTTTTTTACCTTCGAGAACAGGAATTCTCTCGAAATAACCAAAGATGAGTCCCCCGAGGACATCGGATCGCAGCCCCCACCGCGCACGGGGCATCAGCGAGGCGACAAATTCCATCCCCTCCCACAAGGCGCTTTCCGGCCAGAGAACGCTTTCTTCAATGACGAAACGGCGTTCTTCCTCGGCCAGGGGAAGATGGGACGCCATCTGGTCCCCCCATTTTTTAACGATCCACAGGTCCCTGAAGATCGCAAATATGCCTTCCAGGAGGCGAGGACCCGTCAGTCCTCTCCGCAAGGATGCCTCCATCTCGATGAAAGCCGTCTTGCGGTCCTTTCGCAGGAGGCTCACGAACTGCTCCAGATCTCTCCTGCTCCCCCCTCCGAAGAGGTCCCGAAGTTTCTCCGATGAAACCTCGGTTCCGAGAGACAATGCCTGTTCAAGAAGGGAAAGGGCATCGCGGAGCGAACCGTCGGCCTCTCTCGCGATGTCCCAGAGCGCCCTTTCATCAAAGTCGGTACCCTCTTTTACGGCCACCTCACGAATGCATGGAACGATGACGGCGGCGTCTATCCTGTGAAAGGGAATGTGCTGACATCTTGAACGTATCGTCGCCGGGACCTTCGCTGGTTCCGTCGTCGCAAAAATGAAAACCACCGAGGATGGTGGCTCCTCAAGGGTCTTGAGCAGGGCGTTGAACGCAGCATCGGTGAGCATATGCACTTCATCGATGATGTACACCTTGAACCGCGCGGAAAATGGCGAAAGCGAAATGTGTTCCTTGAGGTCTCTCACCTCATCGATGCCCCGGTTCGAGGCTCCGTCAATCTCGACCACGTCAAGGCTGCTTCCGGCTGTGATATTCCGGCAGTTCTCGCAGACTCCACAGGGTTCCCCGTCTTCACCGGGTTCGAGGCAATTGATGGCCTTGGCAAGTAGCCGGGCAACGGTTGTCTTGCCGCAACCCCTCGGTCCCGAAAAAAGATAGGCATGCCCGGTTTTCCCTGCTGTAATCTCCCTTTTCAGCACCTTGACGGCTTCATCCTGGCCCGCGACCTGACTAAAAGACTGAGGCCTGTATTTTCTGTAAAGCGTCACATGAGGCACCGGTTGAAGGACCTCCTTTTCTGTTGCCATGTCCTACCGGAAATATTCGGCAACGGGGTGAATGCTCTTGGCTGCTTGCAGGGCTCTGACCAGCGAATCCCTCAAGGGCCCAAGAGATTCGGCCATTTCGGGCGGCACGTCAGTGGCGTCGACTGCTACGGTTCTTTCGATCAAAAGCCTTTCGGTTCCGCCCTGTTTGATGACATGTATATCGTAAGGGGCCGTTTCCAGCTGCAGGCTCTGAGAGACAGCGCGTTCAAGTTTTTTCAGGACATCTTTGGTCCCGGGTCTCCAGGGACCACGCCAGATTTCACGTCCGTCGAGGCGAAAAACGCAAGCGTCCCCACTGCACAGAACCTCCGGAACCAGAAGTCCGAGAGGCTCTTTTCTCTCAATGGTCAAACCCTGGTCATGCATGTAGGAGATGATATCCCTCACACGTTCTTCCGTCCTTGGATGAGTCCTGTAGACTCCCGGATCCACATAAGGTCTTTTGACTTCCTCTTCCTGCAGTCTTTCCAGGACGGTTACCGTGGCCGACGGGCTGTAGCCGGCCCCATGAAGAATTTCTACCGAACCCCGATCCGCTTCCTGTTCAAAATCACGGCTGTAATCATTCTGCACCGCCACGGCTATGAGGTTCGAGAGAACAGCCACGGGAGCGGCTCCCCCCGAGGCTACCGTCAGAAGGAGGGAAGCCACGGAGAGTTTCTGGTTTCTTGCCACCTGCCTCATTACGTGGTCTTTGTCCGCATGTACTATTTCATGGGAAAGGATAGCCGCAAGCTCATCGTCGCTTCTGACGAAATCAAGCATCCCCGTTGACACATAAATGACGCCTCCGGGAATGGTAAAGGCATTTGGACGATCGTCGGACAGCAGCCTGAAAGAATAGGCCAGATCTCTTTCAGCCAGGGCCGCGCAGCGGCTGCCGATCATCTCGACCAGCGCCGACCGGGATGGATCTTTGACGACTTCCCAGTGTTCCTCGACCTGCTTGATGGTTCTGTCCCGGAGCTTCCGTTCCCGTTCGGAGAGTTCGCCTTCCGCCGCAGAGATGCCGCAGCATGCGAACAAAAGGAGAACAAGGGCAAAAGGCAGGAAGAGGGAAACCCTTCTTTTCAGCATATATGATCACAGCCTCCCATGCTTCGCATCCTCGCATGGTACAGTAAAAATTGTAATCCATCGTGGGTCTTTTGAAAAAAGGAAGGTGTATCCCGCCCTGGGAACCGGGATCATTTCATGCCCAAGCCTTGAGGCCGGGCTTTGAGCCTTTTCACCAACTCTTTGGCATACATGTCAAGGGTCCGGGCCACTTCCCGGTAAGCCGCCGGATCGAGACCGAAGGGGTCCGGGATATCACCGGAACAGGCAATAAATCTTTTGTCCGTGTCTTCGATTGCAAAGGCGAGATAATCCGAAAACCTGTAGATGCAGCCGGTTTTTTCGGGAAACCGGCCATTCAGGAAATCGGCATGTTCTTTCGTCATGGCAAGAATCAGAACCGTGTCCCGGACAGAAATCTCATCAATGCCCCGTGATCTGTGTCCGGAAATGTCGAGACCATATTCTTTCATAACCTGAACGGCACCGTCACCTGCGGGCAGGCGTCGCCACACAGCTGTGCCCGCGGACGTGGCAAACCATGAGGACTCCAGCTTTGCCTCCCGAAGATAGTGATTCGTAAAGGCTTCGGCCATCGGACTCCTGCAGGTATTGCCGGTACAGACGAAAAGAATGTGCCCCTCGCGAAGATCAACGGAGGCAGACGTCTTGCTTTCCTTGACCATGGGTTTCATTCCAGTTTTTCAACCTGGACGTTTTTGAGGAGTTCTTCCACCGTCCCCCTGTCCCTGATCCCTTTCTCGAAATGAAGGGTATCTTCCCAGGCGCAGGCAGTCGCAAATCGTACCGTCTCCTCGACATTCATTCCCTCTTCCCTTGCAACGACCAGCCCCGCTATCAGGGCATCATCGGCACCGAAAAGCGACACAAGCCCTTTGCGCTCATATTCTGCGAGGTAAATCCCGTCAGGCGTGAAAAACACTTCTCCATACGTCCTGTAAGACGTTACCGCCCATTCCACCCCCTGATCGTGAACTTTAGAAACAACCTCAATGAGATTGTCCAGTGACGTCAAGGCCACTCCGGCCATTCTCGACATGAAACGGTGGTCAATCTTGGCGATCGTGGGGCCAGCTTCGAGGGCTTCCATGAATGGCGGTCCCGCGGCATCTACAATGGTTGGAATTTCTCTGCTTTTGGCCCGGGTAATAATCTCCTTGTAAAAATCGAGAGGGACACCAGGGGGGAGGGACCCCCCGATGACTATCAGGTGCGCCCTCGCAAGCATCCTTTCATAGCTTGCGAGAAACCTGGAAACCGCCCCTTCGGGTACGTACGGCCCGCTTTCGGCGATCCCCGTTTCGACGTGACCGATTTCATCGACGATATAGACGTTCGTTCGCGTCTCTCCCCGCACGTGGATAAAGTTGGTTGTAATTCGTTTCCGTCTGAGGACATCGCGGATATACTCGCCGTTGAAGCCTGCGAGAAACCCCATGGCTGCCGAAGTATAGCCCAGTTGAGCGAGAAGCAGCGAGACGTTAATCCCTTTGCCTCCCGGCGACCGGTCGGTGCTGCTGGTTCGGAACCAGCCACCCGGCCTGAATTCGGGCACGACATATTCCTCGTCAACGGCGGGGTTGAGTGTGACTGTAATGATCACCTGTCGTTTCCCCCTCTTCGTTTCACAAAAACGGGCCTTTCCCTGTTTGCGTGTTCTTTCCTGTGCGGGACAACCACAGGGACTCCGTCTATTCACCCGTAAAACTGACTACAGATTCCAGGTCCTTGGGGCTTGCGCTGCGGACGATTTCGCCCTTTTTTATCTCCAGTAGTGCCGGCAGTTCGGCAATGCCGAGTTTTTCCGTCATTCTGGCATTCTTGTACCCGTCAAGAATTACCAGGTCGTCCTTGTTTTCGGCAAGCTCCTCAACTTCTCCGGCAAGTTTGACCTGTTTTCTGTCAATGCTTGAGTACAAAAGGGCAAAAACGTGTTCCGTGTCAAGGACTTTGCGTTTCAGGTGGAGCTGCTCCGAAATATAGGCATAAGCGGCCATGGCGGCCGTCGCACCGTCACCGGCAGCGGTGACAACCTGTCGCAGAAACTTGTCCCTCACATCACCGGCGGCGAAGATCCCTTCCACGCTGGTTTCCATTTTCTCATTGGTCTTGAGCCATCCGCCCCTGGCGGTTTCGACCAAATCTTTCATAAAACCGGCGTTCGGCTCCATCCCGACGAACACAAAAACACCGGCAACGGGCAGCTCGCTTCGCTCGCCCGTCTTGACGTTCTGAAGAACGACCTTTTCAACCATTTCGTCACCTGCGATTTCCTCAACCACGCTGTTCCAGATGACTTCGGTCTTTTCATGGGTCAAGGCCCGTTCCGTGGCAACACGGTCAGCCCTGAACGTATCTCTCCTGTGAATAATGTAAACCTTTGATGCAAATTGCGTCAGGTAAACCGCTTCCTCTACGGCCGTGTTCCCCCCGCCGATGACGGCGACAGTCTCGTCCTTGAAGAAGGCACCGTCACACACGGCACAATAGCTCACGCCCCGCCCGGTAAACTCTTCCTCGCCCTTGACACCGACTTTCCGGAAACTGGCTCCCGTCGCCACGATAACCACTTCGGCTTCTATTTCTCCCGAGTCGGTTTTGATAATCTTGTTGCCGTCACGTATCTCTATACCTTCCACCGTGGCCTCGCGGAACTCCGCCTGGAAATGTTCCGCGTGTTTCCTGAAACTTTGGGCAAGCTCAGGTCCGCTTGTGTGGACCGTCCCCGTCCAGTTCTCTATTTCATCGGTCACATTGATCTGTCCGCCGGGGACTCCTTTTTCGAGGACGAGAACATCAAGCCCTGACCTTTTTCCATAAACGGCGGCCGTCAATCCCGCCGGGCCTGCTCCGATAATGACCAGTTCCCTTTTTTCCATACTCTCCGACCTCCCTGCATGGTTTTTCATCATCGTTTATGAAAGTTCCCTTTATTGTATCAAAATCGCTCTTTCTGCAAAACAAGAACGCGTGGGTGTCCCAGATAATCCCGGACTGATTTCACAAATCTGAAGGTGCTCGCCAGGGACCGGACCTCTTGCTCCTGGTCTTTGCCCCCGATCTCGAGGACATGTGTCCCGCCGGCTTTCAGCACATGGAAAGCCCAGGGCAAAAGAATCCTGTAGGCATCAAGGCCGTCGCTCCCGCCTGAAAGCGCTTCTCGGGGGTCATGAAGGCGTACTTCCGGCATCAACGAGAGGATCTGTGACTCCGGGATATACGGAGGATTACTGATCACGAGATCCGCGGACGCTGCATTCATCGGCACCTCCCAGGGATCTTTGCCATGCCAGAGAAGCGCGCGCGACAGCAGTCCGTACTTTTTGAGATTGCGCCATGCAACCCTGAGGGCCCGAGGCGAAGAATCAACGGCGACACAGGCGGCCGAATGCCGGTTCGCAAGTATGGTTGCGGCAATACAACCGCTCCCGGTCCCCCAGTCGATAAAAAAACCGCCCGGAAAAACCTCCAGAGCGGTCTCGACAAGAAATTCCGTTTCCTGTCTCGGGATAAAAACACCCTTGGCCACCTCGAAGGAAAGACCGAAAAAACCGGTTTCCCCAATGATCTGCTGCAAGGGTTCCCTGCTGCACCGTCTTTTTATGGCCTCGTGAAATCGTGGGAATTTTTCCGCGGAAAGGTCCTTTTCCGGGTGGGCGTGGATGAAGGCCCGAGACAGCCCAAAGACCCATTCGAGCAAAAGGTCCGCCTCAAAATCGGGGCTTTCGATGCCCGCCTCCCGAAGACACGATGCGGCAAGACTCTTGGCCCTGCCTACCTTCATGGGTTACGCCTCCAGGTGTTTCAGTTTCTCCGACTGATCCGCAAAGGAAAGAGCGGAGAGGATTTCCTCGAGATCCCCTTCAAGCATGGTTTCAAGTTTGTGCAGGGTCAGTCCGATCCGGTGGTCGGTCACCCTGTTTTGCGGAAAATTGTAGGTCCGTATCCGTTCCGAACGATCTCCGCTGCCGACCTGGCCCTTCCGTTCCGCCGCCAGTTCCGCTTCCTGGCGTTGGATTTCTTCATCCAGAATTTTCGCGCGCAAAAGCTTCATCGCCTTTATCCTGTTTTTGATCTGTGACCGTTCGTCCTGACATGTAACGACAATACCTGTCGGGAAATGGGTGATACGTACCGCCGAATCGGTCATGTTGACATGCTGGCCTCCGGCACCGCTGGCCCGGTACGTGTCGATCTTCAGGTCTTCCTGGCGGACCTCGACATCAACATCTTCGGCCTCTGGCAATACTGCCACCGTCGCCGTCGATGTATGGATGCGTCCACCCGACTCGGTCACGGGAACTCTCTGTACCCTATGGACACCGCTTTCATACTTGAGCTCGCTGTAGGCGCCGCGTCCATCTATACGAAAAACGATCTCCTTGTATCCTCCGATACCGGTTTCGTTGCTGGTCAAAATCTCCACGTTCCGGTTTTTTCTCTCGGCATAGCGGGAGTACATCCGGTACAGGTCGCCTGCGAAAAGCGCCGCTTCTTCCCCTCCGGCACCGGCGCGTATTTCCATGATGACACTTTTTTCATCGTTCGGATCTTTAGGCAGAAGAAGGAATTTGAGTTTTTCCTCGAGGGCTTCACGTTCAGGTTCCAGGCTCCTTACTTCCTCGTGGGCCATATCGGCCAGTTCCTTGTCCGGGGCATGCAAAAGTTCCCGGGCCTCTTCAATGCGTCGGGACACGTTCATGTATTCCCTATATACCTGCACCACCGGTTCGAGTCCGGCATGTCGTTTCGCAAGTTCCTGGACTTTCTGGGGGTCTTTCGCAACCTCGGGTTCGCTCATCCGTTTTTCGAGATCCAGGTAAGTTTTTTCAACTTCGTCGAGTTTTTTTTCAATTTCCACTTATTTCACCGCCTGTTGTCTCCTGCACCGGGGGGGCTTCCCCCAGGGCTGTCTCAAGTGCGGAAACAGCCACCTCTATCTGTGACTCGTCTGGTTCGCGGGTCGTAAGGTATTGCAGCCAAAGTGCGGGCCACATCAGAATCCGTCCAGCCTTCCGGTTTTTCCCGCACCATTTGATGATTTCGTAGGAAATCCCTATGACCAGTGGCAACAAAAGAACCCTTGAGGCAACTCTCCAGAGTATGCCGCCCTCGCCGATCAGGGAAAAGACAACGACGCTGACGGCGACAACCACCAGCAAAAATGATGTTCCGCAACGGGTGTGAATCCGGGAATATCGGGCAATTGCAGCAGGTTCCATTTCTTCGCCCGCTTCAAAGGCATTGATGGTCTTGTGTTCCGCCCCATGATACTCGAATACTCTGCCTATCTCTTTCCACAAGCCAATGACAGCAATGTAGCCGATGAACACGCCGGCTCTCGCCAAACCCTCGACGATATGTCGCGAACCCGGTGAAAGGCCCAGATGTCTTTCGGCCAGATCAGCCGCAAGAAGCGGCAAGGCCACAAAGAGCCCTACCACAGCAAGTATCGCCGCTCCAATGGAGAGCACCAGTCCCCATGTCCCCAGGCTCTCCTCCTCGCCCAGGGAAATCTCCGCTGAAAGCGAAAGGGCTTTCGTTCCCGTGTAAAGCATTTCGGCCATGGTTGCGACACCCCTGAAAAGAGGAAGGTTCCAGGGGCGAATCTGCGACCAGGGACGGCTCGCCCATGCATGTCGCCGGATATCTCCTTCGGAAGTCCTCACGGAGAGTCCCCATCGTTCGGGACCTCTCATCAGGACACCCTCTATGACCGCCTGCCCTCCCACAGGAATCTCCCGTTTCCCGAAGGCGGCGAGGCCTGGCAGTGCAAGAAACCTCAGCGCGGCCCTAAAAACGCGTCTCATCCGCAAGAAGTTCCTCAATCGAACTGTAAGGGTTTCCACATGGGGTTGCTTCACGGCACTGTCCTTCAACCAGGCAATCCGGCCCGGCAAGAGTGAACAGCACCGGTGCTTCCTTTCGCGCCAGCACAAGCATCCTCCTGGCGAGTTCGCGGATTTCCCATTGGGCTCTCCTGCACAAACGAAGGCGGAAAAAATGATGGAGTTCCCTGGCGTTCATGGTCAACACAATTCGCGTCTGCCACCCATGGGGCAAAAGATACCGCGCGTCTTCCCGCGGGACTCCCTTTTCTACGAATTCCCTGTACGCTTCAAGGCTTGAAGCCACGAGAGCCGTGTAGCGTTCCTTCAGCACTGGATCGGCTTCTATGGAAGGCGGCACGATCACGTCAGGTTTCGCCATCGCCACGTACCGCTGGCTTTGCTGGGAATAGCTGGCCATGCGATGTCTGACCAGCTGATGAGAACAGATACGGCTTATCCCATCAACCCCGAAAGAAAACGAGGCATGTTCAAATGGCGACATGTGCCCCGATTTCCTGAGATGTTCCAGAAAACCCCTGATCTTCTTTTGTCCGATTTCTGAGAAAAGGTCTTCCGCAGAAGCATCGCTGTAGCAAAGACGTGCTGCAGCAGCCACGGTCCTGTCAGGTTCCGGAGTACAGGAAAGCAGGTGCACTGCAAGTTTCATGATGGAAACCGCCGGGAAAGGATGATTATTCCCGTGCGTCCTTTTCTTCGTCGTCCTGCTTTTTCCCGAACCTCGTCCCGGCGTACTTCTGCTGGAATTTTTCGACCCTACCGGCTTCCATTACCCTTGAACCCCGTTTTCCCGTGTAGAAGGGGTGACATGACGAACAGACAGCAACCTTGATCTCCTCCACGGTGGAACGGGTTTCAAAGGTGTTGCCGCAGGCACAGGTCACACGGCATTTCTTGTATTCCGGGTGTATGTCCTTTTTCACTTGATCGGGCACCTCCCTGGCATTTTTGAATATTCACAATGTGTGAATGTATCACACACGAAGCGAGTGGACAAGACCTCGCCCCGCTTTTTACAGGTGCATCACGCCAAGGCCGCACCGTTCATGGTGTGCCACGGCATGATAGGCCGAATCACCGACAACGGCAACGGCCACCCAGAGACGATTCCGGACAATACCTATTTTCGCTCCGATACTCGCTTCCAGAAGGCTCATGGAAATAAAGCTGTTCATGGCCTCAAGGGCAGCGTGCATCAAGGCGTGCATTTCGCCGCTTTTTTTCTCCACCACCCCTGAATTCAGGGCCGCCCCCACAACAGCTCGCGTGATCTTCTGGGGAAGGTCACCCGCAAGCCCGCCGACTTCCGTCGCGACGGCCCTCCATCCGGATTTCAGTATCTGTTTTTTCAAAGAGGATTCTTCCTCGGAAGTCGTTGTTGAGGCCAGAAGCAGTGCAGCCCTGCCAACCTGACTTTCATCTGTAAGCCGCAAGTGAACTGACAGATGCAGGTCCGTTTCCCCGTGTCGCCTTGTCTCGCAGTTGTCGGCAGGGTTGCGTTCCGCCGGTTTTTCGGATATTCCGGCCATCATTACTTGTTCCTTTTCATAAACCTCTTTCCCGCTAAATATGTCTTTCCAGTTCATCAAAACCATCCTCCTGATTTCAAGAGCCCACGCACGACAAAGAATTTCGCGGCCATGGGTAGTATATACCAAATCCCCCGCCCCGACTATGGAAGCAATGTCCGGTCACAATGTCCGGCGCAAAACTTGAAAGCCCGGCCTGTGGCCTCTATACTGTACTTGTCTGAAACTGCACAAAGAACACTTTCAGGCAGAGAGAGGGGGGGAGGTGGTTATTTCGTTGTCTTCAGACGTACAGGCTTGCCTTTAACCGGAGAAACACCAAATGTCAAGGAGGGGGTTTTTAGATGAAAAAGATTTTAGTACTGGCACTTGCTTTCGTATTTGCCTTCGCAGGCCTGGCCGCTGCACAGGACTTCGTTTCACTCGCGACGGGAGGCACCGGAGGGACCTATTATCCCATCGGTGGCGGCATAGCCGATATCGTGAGCAAAAACGTTGAAGGTCTGCAGATGACGGCCGAAACGGGCAACGCCTCGGTGGCGAACCTCAACCTGATCGGCACGAACCAGATCGAAATGGCTCTGGTCCAAAACGACGTCGCTTTCTTCGCCCACAACGGCGAAATGATGTTCGACGAACCTTACAAGAACGTCCGAGCCATCGCTACCCTGTATCCCGAGACGATCCAGGTCGTGGCCATGAAGAAATCAGGCGTTGAAACAATCCACGATCTTCCCGGCAAACGGGTGTCCGTTGGCGCTCCGGGGTCGGGTGTTCTCGCCGACGTCCAGCTGATCTTCCGCGTTCTCGACTTCAAATTCAGCGACATGGATACGGATTTCCTGGACTTCAACAACACCGCCGACCGGATGAAAGACGGCCAGCTTGATGTCGGATTTGTCGTCGCCGGCTGGCCCACGGCTGCGATCATGGACCTCGCCACCCGTCATGACATCACCCTTGTCGACTTTGACGAGAGCTTCATTGACGACCTGAACAGCCAGTATCCCTTCTTCACGAAGGACATCGTGCCCGCTGGAACCTATACAGGTGTCGACAAGGACACGGTAACCACGGCCGTCCAGGCCATGTGGGTCTGCGATGCCGGTTTGAGCGAAGACGCGGTGTACAAGATCACCAAGGCGTTCTGGAAAAATGTCGAGGACTTGTACCAGGTCCACTCGAAGGGCAAACTCGTAACCATCGAAACGGCCCTCGATGGTGTTTCTGTCCCCGTGCATCCCGGTGCAGCCAAGTACTACAGGGAAATCGGACTCGAGGTTCCCGAAATCGAGTAATTTGATTGTATACCATGGCATGCGCCGTTGGTGAAAACCAAAAAAGCGGCATCCCCTTGAAGGGGATGCCGCTTTTTGTTTTTGAAGGACTGTTTCGCTATTTCTGTATGGTTTACAGTTTTGCGACATTCGAAGCTTGGGGGCCCTTGGTGCCCTCAACGACCTCGAAGGAAACACGCTGGCCTTCAGCGAGAGTCTTGAACCCTTCTTCTTCAATGGCGGAATAGTGGACGAAAACGTCCGTGCCGCTCTCGGCAGTGATAAAACCGTACCCTTTTGCCTCGTTGAACCATTTTACTGTTCCTTCTGTTGTCAAAGTACTTCCTCCTAATACGTGGAAATAGAATCGGCCGACGGCGCCTGTCAACCTGAGTCCTCACAATACAGGATGGTCGCACTCCTGTCAAGCTCGCGCAGCGAGAATGTGACCGGACAGCGATAATGTCACCCTTTAAGGGGACAGGGAAAATGTCACCCC
>JBKHBH010000004.1:0-52899 GCA_046542505.1 Thermovirgaceae bacterium | reverse complement strand
ACAATAAACTGCAAACAACGAAAGCCCCGGGGAAACTCCCCGGGGCTTTCGCTCATGGGTGCGGGATGTTTCGTTCAAAAGGCGGAAAAGGGTTTTATTCTTCTTCGGGAACGTCGAGTTCAAGGATTTCGTTGACGGCCCTGAAAAAGGTGTCGATATCCTCCTCGGCATGGAGAACGACCCTTTCCTGGGGCAGATAGGTCCTGGAAATGTCGCCCTTGTTGACGATGATCACGTCGCCCCGTGTCATTGACGGCAGAAGGGCCGCCGGCGTTACGACGAGGGAGGACCCGACAACGAAAAAGAGATCGGCCGACTCCGCGAGGGTCCGACAATCATTGAGATGTTTGACCATCTCGCCGAAGAAAACAATGTCCGGCTTAATGACACCGCCGCAACTCTCACAGTGAGGGACGTCATGCTCGAAGGCGAGCTCCAGGCTTTCTTCGTACCCCCACGTCTTGCCGCATTCCGTACAGAAACTCTTCCAGATACCACCGTGAATTTCGTAGACCTTCCGTGATCCCGCCCTCTGGTGCAGGGCGTCAATGTTCTGAGTGATGATCCCGCCAAGAATTTCTTCCCTTTCAAGGGCCGCGAAAAACTTGTGAGCGAATGTAGGCACGATTGTTTTCGCGGAACGGAGGAATTCCCTGTGAAAGTTATAGAAAAAGCGGGGATCTTCGTAAAAGGCATCGATGTCGAAAATCCGTTCCGGGTTCGTGTGAAGTTTTTGCCTGTAGATGCCCTGGGGACCCCTGAAATCGGGGAGACCGGCGCTGGTTGACATACCGGCTCCGCTCAAAAGAACGACGCGTTTTGAATTTTCAAGCAACGAGGCGCATTTTTGCACCTGCCTTTCAATAATATTCCTGTCGGACAAGAATGATCCCTCCAATTTTGAACTCCTCCTGTACTATATCATGAGCCCTGATGAGGGACCGGGAAAGCTATGCAACCGGTTACATTCCATGATAGAATGTCGGCGGCCGTCAGGAAGACAAAAAGACGGTATATTGGGGAGGTGCCGCAAAGATGACGAAAAGAAATATCGTATATGGGCTGAATGATCGTCCACCGACGCTGATAATGATCCTTGCAGGGTTTCAGCATGTTTTGACCCTCTTTGGTGCGACGACCCTTGTCCCCCTGATTTTCGGCCCGGCCATGGGGATGACGTCTTCAGAGATTGGCTTTTTCATATCCTGTGTCTATTTTGCTATGGGTGTGGCTACCCTGATCCAGACACACCCGAAACTTGGCTCAGGGCTGCCCATCGTCCAGGGCTCAAGCTTCAGTTTCATCCCGCCGATCATGACCATAATCGGCGCCTACAAGGGACTGGGACCGGCAGCCGTCATGCAATACATCGGAGGCTCGCTCATCGCCGGTGGTCTCGTGCTTTCGGCAATCGGCTACAGCCGGCTGGTGGGTATTATCAGGAAGGTCATAACCCCCGTGGTCATCGGTCCGACCATCATGGCTATAGGGTTTACTCTTGCACCGGTGGCCATTGGAGGGAATGCGGCGAAATACTGGCCCGTGTCGCTTCTCGTTGTTTTTCTGGTTTTTTTCTTCAGCCTCATCAGCAGGAGCAAGTACATAAACATCTTTTCCATTCTTTCTTCCATTATTATCGCGTACCTGGTGTGCCTTTTCGGCAGCCTCGTGGGCCTTTTCGGAACAGACCATGCCGCATTCGTGGACCTGACCGAGGTCGCTGCGGCTCCGTGGTTCCGCTTCAGGATCTTCATGCCCTGGGGCCCACCGAAATTCAGTTTCCTGGCATTCGGCGCGATCATCGCCGGGTTTTTTGCCGTCATGATCGAGTCAATAGGAGATTATCATTCCGTATCCTATGCAGCGGGGCTCGATGATCCCGATGAAGGAACCATCAGCCGAGGCATTGGGGCTGAAGGTCTCAACTGTGCTCTTACCGGTCTTTTCGGCGCCATTGGAACCACCTCCTATACGGAAAACATAGGCTTGATAGGATTGACCGGTGTTGCCTCCAGGTGGGTCGTCAGGACCGGTGCGGTGATTTTGATCCTCATGAGCATGATCGGGAAGCTCGGAGCCCTTATCGCAACGATACCATCACCTGTCATAGGTGGTGCGTACATCGCCCTTTTCGGCATCATCGGCGCCCTTGGGATCCAGGTCCTGATGCGGGCCGACATGGGAAGCCAGAGGAATATCCTGATCGTGGGATTTGCCTTTCTCATGGCTCTGGGCCTTCCCGGCTGGGTTGAGGGACAGCAGGAAGCCTTTTTTGCCTGGGGCGTTCCGGGCCAGGTCCTGTGGGCTATCTTGACCACACCCATGGCGGTGGCCGGTATCTGCGCGGCTTTCTGGGACAGCATCGTTCCGGGAACACCAGAGGAGCGGGGCATCAAAAGGCCTGCGAAATAATCCGCGGGTGAACCGGAAAGAGCGCCGGGATCCAGCTCCCGGCGCTCTTTTATTTGACATTCATCGCGGAGTCAGGTAGAAATATACAGTAAAGAAAAACGATTTCAAATTGGCTTCGCCGTGTTGACACCGCTTCGCTATTGCTATAATAGGATCAAGAGTTGAGAAGTATGACGGTGAAACTGGACAGAATCCCCGGAGGTGTGGGTTGTGACGAATCTGAATGAAGTGTACAAATGCGAAATTTGCGGAAACATCGTGGTTCTCGTCCATGAGGGGGCGGGAGAGTTGGTTTGCTGTGGGCAGCCCATGAAGCGGCTGCAAGAACAGAATGCGGACTCGGCCACCGAAAAGCATGTTCCGGTCATCGAAAAGACTGACGAGGGTATCCTGGTCAAAGTCGGCAGCGTTCCCCATCCCATGGAAGAGAAGCATCACATAGAATGGATCGAGCTGACTGTTGACGGTACGGTGCTCAGACGTTTCCTTGAGCCCGGTGACGCCCCGGAGGCGCTTTTTCGGGTGAGCGGCGAGGTTTCCGGAGCGCGGGAATATTGCAATGTTCACGGATTGTGGAGGAGTTGAAGATGATGATAAGCAAAAAAATGCAGGATGCCATGAACAAACAGATCAATGAGGAACTTTTTTCGGCCTATTTGTATCTTTCCATGGCGGCATGGGCCGAAAAGAGCAACCTTACAGGAGCCGCGTCATGGATGCGGAAGCAGTCGGAAGAAGAGATGGAACATGCCATGAAGTTCTTCAATCACATCAACGAAAGAGGCGGCGAAGTCGAGTTGCATCCCGTCGAGGGACCACAAAAGGACTGGACCGGCATATTGGAGGTGTTCGAGGCTTCTCTTGCGCACGAGCAGCATATTTCGGCCTGCATCAACGATCTTTACGGTCTTGCCGCCGCGGAGAAGGATTATGCCTCACAGGTGTTTCTGCAGTGGTTTATCGAGGAGCAGGTCGAGGAGGAAGCCTCTGTGGATGAAGTCGTCCAGAAACTCAAAATGGTCTCCGGGTCGAAAAACGGAATTTTCATGGTGGACAGGGAGCTCGGCAAACGGGAGGATGACTAGGGGATTTATTTCCCGGCGCCTCGTTTTGCGGAATCAGGTTTTTTCGACGGGGCAGGTTATATAACCTGCCCCGTCTGATATCTGATGGCGGTGTCGAAGGAGGAGGGAAAAGGATGACCGAAAACAGTATCGACAAGAAGGCGTTGTACAGAATTTCCTACGGTCTCTACCTGGTTTGTTCCCGCAAGGGGGAAAAGCTCAACGGTCAGGTGGCTAATGCCGTCATGCAGGTGACCGCAGACCCCATAAGTATCGTGGCCTGCCTGCACAAGGACAATCTGACCACCGAGTGCATTCTCGACTCGGGAGTTTTCAGCGTGGCCGTTCTTGATCAAGAAACCCCCATGACGTATATAGGAAACTTCGGATTCAAGTGTGGCAGGGATATCGACAAGTTCGGGAAATGTGAGTACCGGCAAGGGCTCACGGGTGCCCCGCTTCCCGTCGAGCATTCCCTGGCGGTTATCGAAGCGGAACTTGTGAAGCACACGGACATCTTCACCCATGTCATGTTTTTCGGCAAGGTGGTTTCTTCCGAGGTACTCAGGGATGGAGCTCCACTGACATATGCCCATTATCACGAGGTCAAGAAAGGGAAGTCCCCGAAGAACGCCCCGACGTCAACGCTGAATGAAGTGAAATGACTCCGCTCGAGGCAGGTGAATGCAGCGATCCGACGAAGGACGGCCTGAAAAAAGATACCGGCATCGTATCCGGCAGGCTGTCCCGCTGGCTCGAGGAACTTTACTCCCGTTTCAATCACAGGGAGTATGTCCACCCGGATCCGGTGGCGTTGCTGTATGGTTTTGAAGACGTGAGGGAAAGGGAGATTGCGGCCTTGGTGGCAGCCTCCCTTGCCTATGGAAGGGCGGCGCAGATCATGAAAAGCGCCGGCATGGTTTTGGATGCCCTGGGCCCTTCACCAAGGAAATTCGTATTGAACTCCAGCGATGAAGACCTGTTGGCACGGTTACGTTCTTTCAGGCATCGTTTTACTTCCGGAGAAGATATTGCCGGTCTTTTGTCGGGAATTCGAAGGACTCTTTCCCTCTACGGGACCCTTGAAAACTGTTTGCGCGAGGGGCTGAAAGAGGACGGAGTGTCACCGGCGAGGGCCCTGGAGTTTTTCAGAAAGGAACTCCGCAGCGATATACACCCTTCCGCTTCCGGCGGGACCCTTCTTCCGGATCCTTCCAAAAACTCCGCGTGCAAGAGACTGCATCTTTTTTTGAAATGGATGGTTCGTTCCGATGAAGTGGATCCAGGAGGCTGGACTGTGCTCGATCCTTCAGACCTCCTGGTGCCTCTTGATACCCACATGTTTTCGATAGCACGGGCGCTTGGGATGACTTCAAGGAAAGGCGCCGATTTCAGGGTCGTTATTGAGGTGACAAGGGCTTTTTCGACGATATGCCCCGAAGACCCCCTGCGTTATGACTTTGTCCTCACACGTTTCGGAATCAGGCCTGACCTGGACAAAAAGAAGCTCTTAAAAGAAGGTGCCCTTCTGCTGCAAGACGGAAACCGATGATCTAGTATAATGACGGGAAAAGACAGCCTTTGTTTCGGGAGGATACTGAAAACATGGGAATTCTGCCCTACTGGGACAGGAACGTTGACTTGGAAATTGTCTCTTGGATGCCTTACGGGGTCGATTTTTCCCCCGTTTCAATCAACGCGCTTCACAGTGAGCAGATCGGTCTGATCGCCGAGATGGCCCTTGAGCTTGACAGCGAGCTCCTTTGCATCGAGGGGACGACAATGGGACAGGTGGGGTCCCTTTTCAGGGAAAACCTCATACTTCCGGGACGCAATGCCTCGGCCACATCGGGTTTTTCAATGGTTTTCGGGTATTCAACGGCCATGGAAACCTTTTTGGGCCTTTTCGCCGATGCGTATCCCGGGATAAGCGCCGGGCTTGCCCTGTGCGGCGTTTGGGACAGAACCATGCTCATCGACGAGTGCAAGGTAATCGTCCTCGTGAGCGACAACGTACTGTTCAATGAGCAGGGCTGCATAACGGCGCTTTCGGAATTGTTGCAGAATTCGGCCGTTGAAAGCCATGTGCGCGGCAATTCCTTTTTTGCTGAGCAATTCGGATACAGAAGGTTTTCGATCCCTTTCGAAACCGATGACATCACGGAACTTTCTATAACGAAACTCCTGTTTGACTTCGAACTCGAGGCTACACGGAAGATAGTCGGACCCCCACCGGAGGTGGTTTTCCCGAACCACTCCTTTGAGGATGTCCCCTGATGGATCTTGCAACAGCAGCCTTGCTCGGTTTCAGCCTCTCGATGGATGCTTTTGCCGTGTCCATTGCCATAGCCCTTTGTGTGGCTGCGCTGTCTCTGAAGCAGGTGCTGAAGGTGGCGGGAAGCTTTGGGGTGTTCCAGGCCGTAATGCCCCTTTTGGGATGGATGGCAGCCTCCGGTTTTGTCAGCATCATGCAGTCATGGGACCATTGGGTTGCCTTCTTGCTGCTTTCGGCTGTGGGGGGGCATATGATCATTGAAGGGTTCAAGGACGGCACCAGCTGCCCCAGGTGGCCGGATCCGACGAAGGGAAAAGCCCTTTTCGCCCTCTCCGTCGGAACCAGTATCGATGCCTTTGCAGCCGGAGCCGGCTTCGTCGGCCTTGGCGTGGGAATCGTCCCCGTGGTAGTAGTCATCGGGTCAACGACCGTTGCCTTCTCTGTGGCAGGTATGGTTTTCGGCCGCCGCATCGGCCGCCGTTTCGGAGAGAAGATGCTTGTCCTCGGCGGCCTTTTGCTGCTTGGGATCGGCCTGAAGATACTGTTAGAAAACATTTTTGCCTGAGGGGGATCGGCATGGCTGGAACGAGACCCGGATGGGACAGTTATTTCATGTCCATCGCAGACGTGGTTTCCACGAGAAGCACCTGCCTGAGACGCAGCGTTGGAGCCGTCATCGTCAGGGACCGCCAGATTATCAGCACGGGGTATAATGGCGCGCCGAAGGGGGTCCCCCATTGTGTCGATGTCGGGTGCCTCAGGAAGGAGCTTTCGATCCCCTCTGGCGAGCGTCATGAGATGTGCCGGGGCTCGCATGCCGAGATCAACGCCATAGCCCAGGCCGCGGCGGTGGGTTCTTCCACGGCTGGGGCAACGCTCTATTGTACTCATGAACCTTGCGCCTTCTGCGCTAAGGCGTTGATCAACGCCGGGATTGTTGGGCTTGTCTTCAGGGAACCCTACCCCGACGAACTCTCCAGACGGCTCAGGAAAGAGGCCGGCCTGGAGGAAGAGATATATCGCAGCCAGAATCAGGTTGACGGGAGTTGATGACGTCCATGGCGATTGAAATATCCCGGAAGAAGCGTGATCCAGGTGTCGACATCGACGCATTGATAGGCCTCTGGTCCATCAAGCGTGAGCTGCGGCGCATTGAAGCCATGTTGTGGCTTAACCGCCACAGGGAAAGGGAGGACCTTGGGCGGTTGCAACTGGAATCATTTCACTTCGCTTTCAGGGGCAACCCCGGAACGGGAAAAACCACGGTGGCGAGGCTCTTGGGTGAGATTTTCCGCCGGTACGGCATTCTCCGCGTCGGAGATGTGGTCGAGATCGACCGATCCAGGCTTGTCGGATCCACTCCGGGGGAGACGGAAACCCTGGCGAGAAAGGTCCTCAAAAGAGCTCTCGACGGCGTCCTTTTCATCGACGAGGCCTACACCCTTGTCGGGGAAGGTCCGTCGGACCCGGGCCAGCGGGCTCTGGAAGTCATCCTCAAAGGGATGGAAGATTACCGGGACGCCCTTGTTGTGGTCTTCGCAGGATATCCCGTGGAGCTGGATCGGCTTTTCGAGAAGGTTACGGGTCTCAAAAGCCGTGTCCCCTATCATCTGGAATTTGAGGATTACACACCGTCGGAATTGATCCGTATCGCCAATTTCATGGCCGCCGCGGAGAACCTCGAGTTTTCCGACGAAGCGTCGCGGAAGCTGCTAGGCATTATGGAAAACCGGACGAAAGCCTCGGATTTCAGCAACGCCAGGGAAGTACGGAACATTCTCGACCGCGCAAAGACGAAAATGTCATCGCGGTTGCAGTCCAAGCGGAAAGTTCTGCCCTGGGACCTGAAGACCATTACCGCCGTTGACCTGGAGGATCCGGCTGGTGAGAACGGTGCGATGGAACAAAGTATCGAAATCAGGAAAAAAGAAATGTACGCGGATCCCTCGGACCGAAGCAGACGATACGAACTGGCTGCCGCATACGCCGAGTCTGGGCTCTGGTCCGATGCAGCCGCGGTACTCGAACCCCTTGCCGCCGATCTCGACGACAGGGAGGCGGTCCTTTATGGCAAAGCTCTTTATATGACTGGAGAGCAAAAAAAGGCGTGGCGGATTTTTTCAACCCGTCCTGAGGACAAAGACAGCGTCTTTTTCCAGGGCCTTTCCGCCCTTTGGGCCGGCGAAACTGTTCAGGCGGAATCGCTTCTGGAAAAAGCGGTTCTGGAGGCCCCGGAAGAGGCCGACAGGCGTTACGCACTGGCCTTTGCCGCCTTCTTGGCAGGGAAATGGCGAAAATCCGTCGATCATGTCAGAGAAGGCCTGGAAAAGCGAGGCGGCGAAGTCCCGCCGTCGATCCTTAGAAACCTCCCTTTCGAGAGACTTGATTCGCCCGCGAGCAGCGAGGCTTTAATGGATATCGTGACGCGCTCATGGAGACAGCAGGCGGAGACCCTGCTTGGGTTGGGGCGGGCTCTCCTGGCAACAAAAGATAAAGAGGCACTGCCTTTTGCGGCCGAGGTCCTCAAGTCGGTGCTTGCCTCCCGTCCGGATGACGCCGGGGCTCACCGGTTGCTTGCGGCATGCCATGAGTCCATGGACGATGCCTCCTCAGCAACGGCGTCGCTGGAAGTGGCCCTGGAGCTGGAGCCACGAAGGACGGAAGACTGGCATAAACTAGCGGAATTGTACAATCGGGCAGGATTGAAGGAAAAGGCTGAGGAGATTTACCAGACTCTTGTGGATGACCCTTCCGGTACGGGGTCCGCGGCGCTTTCACTGGCGCAAAAACAAGAGGAAAGAGGCAACCCGGAAGAGGCGGAAGAGCTTTACGAAAAGGCCTGGAGCCAGGGCCTCGAGGGAAAAGAGAAAGTCTTGTGCGCTGAAAGGCTGGGCACGCTGAAGGCATCTTCGGGACGCCTCGACCAGGCCTTGCGGTTCTTTGAAGGGGCCAAAGACGAAATAACGTTGCCCGAAGCCAGATTTTGGCACGGGAGGGCTCTTGTGGAGAAGGGGAAATGGCCTGAAGCGGAGCGGTTGCTTCATGATCCTCTTCCCCAAAATCAGCTGGGCCAGGCTGCCCGCTATTGGAAGATCAGGGTTTTTATCGCGACGAAAAATCTCTATCAGGCGAGAAAACATGTCACGGGCGATGACGGGAATGCCTGGTTGAAACTTGTCGAATCGGCGGCACGGGGGCTTTCCGGTGACCGCTCGGCCAAATCGGGTCTCATGTCGGTACCACAGGAAGAACTCGGCCCGGACGGTCTGGGGCTCCTGGCAGCGGGTCTGGCCGGCATAGAAGAATGGGGTCTTGTGGAAAGCTGTGCCAGGAGGGCGAGAATGAGTGATCCCGGGCCGGTCTTGTGGGAGCGGGCGGACAAGAAAGTGGTCGAGGAAACAGCCTATCTCGGTGCCGTGGCGGCAGCTCACCTGGGCAAGTGGACGGAAGCCCTGGAGGGATTCCGCAAGGCCTATGTGTCCCTCAGACACCCGGCCCCGCTCTACGGTCAGGCTGTGAGCCTCGTTGCCCTGGGGGAAATCGCCGAAGCAAGGAAGCTCTCTTTACAGCTTAAATCAGGGGCGCCGGCGTCGGCCAGGAAACTCGAGGAACTCATCCGCAACCATACGGGAATCCGAAAGATCCTTGCCGACAAGGTCGACCCGGGACTTTTGGAAACCTTTGTTTTCGTCTGAGAGGATGCAAGACAACACTCAAGAAGGAGGAACCACAATGAACAGGGACGAAGCTCTGAAACTGCTGAAAGAGCACAATAAGGAAGAAGGACACATCAAACATGCCCTGGCCGTGGAAGCCGCCATGCGGCATTTTGCGCGCAAGTCGGGAGAAGACGAAGACCTGTGGGGTATTACGGGCCTTCTGCATGACCTCGATTGGGAGAAAACCCAGGAAGCTCCGGATCGACACACCCACGTGGGGGCGCAGATTCTCGAGGAAGAGGGGTATCCCGCCGAAGTCGTACGCGCGGTCCTGTCGCATGGCTGGGGGATCTGCAGCGATGTCAGGCCCGAATCAAACATGGAAAAGCATTTGTACGCGGTGGACGAACTTACAGGGTTCATTACCGCCGTCGCCCTGGTGCGTCCCAGCAAGTCGCTGTTGGATCTCAAGGTCAAATCGGTCAAGAAGAAATGGAAGGACAAGGCCTTTGCCAGAGGAGTCGACAGGGATGTCATCCAAAATGGAGCGGACCTTCTGGGCCAGTCTCTGGAGGATCTCATAGGGGAGGTTATCGAAGCCCTGCGCCCCGTGGAATCTGAAATCGGTCTCGGGGAAGACAGCTGATTCTTGCATTTTCAGAGACGGAAGCGGTGCCCCCTGTTATTCGAGGGGTGCCGCTTCCAAAAGTTCCCATTTGATCCCGGTTTCTTCGATCTCGTAGGAGAGCAGTATGTATCCGCCGATGTGACCATCCTCCACATAGGCCATACACCATGAAGGCCCGAAAAACCATACGTCACGCTCCCGGTGGATTTTCATCGTCCCCCCGAGAACACCTTCCCAGGGTAGAAGGTCCCTCTGTGAAAGCAGGTCCTCGAGGACATGATTCCTCGGATCCGATATGGATTCCGTGATGCGTCCTTTCCAGTCCGGCCCGGGTGGAACGGCTTCACGACAGCGTTCGTTTTCTTCTTCGAGAAGCTTTTCCCTGAGAACGTGATTGTCGATTTCCGCCTCAAGGGAACGGATTTCTGAAAGATGTCTGAAATTGTAAAAAAGGCTCACGGCAAGTCCCAGCGCGAGGAAAATAAGCAGCACCGGTTTCACGAAAGCATGTCTTGAAGCCATGGGCAATCACCCTCCGGCATGTCGGAACAGCCCTGTTTGTGGTACTGTTCCTTTTATCAACTCTTCTGTCAGTTTATCACTCCTGAAAAGATCGTGAATACATCATGCTGAAAAAACTTCTCCGGAACTGACTTTTCGGGCCCTCGTGCCCCGAAGCTGCGGGGGGTTGCCGTCATTTCGGCGAGCAATACTTGTGTCCCCAGTGGGCCGGCGCCTTGGCCAGGCCCACTGGCTTCTTCGCGGTAGTCAACGTCGGGATTCCGGGGGCTCGGCGGCGGAAATCCGCAAACAGGCGGATATGTGAAACACGGGAAGTAAGGGAAACTGAAAGGAAGCAGGGGGTGTATCCATGACAATACGGATTGTTCTCGCCGATGATCATCCGTTGACACGGGTGGGTATCCGGGATTACCTGCTCAGGGAGGAAGAATTCGACCTTGTTGGCGAGGCTTCCGACGGAATCGAAGCCGGTGAACTCATTGAAAGAAAGAAGCCGGACGTGGCGCTGCTGGATATCCGCATGCCAGGAGAGAGCGGTGTTTCCCTTGCCCGAAGGGTCAGGGTGATCGCACCGGCAACGGCTGTGGTCATGCTGACCTCCTACGATGCCCAGCAGTATGTTCTTTCCTCCCTGAGGGCCGGGGCGAAGGGCTTCGTCCTCAAGACGGCGACACCGGAGGAACTGGCCAGGGCCATACGGATCGTTGCGTCGGGCGGTCTCTACCTGGATTCGGAAGTTTCCCGGGCTATGGAAGGACCTGCTTTCTCTCCGGAGAATTTGTCCACCCGGGAGCGGGAAGTTCTGCTCGAGGCAGCCAGGGGGCTTTCCAGCAAAGAGATTGCCGGAAAGCTTTACATCAGCGAACGGACGGTCCAGACCCATCTAGGGTCCATTTACGACAAACTCGGGGCAAAAAACAAGACGGAAGCCATGCTCCTTGCTTTGAAATACGGCGTGGTCTCACTGGAGGAACTGATTGTATGAAGCGGCATCTTCTGGTCCTTCTGACGGTGGCTGTCCTCCTGCCTTCCTTTTCGGCCCTGGTGATCGGAGGGGCGGGGATGATCCAGCACAAGGAGGCCATGGAGGTGGTCGCCCAGTCGTACGTCGAGGATCTCGCACAAAACGTGGCCGGACAAATTGAGACAGGATGGCGTACAGGAAGCGGTTTCGCCAGACTGGAACAGATGATGCGCGTCCAGCGGATGAATTTTGATTTTTCCATGCCTGGCTGGGTCGCCGTTGTCGATTCAGGGGGGCGCCTTTTGGTTTCCACGCCGGGCGCGGGCATTCTTGCGAACCTTTGGGAGCGGGAATTTCCTGTCAGGAACGCTGTTGATATCAAAACCGCTGACGGTGACAGGTTAACCCTGGCGGCATATCCTGCCGGCGAAACAGGGTGGTTTGTTATCGCGGCTGTTTCGTGGAACGAGCTTCTGGGTCCCATGATAGCCTTCAACCGCTGGCCGCTTTTTGTAGGCATTACAGGGCTTTTGGGGCTTCTGTCCGTCTACGCCCTCTGGAGGTGGCTCGTATCCCCGCTCAGATCACTTGAATCCGAGGTGTCAGTGCTGAAATGGGGGAAGGAAGTTCCCCAAAGCGATGATCCTCGTGCTGTCTTCCAGCTCAGGAGATTGCGGCAGGTCCTGTATCAACTGGCTCTTTCAGCCGTTGAGCGCGCGAAGCTCATGAGACGATACGTCAGCGATCTCGTTCATGTCCAGGAGGAGGAAAGGTCAAAGCTTGCCCGGGAGATCCACGACGGTCCGCTTCAGGACGTGACAGCCCTGATACAGCAACTGCGGCTGGCGGCCTCGGAATCGGAGTCAAGGCAGCCCGGAACGAGGCTCCATCTTGCCGAGGAAGGGGCCGTTCATGCTGTTCGAGAACTCCGTGCCCTGTGCGACGAGCTTTCACCGCCCTGGCTCGATCTCGGGCTCGATCAGGCGCTTCATGAGCTGGCCGGACGGCTTTCAAGACACCTGGGGGTGTCCGTGAATGTGGAAGCCGAAAACAACGTATCCCTGTCGCGTGATCAAACTCTTGCCTTTTTCCGCGTGGTCCAGGAAGCGGTTCACAATTCAGCGAGGCACGGCCACGCGGATTCGGTGACGATAAGGCTTTTCAGGGATGAGGACAGGGCGGTGCTGGAGATTTCCGATGACGGTGAGGGGTTTGAAGCAAAATTTGATGTGGAGACTCTTCGGGTTAGCGGCCACCGCGGCCTCGCCAACATGAGCGAGCGGATGAGTCTCATTGGAGGGACGCTTGAAATCCATTCCATCCCGAAAGAAGGGACGACAATCCGCTGCCTGGCGCCTCTCACTTCCGCTTCTGCCTGAAATGGCCTCCCCAGACGCCCCTGACGTCGGATACGAAGACAAACCCTGTGTTGCCGATCATCTTTGAGATATACGGGATTTCCGAGCGCTGGCAGAGTATTTTGAGGATGAGGCGGTCGCCAGCCTTTCCCTCGCCATGGATCACGGTTGTGCCGAACCCTTCTTCCCTGAGGGTGTCGACAAGGGTCATGGCGGCTTCCGTTTGTGGAGTGATGGCCTCCACGAGGACGAAGGAGCTCAGCAGTTTCGATTCAAGAAGGACACCGAGGTAGTTCCCCACGGCAAACCCCCCGGCGTAGGCGATGATCTGAAGCGGCGAGGTAATGCCGTTTTTGAGGACATATCCGAGGGCGACAAGGTAAATACCCGACTCGAAGAAAGCCGTGAAGGCGGCCTGCGCTTTCCTGCCCCTCACCAGAAGCAGGATGCGGAATGTCCCGAGGGAAACGTCTAGAAGACGGGCAAAGAAGATAAGCAGCAAACCTGCGAGGTCCATGGTTCCTCCAAATGTGACCCTTCATATGGGAGTTTTATGGACGATCTGTTCATCTCATCTTAGTATAAAATGAGTAAGTTTTGTTGGAAGAAGGAAGAAGCCGGACGGTACCACCCGATGAAGGGAGGGAGCCCCTTTTTGGGGCGATGTCATGAAAATACGTGTTCTTGGAGCAGCAGGTGAGGTCACAGGGTCGAATTATCTTCTCGAAGTCGGCGGTAAAAAGATCCTTGTCGATTGCGGCCTTTACCAGGGACGACAACAGGAGAAAAACATGGATCCCCTGGATTTTGAGCCTTCGGAGCTCGCAGCGGTGATCCTGACCCATGCCCATCTTGATCATACAGGGCGGGTTCCGCTTCTTGTAAAGGAAGGATTTACGGGCCCCGTATACGCGACGCGCCCGACGCTGGAGCTTTCCGAGGTCCTCTGGAAAGATGCGGCCCATATCCAGAAAGAGGATGCCGAATGGAAAACCAGGAAGAATCGCCGCAAAGGCCTGCCTCCAGTGGAACCTCTCTTTACCGAGGAAGACGCACAACAGGCTTTCAGTCAGCTCAGGTCCGCGAGCTACGACGATGTTATCGACATCGAAACCGGCATTCGCGTCAGGTTCCGGGACGCGGGTCATATCCTCGGGAGCGCCAACCTCGAGCTGTGGCTTTCCGAGGGGAACGAAGAAGTCAAGATCGTTTTTTCCGGCGATCTTGGTCCGCAGAAGACCGTCATGGAGCGCAATCCGTCTTTCATCGAGGAAGCGGATTATGTCGTTATAGAGTCCACCTACGGGAACCGGGAACACAAGACCAACGAGGAAAGCCGGGAGGAATTCCGTGAAACCATGAGGACCATGCTCAAGGATCACGGCAAGGTACTCATCCCCACATTCGTCGTTGACAGAGCGCAAAGGGTTCTCTACGAATTGACCCTGATGCAGCTTGAAGGGATCCTTCCGGACAACGTCCCGATTTACTTCGACTCGCCGATGGGGATGAAGGCGACAGCGATTTACAATGAGCATGTCGCCCTTCTCTCGAGCGAAATTCAGGACAAGATCCGCAAGGGGACGGATCCCTTTTCTCCAAAACAGTTGCACATTGTGGAGAGTGTGGATGAATCAAAAGCCATAAACTCCGTGAAGCACGCCATCGTCATGGCCGGAAGCGGCATGTGCACCGGCGGGAGGATCGTCCATCATCTCAAGAACAATCTCTACAGGGAGGACGCCCATGTCGTCTTCGTGGGATATCAGGCTCGCGGGACCCTGGGGAGAAGACTCGTCGAGGGGGCGGAGTCCGTTCGCGTCGCAGGGGAGGAAGTCGCCGTGAACGCAACGCTTCATACTATCAACGGGTTTTCGGCCCATGCGGACAGAAGGGACCTCCTTGCCTGGGCCGGGAACTTCAGGACGGACCCGACCTTTTTCATCACCCACGGTGAAGAGGAGGCTGCCGGGGCCCTGGCGGAAGCATTGAAGGACAAAGGGTTCAAGGCCGTTATCCCGTCGCTTGGACAGGAATTCGAGCTGAAGCCGAGCCGTGAAGCGGTCACGGCCGGAACCGTTCGTTCGAGCAGTCGAGGTGCTGAATCAGGGGCTGAAGGTGAAGCGGCTCTCTCGGAGATTTCCCTCATGGCGTCACTCCTGAAAGAGAAGAAAGATGTCAACAGGGAAGAGTACGTGGCCCTCTTGTCGTCGGCACGGACCCTTCTTGAGACTGTGAGAGACAGGATAGAGGAAACAGGCAGCGGGGAAACGGTGCTGTAGGGCCTTCCTGCAGCGGCCTGAAGGTTTCTCCAGAAAGGTAACGTGATAGAATAAACGCCATGTTTTACCTTTGAAACGTACGGGAATACATGTGTCAATCGATGGGTGATGACGAGATGAAGCAGTGGAAACAAAAGAGGGGGAGGGGCCTTTTTGCGATCATTTTTGCGATAGTCGCAGGAATTGCTGTGCTTAACGTCCCCGAAGCCTGTGCCGAAGGCGTGGAATGGCAAAAGGCATGGAAAATCATTGAAGCCGAGAACCCCGGATTGAAAGCCCTTCGCGAGGCGGCGAATTCTGCCGCGGCGGGCATGAAGGTTGAGGCTGCAAATCAAAGGGTGACGTCTTCCCTGACGGCCACGGGGTCGAAATTGGAAGGCACAGGTGAATCTTCTTCTGTTGGGGTCGGGTTGAAATACAGCACGAGCCTTCTCGGGCGGGAGAGGGATATTCTTGATGCCGAGCGGTTTCGGTTCGAAAAAACCGTGCTGGGCTTCTCCGACGCCAGGCTCAATTTGTATCGCCAGGCGGCGCTGGCGTACTGGAGTGCAGCCGCAGGTGATGCTGCGCTGATGGCGGCGGAAGAAGAACTTCGGCGGAGGGAAGCCTTCCTCAAGGATGCACGGCTTAAATTTGAACAGGGGCTGGTCCCGGAGCTTGACGTCATACGGGCGGAAAGCGCCCTCGCCGAAGCTCGTCACTCCCTTACTTCGAAACGTTCCCTCAGGGAAAGCTTCAGGGCCATGCTGAAAGGCCTTGCAGGCTGGAAGGAACTTACACCCGTCGAAAACGTTTTCGAGGATGTAAAGCTCCCGGAACGCGTAACACCGCCGGACTACGAAAAGGCAGTCAGGGAACACCCGTCGGTGCTTCAGCAGAAAGCGGAAATCAGCCGGATGGAGGCACTTCTGCACGCGGCGGCAAAGGGAAAATCTCCGATGTTGTCCCTTTCGGCGACGAGAAACCTGCATACCGAAGGATCTGCATCAATGGCCCAGCCCGATGATGAGTGGTACGGACAGGCTACCCTTGAAATTCCTCTCACCGACGGCAACAAGACAAAATGGGCCGTTGAAGAGGCCCGGGCGGGTGTCGAGCTGGCAAAAGCCGACTTGTCGAAAGCCCGAGCCTCTCTCATGGAAACGCTTTTTACAGCCTGGGAGGATTACATGTCGGCAAAAGAAGGGTATGAAGCGGCCAGAAAGCGTTTCGAGCTTATCGAGCGTGAGCGGGAAATCGCCCTGCTCCGTTACAAAGAAGGACTGGCAAATCAGCTTGACGTTCTCGATGCCCAGGTTCGCTACGCGGAATCACAAGCGGCTTTGATCGAGTCAAAGAAAGAGATGCTGGTCGCTGAAGCCACTCTCAGGGCGGCTGAAGGCCGTGTTCTAGGGGAGGAATGGAATTGAAACGGAGCAAATTGCACCTTTTCGTCTGGGCCCTGCTGCTACTTCTTCTGTTCGGGGGCATGATCTGGCAGGTGTCGACACGGGAGCAAAAAGAGCCGCCAGCAAGTGTTGCCGGAATCAGGGCCGAGCAGGGCATCCCGGTAACTGTCGAGGAGGTGTGTTCAGGCCCCTGGGAGCACTGGATCACCCTGTACGGAAGGGTCAAGGCTCCGCAGACTGTCGACGTTTCGGCCGACAGGCAGGAGTATGTACAGCAGATCCTTGTCGACGTCGGGGACAGGGTGAACAAATGGCAGCGACTTGCCTTGCTGGAAAAATCGACGTTACAGCAGGAATACAATGCCCAGAAGGCACGGGTGAATGAGAGGGCCGGACGTTACAGGAGGTTGAAAACGCTTCAGGAAGCCGGAGGGGCGAGCGCACAGGAAGTTGAGGCTGCGCTTTCTGAAGCCGAAGAGGCACGGGCCCGGCTTGAAGCTCTTGCAAGGGATCTGGACAAGATCTCCATCGGTTCTCCTGTGAACGGAATCATTCTGGAGAAGAACATCGAAGAAGGGGCGTTGGCATCGCCGGGTTCTCCGCTTTTTGTCGTCGCAGACCTGGACAGGCTTGAGGCAGAACTCAATGTCGCCCCCGACGATGCCTGGAAAATTCGTAAAGGCCTGGCTGCACGGGTTAAGACTCCCAACGGGTGGGTCGATGCGGAATTTCTGCGAATCGACCCGTCAGCAGATCCGGAAACCGGACTTTTTAAGGTTGTTCTCGCCATTCCCCCTCGTTCCGGACTGAACCCGGGGCAGACCCTGGAAGGGCAGGTCCAGGACGAAAAACTGGCCGATGCTATCTCTGTTTCCTACGAATCGATCCAGCAGCTCGAGGAAGGCAAGACGGCCGTATATGTCGTCTCCGATGATGTGGCGAAGCAGAGAATGGTCATGACAGGGCGCGAGTCCAACGGAAGGGTCCGCATTCTTTCAGGGCTCGAACCTTGTGATGTCATTGTCGTCAGAGGTGCCGACCGGCTCTTTCCCGACGCAAAAATATGGATCCAGGAGGACTGATCCATGGGGCTCATCGGCACTTCCATCAGGCGTCCCGTCCTGACGAGCGCCATCATTATTATTCTCATTCTTCTTGGTCTTTATTCCTTTACCCAATCCGGCGTTGCCCTTTTGCCAACGGTGGACATTCCCGTCGTGCTGGTCAGGGTGACGTACAGGGGAGCCAACCCCCTCGAGGTCGAGCGGCAGATCGTTGAACCCATAGAGGATGCCGTCTCTACCGTCGAAGGAGTCGATGAAATCAACGGCTACGCCATGGAAGGCTCCGCTTTCGTCGTTGCCGCCTTGACCTATGAAACTGACGTGACCCAGGCAACGATGGACATATCCACACGGGTCAAGGCGATTACCAACTCTTTGCCCGATGATGCCGACGAACCAGTAGTGGATAAATTCGACATCAATGCACAGCCTTTCATGATCCTGGTTGCGAAAAGCAACCTGCCGTCGTACCTGACGAAAAACATCGCCGAGGACCGGGTGGCCAAGCGCCTGACGCAAATAACCGGGATGGCCAACGTGGATATCAGCGGTGGCCGTGATCGTGAGATCCACCTTGATGCTGATCCGGAAAAACTTATAGCACACGACGTCAACCTCCGACAGATCGCGTCAATGGTCAGGCAGTCGAACTTCAATTCCCCATCTGGCAGTATCGCCCAGGGTCTGAAGGAAACCTCCGTCAGGGTCGTTGGGGAGCCGGCTGTTCCGGAAGATCTCGGCAAGATCGGGGTGCCTCTTGGCCAGGGGCAGACTATACGCTTCGACAGGATTGTCGAGGTCAAGGACACTCTGGCTGAAGAGCGGAACAGGGCCAGGCATGATGGGGAAGATGCCATACTGATGGATCTCATCGCCCGGCCTAACGCGAACATCGTCAAAGTGGCCAGGGCTGTTCGTGCCGACCTCGAAGAGATCAGGCCCTCGCTCCAGGGGAGTATCGAACTTGACGTCGTCTACGACAGCAGCGAGTTCGTGGATGAAGCCATCAGGAACGTGATACGGGACATGGCCATCGGGACGGTTCTCACCGCTCTGGTTCTTTTCCTGTTCCTGCAGCAGTTTGGAGCCACCGTGGCCGTGGCCATATCCATGCCCGCTTCCATTATCGGGACATTTATACCCATGTACCTCTTCGGTTTCACCCTCAATGTCATGAGCACCCTGGGTCTGGCCATATCGGTCGGTGTCCTGGTGAACAACTCCATATTGGTCCTGGAGAATATATACCGCTACCGGGAGCTTGGGAAGGACCCGAAGGAAGCGGCGGAAATCGGAACCCGCGAAATCGAGGCCGCCGTCTTGTCAACCACTGCGACCAACCTTGGAGTTTTCATCCCTGTGGCCTTCATGGGGGGCATGGTTGGACAGTTTTTCTACCAGTTTGCGCTCACCGTTGTTTTTGCGACCCTCTTTTCCCTGTGGGGTGCCTTTACGGTTACGCCGATGGTGGCGGCGCGTATCGGCAAGGGCGTGCACAGTGTGTCTCGGCCTGCGAGGATCCTGAGCGGATGGTGGCAATGGATATACCGCTCCGTCGAGATCGTTCATGAAGAGATCGTTCCGCGATGCGTCCGGCATCCCTTCTTTACATTAACGTTTTTTGCCCTTCTTGTCGGTGTTTCACTGTTCTTCGGCAGAAATGTAGCCTTCGAGTTTTTCCCGAAAGTCGACGAGGGAGTGATCCTGGCCCGTGTGGAGCTTTCCAGTTCCGCATCTCTTGATGCTACCGACGATATCGTACGCCGTGTAGAAGCCTCTCTTATGAAAAAGCCCTACGTGGAATCCATCAGCACGAATGTTGGCGGAGGGCGAAGGCTTGGTGGAAAGAACAATGGTTCTGTCAGGGCCTACCTTGTCGATGAGGACGAGAGGGCTTCAGCCTTTGCCATCGCTTCTCAATTGCGTCGGGAGTTTGCATCCCTTCCGGACGCGGATGTTACCGTTGATGTTTCCTCCGGCCGCGGAGGCGGTGGAAGGAAACCCGTTCAGGTCACCCTTACAGGACCTGATCTCGACATGTTGAACAAAATATCCCGGGAGCTTCTGGAAAAGCTTCGGAACGTTCCCGGGCTGGTAGACCTTGGAACGGATTGGGAGGTCGGGCGTTACGAATTGCGCCTTTCCCCGGAATACAACAGGCTCGCCTCGCTGAACGTGACCCTCGATGATGTGTCGGAAGAACTCAGGGGATACCTGAGTGGAATTGATGCCGGAGTGTTCCGTGAAGAAGGTTTTGAGTACGACATCCTGGTTCAGTTGAGCGAAAAATGGCGTGACAGCCCTTCCCGGGTGCCGGAGCTCCCGATCTGGTCATCGGTGGGATTCGTGCCCTTGAGAGAATTGGCCGACATTACCATGGAACAGGGGCCGACGGCCATCTACCGGTTGGACAGGCAACGGAAGATCACCATAGAGGCCGACACCGCCAACAGGTCAGTGGGTGAAGTTTTCCAGGACATACGCCCCATAGTGGACAACATGAATATTCCCCCGGGATATGGCTTTGTCTATGAGGGCGACATCCAGAACATTCAGGAGAACTTCATGAGGCTGGGCATTGCCTTCGGGATGGCCACGCTTTTGACATTCCTCTTGATCGCGGGGATTATCGAATCGTACCTCTTCTCGCTTATCATCATGTTGACACTTCCCCTGTCGGTCATCGGCGTTGTCCCTGTTTTGCTTGTCACCGAAACGACACTTTCGATCTACGGGCTTCTCGGCATGATCATGCTCGTTGGTCTCGTGGTGAACAATGCCATTATTGTCGTCGATTACGCTGAAGTTCTCAGAAAAGAAGGAAAGCACCCCACGGAAGCAGTTCTCGAGGCTGTTTCCGTCAGGCTCAGGCCGATCCTGATGGCCGATGTGACGACTCTTATCGCCATGCTGCCCCTTGCTCTCGGGCTTGGAGCGGGAGGACAGTATCGCGCGCCCCTTGCCATTGTCCTCATCGGCGGTCTGGTCGCTGGCGGGACGATGGCGCTCTTTCTGATTCCGCCGATTTATGCGTTGGTGTGGGATCTGAAAGACCGTTTCAAAAGGAGGTTTCTCCATGCGTAAAAATCTGTTTTTCTGGCTGACTGTCATTGTTGCCGCTTCGGTGATTGCCGGTGGTTTTCTCTACTTTGGCCGGAAGCCTGTTACGGAGGCCGTTACGGAAGCTTTGCCCCTCGTGAGCGAAGGTGTCCCCCATGCCTTGCTGACGACACAAGGGAACCAGATCAAAAACAGGATTCCCGAAACACTTGCCGAGGAAGCTTCCCCCCGGGCAAGACCCTATGTCCACCTGATGGAAGAACTGATACTGCCGTTGGCGGGGCTTTCGGAAGAGACGGCACTTCTTGCCACCTGGGCCGAGCAGGGAAACAGGGCCGATTTGTACGGTGCATTCCTTTTTTCAAGGGAGAACGTGTCGATGCTCTCATCGGGAAAGATTCCAGATGAATGGAGGAATGTTCTTCCAGAAGCCTCGGTAGAAAAAGCCGGAGAAAAGGGCCGGCACCGTCTGGTAACAGCTGTCGATGCGCCCGCAATGTATCTGGAGACGGTGGATCGACTGGTGTTGCTCTCCTTGCACGAAAGCGGCCTCGAAAGAATGCGTGAGGCTTTGAAAAACCCAGAAATGCGGTCGAAAATTCTCTGGACATTGGAAACGGACTGGCCGGGGCATATGTATCTGCATGACGGCGGTTCCCTCGCAGCATCTGCGGCGATGCAAGGCCGGAACGTCGGAAACGATCCCGTCAAAATCGAAATGGCCTGGCGGCAAAAAGCCGGCGATGGTTTGCTGGCCTGGACAGTTTCCGGGTTGGAAGGCTGGATCCCTGATACAATCAGAAACAACCTGGAGGGGTATGACTGGTCTGAAAAACTGTTTGTTCCCGACCCGCTCATAGCGGCGACGGGTTTCAACCTGCCCCCCGGTTTTTCAACGGCCCGTGAAATTTCCACGGAACTGCCCGAAGCCGCGGAAGCTCTTGGTGTGAGGACGGAACTGCTGGAGAAAGTTCTCGAGGGACCCCTCATCGTCGCCATCGGAGGGCAGAGCCGGTTCCTCATGATGAACCTCCCGGGTTTTCTCGTCGAGTTGCCCGACAGAGGCGCACAAGGGATGGAACTTGTCGAACGGATATGGGACAGACACTGGATGCGCCTTTCCCTGACTCCGAAACCGCTGGAAGGGTTCAAGACGGGCGGGAGCCTGTCCGTTCCCCTGACCGTTGTCGGCGCAGCTTCGGAAGATCTGGCAGTCCTTGGAGCCATGGATGAATCAGGCCTGAAAAAGCGTGTTCCCCTGCGGGAAATCGTTGATTTGCCCGAAACCGCCCTGGGGTGGGTTTTTGTGGACTTTCCGAAGGCGGCCGATGCCATGGAAAACATTGCCAGAGCCGGATCACTGGCACAGAGGGTCGGGCTTTCAGGAGGAAAGGATTTGGAAGATATCGCCACTGTGGCCGAAGAACTCCGGAGGCTTGGAAAGCTCATGATTGTCATTGAAGATTACAAAAACGGCCGTATCAGCTGGGAACAAGCCACCCAGGCCGAAGAATAAGGTGGAAAGACCCGGACTTCAATAAATTATCAGCAATGCGGGGAGGAACGCGAAATGCCTGAAAACGCCCTTACCATTCTTGAAGAAAGGGGCTGTGTCGAATGGTGCAGCAGTCCCGATGAACTGGCTGCGTTATTCAACGAAGAAATGGTCACGGGATACGTCGGATTTGATCCCACTGCCGACAGCCTGCATGTGGGGCACCTCATCCCGATCATGGGACTTTCCTGGATGCAACGTCTCGGACACCGGCCGATAGCGATAGCCGGGTGCGGCACGGGACTTATCGGAGATCCCTCGGGAAAAAGCAAGGAGAGGAATCTGCTGACTTTGGAGCAGGTTGAGAGAAACATGGAAACCGTGAAGGAACAGTTCAAGCAGTTTCTCGACTTTGACTGCGGCGCCAACTCGGCAATGATCATAAACAACCATGACTGGCTCGGCAAGCTTTCTTTCATCGATTTTCTGAGGGATACGGGAAAGCATTTTTCGGTGAACTATATGGTGGGTCGTGAATATGTACGAAGCCGACTGGAAGATCCGGAGAAATCCATCTCCTTTACGGAGTTTTCCTACATGTTGCTGCAGGCCTATGATTTCTATCACCTGTTTCAAGAAATCGGCTGCAAGCTGCAGATGGGCGGGAATGACCAGCAGGGAAACATCATCGCAGGTATCGACCTGATCCGGAAAAAGACCGGCGGACAGGCCTTCGGCGTTACGTATCCGCTGCTTCTGACCGCCACAGGCCAAAAGTTCGGAAAAACTGAAGAAGGAACAGTCTGGCTTTCCCCTGAGCGGACATCTCCCTACAAGTTCTACCAGTTCTGGATCAACGCCGACGATCGGGATGTGGAGAGGTTTTTGAAAATTTTCACATTTTTGCCTCTTTCGGATATTGCTTCCCTCGTCGAAAGGCACCGGGAAAACCCGTCCAGACGTGAAGCCCAGCGGATACTTGCCTGGGAGGTGACATCCGCCGTTCATGGGACCAGTGCGGCAACCAGGGCGAAAAGAGCGAGCGAAATCCTTTTTGGGGGGGATTTCGATCCTTCCGAGCTGGATAGTGAGATGCTTCCGGTCCTGCAGGAGGAAGTCCCCTCGGGCCGCCTTGATACCGATTCGGCAGATGTGGTGGAAGCCCTCGTGGGAAGTGGGGCCTGCAAGAGTAAGGGAGAGGCACGCCGCCTGATACGCGGAGGCGGAGTGATGCTGAACGGCAGGAAAGTCAAATCGGAAGACGCCTCCCTGGAGCAGGAAGATTTTCTTGAGGGCAGATTCCTTTTTTTCAGGCTCGGGAAAAAACGGTTCCATATTGCCGAAAGACGGTGCTCCTGAAGCTTCCGGCTGAGTTTTTCCGGGCGGCAGCCGTGGACAACAGAATGAGAGAGGTGATCCGCTCTGGTGTGGCAATGCAGGATTCTTGAAGGCCTTCGGCGGATTATGGCTCCGGGAATCCGCGCCAGGACCGTGGCGGGAGTGCTTTCCGTCCTTCTTGCGGCGTATGGTCCCCGCAGGGATGTCGCTCTCGCGAATATGGCCCTGGTTTTTCCAGGATGGGAGCCCTCGAAGAGAAAACAGGTGCTGCGACGCGTGTATAGGCATTATGCCTGGATACTCGTGGAATATCTCGCCACGTTGAACGACCCCCCTTCGGTGCTCAAATGGTTCGTAAAGACCGAGGGAAAGGAGTTTCTGGACGAGACCGTAGCGAAGAAAAACGGAGCAGTTCTTTTGTTCGGCCACTTCGGGAACTGGGAACTTCTGGGGGGGTGGCTGGCCTTTTCGGGGTATCCCATCGACGCCATGGTTCGTGAGCCCGATAATTCCGAGCTGAGGGATTTGCTGCAGTCTTACCGGAATATCATGGGCATGGGAACCATCGCCAAGGATTCCTTGCGGGAACCACTCAAGAGGTTGAAGCAGGGCCGTTTTGTCGGAATCGCGGGAGACCAGCACTGGGGAAGCATGGGAATTGATGTCCCCTTTTTCGGCAGGTCCTGCAGCACGGCTTCAGGTCCTGCGGCGTACGCGCTCCTTTCCGGGGCGCCGTTGATTCCTATCGCCGCATACCGGCTGGGGCCCTTCAGGTATTGTTTTGAAGCCCAAAAGCCCGTAAAAATTCCGGCTTCAGGGTCGCGTGACGAGAAAATCCGGGAAATGACCGCCGAATGCAACAGGGCTTTGGAAAAGATGATACGCCGGGCACCCGAGCAATGGCTCTGGATGCACCGGCGCTGGAGGGACTGAAGGACTACTTCTCGGAAAAGAGCCGGCCCGCGGCGGCGTAGTTTTCGCGGGGCATTTCGGACATGATGATCCGGACCGCCTCGGGTTTTACATCGAGACTTTCACAGACAGCCTTCGTGACGTTTGCTGCGAGGGCTGCCTTTTTTCCCTTGTCGCGGCCTTCGAGCATGTGAATGTTAATGATTGGCATTTTTCTCCTCCTTTCCGCGGCGGATTTGGGTGATGCGTGAAATTACTTGCCGATGCAGAAATTTTTGAAAACCCTGTCGAGCAACGAATCGTCGGCGGCGATGCCAAGAATCCGTTCCATGCATTTTCTCGCATCCGAGAGGCCCGCGGCGGCGGCGTCTTCCCCGAGGGCGCCGGCAAAAGCTTCAAGAGAGTGTGCAAGGGCCTGTCTGGCGAGGCGGAGTTCCTCCAGCTGGCGTGCCGTGGTGTTCAACCCCTCGTCAAGAGTCCCGCCGCCTGCAAAAAGGGAAACCATGTCGTTTTTCAGCTCTTCCACACCGGATCCTGTCTCGGCGGAAATAATCCTGATCGTGCTTTCAGGCAACATGGAATGGACATCAGAGCTGGAGACAGCCAAGGGTAGGTCCGCCTTGTTCACGGCGACGATGTGGGGTTTGCCCGCAAGCTGGGAAGCGATCTCCCTGTCCTCCTTTGCCAGCCGCTCGTTCCCGTCGATGACCCATATTCTGACATCGGCTTCCCGGAGGGCGGCACGGGCGCGTTCCACGCCGATGGCTTCCGCCTCGTCGGAAGGGCGACGGATTCCCGCGGTATCGACGAGCCTGAGAGGAACACCGCGATGGGTGAGCACTTCCTCGATGACATCCCGGGTCGTTCCGGGGATTGAGGTGACGATTGCCCTGGCCTCGGAGAGGAAGGCGTTCAGTAGTGATGATTTCCCGACATTTGGGCGGCCGACCAGGGCGATTCGGATTCCCTCCCTCAGGAGATTGCCCGTTTTGGCGCGGACGATGAGCTTGGAGAGTTCGCCGTCGAGTTCCCGAAGTCGTTTCATCGCTTCGGTGTTTTCCAAAATCGGGATGTCTTCTTCCGGGAAATCGAGCCCGGCCTCGATGATGGAGCACAGGTCCATGATCTTTTCGTAGATATCCCTCACGCGCTTGGAAAATTCCCCGGAGAGGCTTCTTGTCGCCGCCTTGAGGGCTTCCGAGCTTCTGGCCCGTATGATACCGATGACCGATTCCGCCTGGGCCAGGTCAATTCGCCCGTTGAGAAAGGCCCGCCGGGTGAATTCGCCGGGGTCGGCCATCCTGGCGCCTGCGGAAAGGACCTCGTCAAGGCACCTTTTAGCCACCAGAGAGCCTCCATGACAATGGATCTCGGTGACTTCCTCTCCGGTGTAGCTTTTCGGGGGCATGAACCATACGGCAAGGACCTCGTCGACAGCTTCCCCTGAAGCATCAATGAGGCGGCCGTAGGTCATGTGTCGTGCAGGCACCTCCGAAAGAGGTCTCGCTCCGCGGAAAATCCCCTTCACAAGATCCCGCGAGCCCTTTCCTGAAACTTTGACGACTCCGATTCCCGCCTCGCCCCAGGCGGTGGCGATTGCGGCAATGATGTCCCTGTCCATTTCGAACCTCCGGTCCGTTGAGTATTCTGTCAATCACGGGGAAACCGCCGGCTTCCACAAACGCGGAATGAAGGAAAAAAGCGGGAGAACCGTTGACACGGATTCTCCCGCTTACGCCGGCACAAAGCAAGGGTTTTTCAGTCCGGTTACGCCAGTTCCCGTATGGCGTCTCCAAGTCTGGAGATTCCCTCTTCCGTCTGCTGTGGTGACGCAAAGGTAAAGCACATCCTGAAGTTGTGTTCGCCGCCCCCGTTTGGATAGAAGGGCTCCCCGAGAACGAAGGCCACTTTCTTCTCTATAGCCTTGTCGAAAAGCTCCTTTGCCTGGATGTTCGGTGTTTCCAGCCAATAGAAGAAGCCGCCCTTGGGTGTCTGGTACCGGACTTCCTCCTGCGGCAGATATGTTCTGAAGGCTTCTTCCATAGCGTCCCGTTTCTTGCGGTAGTGGTCGATGATTTTTGGAAGAAAGGCATCGAGATGCCCCAGTCTGCAGTATTCGTAGACCATGGCCTGCGCCACGACGCTGGTGCAGACGTCCACGCCCTGTTTGAAGACGGTCATCTTCCGGATCAGATCGGAGTCACCGACGCACCAGGCGACGCGGGTTCCAGGCGCGAGAATTTTCGAGAAGCTGCAGGCGAAAAGCACCCTGCCTGCAGTGTCCATGGAGAAGATTGTCGGCGGGTCTTCGCCGTCGAAGCGGACGTATCCGTAGGGGTCGTCTTCCAGAATGACGAGATTGTGTTCCTCGGCGATTTCAAGAAGTTTTTTCCTGCGTTCCACCGAGAGGTCGCAGCCCAGCGGATTGTGGAAGTTGACGATGGTGTAGATAAACTTGATCTTTTTCCCCTGTTTTTTGGCCCTTTCGATGATTCCCGGCAGGAGTTCGACCTTCATGCCCGCTTTGTCACAGGGAACGGTCAGAAATTCCGCTCCGTGGTTGTACATGGAGAGAGTTGCGCCGAGAAAGGTGGGTTCTTCGCAAATGATGCAGTCTCCCTTGTCGATGAGGGCCCAGCACAAAAGATCCACAATCTGTGTCGAGCCGGTGGTGATGAGGATTTCCTCCGGATCGATGGAACGGCCCATTCTCGGAGCCGTCCATTCGCAGAGGAATTCCTTCAGAGGTTGGTATCCTTCCGTGGTTCCGTACTGGAGGACATCCTTGCCTTCCCGGTCGAAAATGCCCGCTGCTTCCTTGAATTGCCGGACGGGGAAAATTTCGGGATCAGGCATTCCGCCGGCGAAGGAAATCATCCCCGGCTGCCGGATGACATGAAGCATTTCCCGGATCGGAGAAGGTTTCGAATTCCGGGTGGCCTCGCTATACAGAAGTTCCAGAAACGAACTCAAAGTGCATCCCTCCAAAAATTTGTTCTCGGCTTTTTCTCTCCTCCGTTTCCTGAAGTCCGTCGCCTTCCTCAAGAGGGCTTTTGTCTCCTGCGAAAGCTCGGTATTATTTTCTCGAGGCGACGACGGCCTCCGTCTCCTGTCTGATGCGTGTCAACCGGCGGTCCGTCGGTGGATGGGAATTGAATCCGCTCGGAGAAGTTTTGTAACCGGCCTTTTTCATTCGCAACATGGAATTGTAAAGGCCCCAGGGATCGTATCCGGTTTTTGTCGCCAGCTTTACCCCGTAGATATCGGCCTCGATTTCCTGTTCCCTGCTGAAACCCGCTTCCGCCAGGGCCATTCCGACCCCGAAGGCACCTTGGGCAAGATCGCTTTCGTCTTTGACGACCCTGTAGAGAAGGTACCACAGGAGGCTTCGTCCCACCACCTGATTGTAGTGGCCGCTTTTTATATGACCGATTTCGTGGGCGAGGACGCCTGCAAGTTCGTCTTGCGTCTTGAGAGTGTCAAGAAGACCCGTTGTAGCGTGCACAGAGTATGAATTGCCCTGGAAAGATACCCAGGCATTCGGCGTTTTTTCTTCTTCCATATGGACGGGACCCGCATTGGAGATACCGGCGGTGGATGTCAGTCTCTCCCATATCCGGGGGACGGCGGCACTGTCGATCCCCGCCTCGGCAGGAATAACGGCCAAAGCGAACAGGAGTGTCAGCGCCAACAATAGGGCCTTTGCTTTTTTCACGGGGGACACCCCCTTCGGATTCTTTGATTCTTTTCTATATTATAGCAAGTCGCCTTTTTCGACATCCGCTAAACCCCCTGTTTTTTGCGTTCATCACCTTTTGGTGTCCGCAGCCTTTTGTGCTTGACCGAAGCAAATATCCGTGGTATACATGGCGCAACGTTTTTTTAAAGGGTGGCGCATGGGATGCTCAAAAATCGCACCGCGGTTCTTCCTGCCAGCGGAATTTCCGGCTCTGGATCAGGCTCTTGCAGTTTCGCCGCAAGAATATGTCCTGATATGGAGTCCGGTTTCGATGAGCACCTGGAGTAACCCTTAACCAGCCCTGAAACAGAAAGACCCAGAGGGGACCGGACATGTTCCGGTCCTTTTTTTTTGAACTTTTGAAAGGAGGCTTTATCCCATGACAAAATACCTTTTTACGCCCGGGCCGGTTCAGCTTGATGCGGCAGTGCAGGCGGCCATGGCTGAGCCGGTGACGAGCCACAGGAGCAGGGAGTTCCCTGCGCTGCTTTTGAGGCTCCAGAACAGGTTGCGTGACCTTTTGCGCACCCGATGTCCTGTGCCCGTTGTTCCGGGGTCGGGCACGGGGGCCCTGGAGGCACTGGCGGTGAATCTTGTCGGGCCCCACAGCAAGGTGCTTTCCTTCTCCTGCGGAGTCTTCGGAGACCGCTTTAGGGAAATCGTCAGAAGGCGGGGCGCCGAGGTTATGCCCTTCGATATCGAGCCCGGCCGGGCGTGTCTTCCGGACGATGTGGCAAACGCTTGCCGGAGCTTTCCTGATGCGGATCTCCTGCTTTTGACTCACAATGAAACCTCCACGGGCGTTCTCAATCCGATTGAAGAGATCTGCCGGGCTCTGCCGGACAGAAAACCTCTCGTTTTGGTCGACGCAGTGAGTTCCCTCGGCGTGGTTCCCGTTTATCCGGAAAAATGGGGTATCGACGCCATGGCATCATGTTCCCAGAAAGGTCTTGGGGCACCGCCGGGACTGGGCATCCTCTGGCTTTCGAGCCGGGCCCGGGATGTCTTGAGCAAAGGGTTGTCCGCTCCGACGGTCTTTTTTGATCTCAGCGCATTGCTTTCGGCATTGGAAAAGGAAGAACCCTCTTTTCCCTATACACCGCCGGTTACCATCCTTCGCGCCCTGGACGCCGCGCTCGACGGATTGGCAAGAACCGGATACGAAAGGCGGTTTGAAGCGGCAAGGCGCTTTGCCAGGACATTGGTTGAAGGTTTTTCTGGTATGGGGCTGGAACTTTTCGTGACCGACGGTACCTTTCGTTCGCCCGGTGTTACGTCGGTGAAAATTCCCGGAAAGCGTGCCGATGACCTGAGAGAGATTCTGAGGGATCTCGGGATTGAAACTGCCGGCGGCCAGGGCGGACTGAAGGGCGACATCCTCAGGATCGGTCATTTCTGTGGCGAAGGGTGGCCTGAAGTCTGCCTCTTGCTGGGGTCTTTTTTGTTCGCCTGTAAAAAAGCGAAAATACCTGTGAAAGAACCCGATCTCGGGAAATGTCTAGAGGTTTTCGCGAAGGAGGAAGCGTGATGTGGGATATTCTGGTCACCGAACCTGTACATGAATCGGGCCTCCGGATTCTTTCCTCGGACCCCTCTGTCAAACTGAAACAGAGGATGGGCATGTCCCGGGGGGAACTCCTTGAGGCCGTTGCCGACGTTCATGCCATGATCACCAGAAGCGGGACTCCTCTGGACGGAGAAATCCTGGCTGCAGGCAAGCATCTCAGGGCCGTAGCCAGGGCAGGTGTCGGGGTGGACAACATCGATCTCACCGAAGCGAGCAGGCGTGGCATCGTCGTTATCAACGCGCCGACGGGGAACACCCTTGCCGCCACGGAACACACCTTCGCAGTTATGCTGGGCGTCTGTAGAAAACTTCCCCAGGCGCATCGATCGCTCGTCAGCGGCCGGTGGGAGAGGAAGCCCTTTATTGGAACGCAGCTGGCAGGAAAAACCCTGCTTATCATAGGTCTGGGGAGGATCGGGAGCCGTGTGGCGGCCCGGGCGAAAGCTTTCGGCATGAGCGTCCTGGCCTACGATCCTTACGTCTCGAAGAAACGGGCGGAGGACCTTGGTGTGTCTTTGGTGCCGGACCTTGCCGGAACCCTGGCGCTCGCCGACGTCGTCACCCTTCATACGCCCATGACGGACGAAACCAGGGACATGATCGACGAGCGGATGCTTCGGGCCTTCAAGTACGGGGCGATTCTGATCAATTGTGCCAGAGGACGTCTTGTAGACGAAACAGCCTGTGCAGGGGCTCTCAGGGAAGGACGTCTGGCGGGGGCCGGGTTCGACGTCTATTCATCGGAACCTCCGGTTGAACACCCGCTTTTCGCTGACGACCTGCGCGATCGGGTCGTTTTGACGCCTCATATCGGGGCCAACACCAAGGAAGCCCAGTCGGCGGTTTCGGAAATAGCCGCGTCGAACCTCATTGCGGCCCTGAAGGGTGAACCTTACGAACATGCGGTCAACCTCCCCTTCATGGAGCACCGTCTGCCACCTGCGCGGCGAAAGTTTCTATCCCTCTCCAGGAAAATAGGTGCTTTTGCTGGGTCCATCATGGAAGCCCCACCGGAGCGCATGACCCTTAACAGGAGAGGCGGTCTCCTTGATGATGAAAGCATTGTCTGTTTTGAAAACCCCTGCAGAAATTCGGCATACGCCGTTGCAGCCCTCAAGGGAGTTCTTGAGGTCCGCCACGGCCCGGAAACGAGTTACATGTCAGCACCCCTGATAGCTGCGGAACGGGGGCTTCAGGTCGAGGAAGGCACAGGACCGTCATCGACCTACCACAACACGGTGGAATTAAAGCTCGCCGGGGAGGGCCAAGCGGTGGAAATCACGGCAACCGTCACGGAAGACGGGAAACACAGGATCGTCAATATCAACGGATACTGGATCGATTGCGTCCCCGAGGGAAACCTGATCGTTTTCCAGAACCACGACAGACCAGGTGTAATTGGAAAGGTAGGGTCATTGCTTGGCGAACTGGGCATCAATATCGCCAATTTCGCCCTGGGACGCAAAAACGGCAGCGGCCTTGCCCTGGGAGTGCTGCAGGTCGACTCCGATGTCCACCCCTCGGTGCTCGAGCGTCTCAGATCAGTGGGTGATTTGCTCTGGGCGGAGTCGGTCAGATTGGAGGAAGGTCTTTAAGGATGGACATATTCCTGATCCGCCATGGTCGAACCGCATGGAACGCGCAGGGACTTTTTCAGGGGGGGCGGGACATCCCCCTGGATGAAACAGGGCGGGCCCAGGCTGAGGCAATGGCCGAAAGGGCGGCTGTGATCCCTTTCTCCGCCATCTGGTCAAGCCCCCTTTCCAGGGCGGGGGAGACGGCCGCCGTCCTTGCCCGGAAGAAAGGGCTGCGTGTCCGTGTGCAAGAAGGCCTGAGTGAAATCAGGCATGGGAAATGGGAAGGCCTGAAGGTCGATGTCGTGGCGCGCCGATGGCCGCGTCTTTACAGGCTCTGGCGCGAGACACCCCAGAAGGTTGTCATGCCGGGTGGGGAATCCCTCGAAGATGTCCAGGTCCGGTCCCTGAAGGCCATGGAAGAGGTGTCTTCCTGCAATGTCGATCCTGTTGCCGTCGTGAGCCATGACGCCGTGCTCAAGGTTCTTTTGTGTGCCTGGCTCGGGCTTCCCCTTTCGGGTTTTTGGCGCTTTGAGCTGGCCAACGCCTCTATCACCGGTGTCAGGTTGAACCAGGATGGAGTCACCCTTTTTTTGCTTGGAGACATCTTTTGGTCGGATTCGCCCTTCAATCGTGAAGTACAGCTCTCCTTGTGAGGGCAAAGTGGACAAGACGAGACTTCGGGGTGTATGTTCAAACAATGGAACTTCCGACAAGAAGAGCTTTTTCAGGAGGTGCTTGCAGATGACAATGTCGCGGCTGGAAGTTTTGAAGTCGCTCGCGGTGGGAAACCAGACAAAGATGGTCCTGCTCGTTATGGACGGTCTCGGCGGATTGCCTGGACCGGAAGGCCGGACAGAGCTCGAGAAAGCATGGACGCCGAACCTCGACGAGCTGGCAGCATCAGGGGAGACGGGCCTTCTCGAGATCGTGGACACGGGCATCACACCAGGAAGCGGACCTGGTCACCTCGGTCTGTTCGGCTATAACCCCCTTGAGTTTTCCATCGGTCGGGGCATCCTCGAAGCTCTTGGCATAGGAGCGCAGGTAAAAAAAGGAGAAATCTGCGCTCGCGGCAATTTCGCCACCTGGAAAGAGCAGGATGTCATCCTCGACAGGCGGGCGGGTCGTATCGACACGGAGACCAGCGGAGAACTCGTAGAAAAGCTGTCACGCTCGATCTCTGAAATCGACGGCGTCAAGGTCCGCTTTTACCCGGGACTCGAACACCGGTTCGTCGTCGTCCTGTCTGGAGAGGACCTGTCCGAAAACGTCTCCGACGCCGACCCGCAGGTTGAGGGCAAGCCGATGAAATGGTCCGAGGCCACGGCTCCTGAAGGTCAAAAAACGGCCAAAACCGTAAACGCCCTTATCCGGGAAGTGCGGAAGGTCCTTTCAGGGGAAGACAAGGCGAACGGCTGTTTGCTCCGCGGATTTTCCGGCGTGCCAGACATCCCGCAAATGAGGGATCTTTACGGGATTCATCCTCTTGCGGTCGCTTCCTATCCTATGTACAGGGGGCTTGCAAGCCTTGTGGGAATGGAGGTGGCCGAGCCGGCCCGGGATCTTCCGGATCTTGTGGAAATCGTGAAATCCCAGTGGGACGCCAGTGATTACTTTTTTGTTCATGTGAAATACACTGACAGCAGGGGTGAAGATGGGGATTTTGACGCCAAGGTTGATGTGATCGAGCAGGTTGACCGCCTGCTGCCAGATTTGCTCGAACTTCGCCCGGATGTGATCGCTGTAACGGGGGATCACAGCACGCCGGCGAAACTGGCTTCCCATTCATGGCATCCGTCGCCGATGCTTCTCAAAAGCTCCTTCGTGCGGACCGATGACAGCGAAGCCTTCAGTGAAAGAGCATGTGCCCGGGGGAGCCTGGGGAACATACCCGCATTCAAACTCATGGGTCTCATGCTCGCCCATGCCCGTCGCCTCGCGAAATACGGGGCATGACCGGAACCGGAGGTTTTTTCGTGAGCGAAGACAAAGCCATGACGACCCTTGACATCAGGGCCCTTCCCCCCGGGAAAAATTTCAAGGTGACGGCGGCCATCGCCTCCGTCAAGGCTCGATTTGACAAGAACCGTCGCCTTTTCTGGGAGATGGCCATCATGGATACCGAGGGATCCCTCGAGGCCAAGGTCTGGAGCGACGCCAAATGGTGGGACGCGAGAAGCGGGCAAAAAACCCCCCTCGCACCCGACAAACTTGATATCCAGACGGATCTTCTGAACAGCCCCGTTGGTGTTTTTGGAACGGTGACGGAGTTCAAGGGCAGACCCCAGTACCAGTTTAACGAAATCTACCTTCTAGATGAGGGAAAGTACCCGCTGTCGATGTTTCTTGAACGGTCGCCTGTGCCGCTCGAGGATATGGAACGGGAGCTTTGGGAAATGATCGGGGGGTGCGGGGATCCCGTGAAAAGTTTTCTCGCGAAGGTTTTTGACGGTCCTTTCTGGGAGATATTCCGGAATGCTCCCGCCGCCGTTTCACACCATCACGCCTACGTCCACGGCCTCCTGGAGCACACCCTCGCTGTGACCCGCGGGGCCAGGGCCTTGGCTGCGGCCTACAGTACCAGCGGATTCGGCGTCGACATGGGCATCGTCACCGCAGGCGGACTCCTTCACGATATCGGCAAGCTTGACGCCTATTCGCTGGACCCTTTTCCTTCAGTGACAGTTCCGGGAACGGTCATTGACCATATTCCGCTTGGGTATGCCCGATTCGTCAAGCTGGCGGAGGAGCACGAACTCGACGACGCAACGTCACTGGCCATAGGCCACATTCTCGTCAGTCACCACGGAAGACGCGAGTATGGCTCGCCCGTTCTCCCAGCCACGCCGGAAGCACTTATCGTCTCTTCAGCGGATGAGCTGGATTTCGTGATGTATTGCTGGCAGACCGCCCGGGAAAGTCCTGGAGGCGAGCCGGAAGTGTCGGATTATCATCCTTCCGCGCAAAGGCGTTTCTGGAAGAGGCCGAATCATCAGGATGAAAACGAAAGAGGTCAATAATATGGGACAGGCTTTCGATATTGACAGACACCAGGATGGAAGGCGCCTCGACAAGGTCCTGAAAAGCAGATGGCCCGACCTACCGCTTGGAGCGATGATGAAATTTTTCCGGAAAAAGCGCGTCCGGATTGATGGCAGACCTGCGCGGTTTGACGACCGCGTGATGGAGGGGCAGACCGTGACCGTCCCCTGGGATGATCCAGCCAGGGAAAAGGGAGAGATACCCGGGCAGGAAAGCGGCCGTCCTCCGGCGATAGACATAGTCTATGCAGACGGAGAGGTTTGTGTGGCCAACAAACCCTGGAATCTTCTGACCCAGCCCGTGGAAGAAGGAGATGATTCAGCCGTGGGACGCCTGGTCGGAACCCTTGAATGGAAAGACCGGACCTTCTTCCCAACGGCGGCTCACCGGCTCGACAGGAACACTTCAGGCGTCCTGGTCGTTGCACTGACTGGCCTCGCGCTGAGGGCGCTTCACGAGATGTGGCGGGAAAACAGGATGCGGAAGTTCTACCTTGCCATTGTCGAAGGGCAGACGGAAAAGGAAGGTGTCGTCAGGGGGAAGCTGGAAAAGGATACTTCCCGGAACGTTGTCTCCACCGTGAAAACCGGCGGAAGGTATTCTGAAACCCGTTTCTCGCGGCTGGAGACGGATGGTCGCCTGTCTCTCGTCTTGATCGAACTTGTGACGGGAAGACCTCACCAGGCACGGGTACATATGGCGCAGATGGGGCATCCCGTCATCGGGGACATGAAATACGGTGACGAAAAGACAAATGCCGAATGGAAGCATTCCGGCATCGTGAGGCCGATGCTGCATGCCAGAAAGATCGCCTTCCCGAAGGAACCGCCTTCTCCCCTGGAGCATCTTGGGGGAAAGTCTTTCACGGCAGTTCCGCCCGAAGATTTTCTCTTCCTTCTTTCCGACAGGGGTTGGAATTTATACGGTCATAGGGTATAATCAATAGTGTAAAATAAAAACCATTCCCTTGGAGGGTTGACTATGAAAGACCTGAAGCTGCAGATTTCCGACAAGGCCCGTGAAAAACTCGAAAAAGAGGGGAAAGAGGGCTATGTCATAGTAAGAAGGCTCGGTTCCGGTTGAGGCGCCAGGACCGCTGCTCTCGTCGAGAGCGGGAAACCGCCTGTGGAAAACGGATATAACAAGGTGGATGACGGCGATATAACCATATGGGTTCCCGAGGATCTCTCTTTCCCGGAAGATACCGTTCGCGTGGAACACAGGGGGTTTTTGTGGAGCACCTATCTGGAAGCCGTGACGGATGCTTTGCCTAGAGGCGGGTGCGCCGTCTAGACTGAAACAACATAGCGAAAAAGGAGCAGGGACCTCGGTCCCTGCTCCTTTTTCAATGGTGTCCGGTCTTGACAAGATACTCTTTTCACATAAACTTGTATCGGTGTTCTGACGGCTTGGGCCGAGGCACCAGTAAAAGGCCCAAATGCAGGAGAAGAGCCGAAGACGAGTAAAAATTTTACAGGAGGGATTGCTGTTGAGTTGGGTGGATGAAGTACTGGACAAGCATGTCAAAACGAAGTGGCCCTGGCAGACGGAATTCATCCAGGCCGTGACGGAATTTGTGAATGCCGTCAGGCCTGTGGTGGAAAGCGATCCAAAGTACAAGAAGTACAGGATACTCGAGAGGATCATTGTTCCGGAAAGGACTGTGGTCTTCAGGATTACCTGGCAGCGGGACAACGGAGATATCGACGTCGACTACGGCTACAGGGTTCAGATGAACAGCGCACTTGGCCCTTACAAGGGCGGCCTCAGATTCCATCCGAGCGTTGTGCTCAGCATCCTTAAATTCCTCGCTTTTGAACAGATTTTCAAGAACTCCCTGACGGGTCTTCCCATGGGCGCCGGCAAGGGAGGAAGCAATTTTAACCCGAAGAACAAATCGGAAGACGAAATCCGGCGTTTCTGTCAGGCTTACATGACGGAGCTTTACCGCCATCTTGGTTCCGATATTGACGTTCCTGCCGGTGACATCGGCGTGGGCGCCCGGGAGATCGGTTTCCTGCTCGGCCAATACAAGAAGATTACCAACCTGCACGACGGCGGGGTCCTGACCGGGAAGACCGTAGGATGGGGCGGCAGTCTCATCAGACCCGAAGCCACGGGATATGGCGCCGTATACTTTACTGAGGAAATGCTCAAGAGCAAAGAAGATTCCATCGGAGGCAAAAGGATTCTAATATCCGGTTCCGGCAACGTGGCGCAGCATGCGGCCGCGAAAGCGCGTGAACTGGGGGCCACGGTCATCTCCATGTCCGATTCGGGCGGAACGATCATTGACGAAGACGGAATCGACGAAGAAAAGTGGAACTACATCATGGAAATCAAGAACGTCAAGCGTGGTCGCATCAGCGAGTATGTGGAGAAATTCCCGACCGCGAAATATTATGAAGGCAAACGGCCCTGGGGTCTTGCCAAGGCTGAGATTGCACTTCCCTGCGCGACGCAGAACGAGCTCGAGCTTGATGACGCGAAAGTGCTTGTGGACAACGGCTGTCGCGTCGTTTCCGAAGGGGCGAACATGCCAACCAGCCTCGACGCCACTGAGTTCCTGCTTGAAAAGGGCATTACCCTGGCTCCCGGCAAGGCTGCAAATGCCGGCGGGGTGGCCACTTCCGGCCTGGAGATGTCCCAGAACAGCCTGAAGCTCTTCTGGACGAGGGAAGAAGTCGACCAGCGCCTGAAGGGGATTATGAAAGATATCCACAAAAACTGCATGGAAGCCGCGGCGGAATTCGGTTCCCCGGGCAACTACGTGATAGGCGCCAACATTGCAGGATTCCTCCGCGTTTCGAAAGCCATGATAGAACAAGGTTTCTAGGAAGCACCCCGCTTTGCGAAAGAAAGAAGCGCGCAAGAAGCCCCGCATGATTATCATGCGGGGCTTCTTTTAACGGCCTTTTTTAAAAGTTCAGGGATTCAGCCGGTAGATGGTCCTGGGGAAGGGGATGGCCTCCCTGATGTGATGAAGGCCGCAGATCCAGCTGACCAGCCTCTCGATTCCCAGGCCGAACCCGCTGTGGATGAAGGTTCCGTAGCGCCTCAGGTCGAGATACCACTCGTAGGACTCCTCGGGGAGTCCTTCCTCCCTGATCCTCGAGAGGAGAAGGTCGTAATCGTCCTCACGCTGGGATCCACCTATGATCTCGCCGTAACCTTCCGGTGCCAGCAGGTCGTCGCAGAGGACGAGATCTTCCCGGTCAGGATGCTGTTTCATGTAGAAGGCCTTGACCTTTTTCGGATAGCACTCGACAAATACGGGCTTGTCGAACTGCTGCGTCAGGACCGTCTCGTCGTCTCCGCCGAAATCGATGCCGTATTCAATGGTGTTGCCGAGATCCTGAAGCATCTTGACGGCTTCGTCATAGCTGATCCTGTAAAATGGGGGATGGACCCTTTCCAGGGGCTCCGTCTCCCTTTCCAGTGTCTTGAGCTCCGCCCGGCAATTCTCGAGGACGCTTGTCACGATGGCGGATACGAGGTTTTCCTGGAGTTTCATGTTGTCCTCGTGATCATAAAAGGCCACTTCGGGCTCGACCATCCAGAACTCCGTCAGATGCCGGCGCGTCTTGGATTTTTCCGCCCTGAAGGTGGGCCCGAAAGTATAGACCTTTCCGAAGGCGGCTGCCGCCGCCTCGGCATAAAGCTGTCCCGTCTGGGCCAGATAGGCCGTTCCTTCATCGAAATAGGGGACCTCGAAGAGTCCGGAAGCGCCTTCGCCGATGGAACCCGTTAGGATCGGACTGTCGGCGAGCAGGAAACCTTCGCCGTGAAGGTATTCCCTTGCCGCCCAGATCACCTGGTCCCTGATTTTCATGACTGCGCGCTGGCGCTGGCTTCGCAGCCACAAATGCCGGTTGTCCAGCAAAAAGTCGATGCCGTGTTCCTTTTTCCCGATTGGGTATTCCTGTTGCGGGTTGTGAAAAACCCTCAAATCCGTGACGGTCAATTCATAGCCCGATGGGGCCCTCTCGTCGCTTTTTACGATACCAGACACCTCCACGCAGGCCTCCAGCCAGAGACCTTTCGCTTCCAGGAACGTATCCTCCGGAACTTCGGCCTTGGCCATGACGGCCTGGACGAATCCCGTCCCGTCACGAAGCTGCAGAAAGTGAATTTTCCCGGAACTCCTTTTGTTGTACATCCATCCCTTGATGGCGACCTCGCGGTCTTTGTGTTCCGAGAGGTTTTTGATTTCGACCCAGGGTGCGGACATGGAAGATCCCCCTTCATGGATTCAGGAAAATGGTTCATATATCTTTATGTATGATACACTAACACAGATATGTCGCTTCACGATTGCTTCCCCTGCATGAAACACATCTTCCCGAGGATTATCCGGGCCGTCTGCCGAGCCGGAAGGAGAAACGATGATTGAGCATAACCCATCGACACTTGGATGTTTGCGAGACGCCCTGACCGGCGACGCTGAAGATATCATGGACCAGATCGTGGGCTGGAGAAGGGAATTTCACCAGTTTCCCGAACTGGCCTACGAGGAAAACATCACAGCCTCTCGGATTGCTACGGCCCTTGATGCCATGCCGTCCATGGAGGTCGTGAGGGGGCTTGGCACGGCGACATCGGTCATCGGTATCCTCAGAAATGATATCGCGAGACCGGCTCTTGTGCTGAGGGCCGATATGGATGCTCTTGCCGTCCAGGAAGAAACGGATCTGCCTTTTGCTTCCTGTTTTCCTGGACTCATGCATGCCTGCGGGCATGATTCCCACATGGCTTCCCTTCTGGGGGCGGCAAGGATCCTTTCAGCACGGGCCGATGAACTTCAAAGGCCCGTTATTTTTTTGTTCCAACCTGCGGAAGAGGGCAAGGGTGGTGCCAAAAAAATCATTGAGGGCGGACTGTTTACTTCCTATCAAGTCGGCCGGATGGTCGGGTTGCATTTCTGGCCCATGATCCCCTATGGCCAGTTGAGGACGAAAAAGAAAACCGTTACAGCCCTGTCGGACCGGATTCATGTTGTCATCGAGGGCTCCGGCGCGCATGCCGCCTCCCCGCACCTGGGTGTGGACCCCACTATTGTCGCCGCTCATATCCTTCTGGCCGTCCAGAGCCTCCTGACGCGGGAGATGGACCCCATGGAAACGGCGGTTATCTCGTTCGGACAGATAGAAGCGGGTGAAGCATACAACATCATTCCCCAGTCAGCTCACCTCTGGGGAACGCTCCGGACCTTTTCAGAGGATGTCAGGGATTATCTACAGAACCGGCTCGAGGAGATGGTCCCGCTCGTCGCACGGGGACACAAGGCGATCGCCACCGTAGAATACACCCGGAATTACCCGAGCCTGGTCAACGACGACGAAGTTACTGAAGACGTCTTTGCCCTGGGACGCTCTTTTTTGGATGAAGACCTTGTGGAAGAGATGCCGCGGCCGATACTTTCAGGGGAAGATTTTTCCTTTTATTCTCTTGAAGTCCCGTCCTGTTTCATGCTCCTGGGAACCGGATCGGAGTTAGGGCTTCATCACCCGAGATATGACGTTCCCGAAGAACTTCTACCTGTGGCGTCGGCGTGGCTGGCTTTTTTGGGACTTGTCCTGTAGTTCGGAATAATTCAGGAAATTCATAATGTACAATAAATGTATCTATGCGGGATTTTGATCCGCCGTTTTCGTGACAGGGAAGGAACAGTCCGTTTCCGGTGACTTGTTCCTTTGAGCGGCAGATTGATTTCCAAAAAAGCGGGGGGATCTTGCCTTGACGATGCGCCTGGAAAACCGGATTCTCGAGCAATGTGTCAGATGCAACGGAGAAAAATCATTCTGGTGGAGAGGGACCTGGTGGTCCCGCAGGGTCCTTGCGGATCTTGCGGGAAAATGTGAGGAAGTCCTGAGGGAAGCGGGGTTTCAGGAAGGAAGCCGGCTCGCGGTGCTTTTGCCGAATTCCCCGGTTTTTCTTGCCCTGATGATTGCCGTGTGGAAACTGGGAGGGACGCTCGTCCCGCTCAATCTCCAGGCGGGGAAGTCGGCCATTGCGGCAAACCTCATACACGGTGAGGTTTGCGGGGTGATGCTTCCCCAGGGGATGGAACAGGTTGCGAAAGATCTTGGCCGGACCGGAATCCCTGCGATAACGACACCTCTCGAAGGGCCGCCCCCTGCGGCGTTTGAGGCACGGACCGTTTCCCTTACGGATCCGGAAACGGCGGTTCTTTTCTATACGTCAGGCACAACGGGAACGCCAAAGGCGGTCCCTGTCACCCACGGCAACCTGTTGGACAATGTCCTCCGGTCGGTGGAGCACTTCACGGATCTCAGGGAAGGTGACAACTTTTTAAACGTGTTGCCCAATTTCCATGCCCTGGGGTTTACCACAAGCGGGTTGCTGCCCCTGGTGGGCGGTTTTTCTCAGGTGATTCTTCCTGCCTTCATGCCCGCCGAGACGACGCTGGAAGCGATACGGGCGGCGGACGTGTCCGTCGTTATTGCCGTTCCTACCATGATCACCCTGCTTTTGGGAGCCATAGCCAGAGGTGCCGTTCCACCGGCGTCTCTGAGAATTCTCATATCCGGAGGGGACCGCTTCCCCGAGAAACTTGACGGCAGGGCCAGAAAAATGTTCGGCGTGGGCGTGCTTGAAGGATACGGGTTGACGGAGACTTCCCCCGTTGTGTCCGTCAACCCGAATTACGCTTCACAGAAACTCGGGACGGCCGGAACAATCCTGGACGGCTACGATGTCCAGGTTCGCGACGGCGAGGGAAAGGTCGTGCCTCCCGGCACGGAAGGGGTCTTGTGGCTCAGGGGGCCCTCGGTGTTCAAAGGCTATTTCCGGGATCAAGAGCAAACGGCGGAGAGGGTAAAGGACGACTGGTTCAACACCGGCGATGTGGTGCGTCTGGATGAAGAAGGATATCTGTCCATCCTTGACAGGGAGACGGATATTATCATCGTCGGGGGGTTCAACGTGTACCCCACGGAAGTTGAAGCCGTCCTGCAGGAAATTCCGGAAATAAGAGAATGTGCCGTTGTAGGCGTTCCCCACCCGATCAGCGGTGAAATCATAAAAGCCTATGTCGTCACAAATCCTGAAACGGAAATTCCCGTCAGGGAGATTCTTTCTTTCTGCAGGAATCGCCTGGCCCATTACAAGGTTCCGAGACTCGTGGAGTTTGTCGAGGAGCTTCCCAGGTCGAGTATCGGAAAGGTTCTGAAGAGGGAGCTGCGCCGGAGATAGTGTGTTTTGAAGAAATCGGAGGTGTTGAAAAAGCATGTTCGGCTTCGATATCCGTCTTTTGTCGCCCGTCGGGCGAGAGGAAGCGGCGAGGATAAAAGAGTTTATAGAAGAAAGCGGCCTTGTCTTTGAAGAGGTTCCTGATGCCGCTGTCGTCGTCGAGGACCAGGACGGTGTGATTGTCGGAACGGGAAGCCTTAAAGGCAAAGTGCTGAAAATGTTCGCCATTGATCCCCAGTGGCAGGAAGCCGGGCTCTCGGGGACCATGACGACCCGCCTCGTCGAGTACGCACGCTCCAGGGGAATGACCCATCTTTTTGTTTTTACCCGGCCCAACGCGGCTTCCCGGTTCAGATCCATGGGTTTCAGGGAGCTTGCCCGATACGGGGAGGAAGCGGCGGTTCTGGAGATGGGACACCCTGGGATAGATGATTTCCGGAATTACCTGGCCGACATGAAAGCTGATTGCGAAGGCAGAAGCCCTGTTGCAGCCGTGGTGGTCAACTGCAACCCCTTCACCCTCGGGCACCGGTATCTCATCGAACAGGCTTCACAAAAGAGCGGCCACCTCTACGTAATCGTCGTCGAGGCTGACTTGTCATCTTTTCCCTTCCGCCATCGTTTTGATCTGGTCAAAAAAGGGACCTCACATCTATCTAACGTGACAGTGCTGCGAAGCGGAGACTACGCCGTATCGCCTGCGACTTTCCCATCCTATTTCATGAAAGGCTCTTCCGCACAGAAAGTAGCGTCCGTGCAGGCCCATCTCGATGTCACCATGTTCGCCAACCTTTTTGTCCCGGAACTCGGCATTCAGAAACGTTTCGTCGGAACGGAGCCGTATTGTCCCGTGACGGGATCCTATAATGCGGCCATGAAGGACATCCTTCCCCCATGCGGGGTGGAGCTTCTGGAGATCGAGCGCCTCCGGCTCGAGGACGGGACCATAGTCTCGGCATCGACGGTCAGGGATCTCGTCAGGAAAGATGACTGGGAAGGCGTCAGGCGTCTCGTCCCGAAGGAAACCTGGGAGTACCTTCGCTCCGAGGAGGCGCGCCCGGTGCTGGATCACCTGATGGAGCACGAGGGACGCCACTAGGAAAGGGCCACCGGCCTGAAAGCCGGGTGTTCTCGAGATATGACCAGACAAATTGGGTTCGCCCTTCTTTTTTTGGTTCTCCTGTTGCCTGTGGGGGCTTTCGCTGCCAATATTGCGCCCCTCGGCAGTCACAGCCTGATCCTCGCCTTCGGAGACAGTATTACCTACGGCACCGGAGCACCGGCCGGAAAGTCATACCCGAAACGCCTGGAAGAACGACTCGGTGTCCCCGTGGTCAATGCCGGAGTTCCGGGCGAGGTGTCGGAAGAGGGACTCAAACGCCTGTCGGGACTTCTGGAAAAACACAGGCCGACTCTCGTCGTCCTGTGTCATGGGGGAAACGACCTGATTCGGGGACTGCCTCTCGAAAAGACGTCGGAAAACCTTCACGAGATGGCCAGGGCCGTGAAGCGGACAGCCACCGACCTGGTCATCGTCGGTGTCCCCGAGCCGGGTCTTTCCATGACGGTGCCTTCCTTCTACGAAAAGATCGCCCATGAAACGGGAGCCCTCTATGAAGGGCGCTCACTTCGCCGGATTCTTTTGGATTCCTCGCTCAAAAGTGATCTCATCCACCCGAATGCCGCCGGCTATGCACGGCTGGCCGAAGATCTTGCCGTCCTTGTCGAGGGAGCCCAGTGGTGAGAACCTGTCCCTCTTTCAGAGGATGTGGCCGAGCCCGGGAAATTCTCTCGCCAGAGCCGCGGGCAGGTTTTCCGCGGCGCCCTTTCCAAAAAGCGGGCCGACGGGAATGAAGCGCCCCTTGCCGTAGCCCTCAAACGCCAGTCTGTCGCTTTCGGTGTCGCCAAAATAGAGAACTTCATCGCAGCCAAGGGTTTTCTCGAGCTTCCTGAAACCTTCAGGGGAAGGCTTCGCTATCCCGTCATCAAGGGTGACGCAGGCTTCGCAAGGGAAGTCCGTCCAACCCAACAGCGACAGAGCGAGGGAGAGTTCGGCACGGGTCCGCCCCGTGTAAATGCCGACAGGATCGCCGAAACATGTCCAGGGCACCCTCAGCATGGACCGTTCAAGGTTCCAGAGTCCGCGCATTGTGATGAAAGCAGGCTTCCTTCCCCGGGCGCTTTCAAGAGTTCCGGTGCCGAAATAGATTTCATCGCAAAGGTCGCGGAATCCCTGCAGGGGAATTTCTTTCCCGAAGGTTTCAAGGACCCAGGGGACAGGGTCGGCGGATCTGCAGGAACTTATGATCTGTTTCCAGCGTCCCGGCGTGAGGCGGCATTCCGAAAGGCGCCTTTTGCCCAATGCGGCGACACGGGAGAGGAATGTCCAGGCGATGGTGTAATCATCGTTGAAGGAGCCGTGGTTTTTCGTGATGTCGTAATGTTCCCTGGTGAAAGGCTGTGCATCGGTTCTTACGCCGAGCCTGAACCGGCTCCACCACTGGATGGCGGTTATCACCACGTTGGGGAAAGACCGGTCCGTGTCCACCAGCACGCCGTCCACGTCGAAGATCAGGGCCCGGCGCGTCATTGGTCCCCTCCGTGACGGCTTTCGAGTTCCTCCCATAAGTCCGCTGGGGACAAGTCGAAGGCCTGCAAGGCGACGAGGCAGTGGTAGAGAAGGTCAGACATCTCGTAGAGGATTTTTTCACCTTTGCCCAGGGCCGTTGCGATGGCCGTTTCTACGCCTTCCTCGCCGATTTTCTGGCCGATCCGCTCATTCCCTGCCGCGAGGAGGCGGGCGGTATAACTGTTTTGTGAAAAGGCCCCGGCCCTTGATGAAATCGTAAAGACAAGTTTGTCGAAAAAGGCGATGCTGCCCGCCCTGAAGGTCGTGACGGTGCGGGAAAAACAAGACCGGTTTCCCGTGTGACATGCCGGTCCTGTCTGATCGACCAAAGCGAGAAGGGCGTCGCCGTCGCAATCGAGACGGAGCTCGCGCAAATACAAAGTGTTGCCGCTGGTCTCGCCCTTCTCCCAGATTTGTTTGCGCGATCGGCTCCAGAAAACCATGATTCCCCTTTTGAGGGTGAGTTCCAGGGCCTTTCGGTTTGCCCAGGCCATCATGAGAACCATCCCCGTCGAGGCGTTCTGGACGATCACCGGGACCAGTCCCGCTTCGTCGAAGACGATATCGTCAAGTTGTGTTGTCATGAATATTCATCCTTTCGTACGGGAAATCCGGCGGATTCCAGGTAGTCTTTCAGGGTGCCGATGCGCAGTTGGCCGTAATGGAAAATCGAAGCGGCAAGGACTGCTTCGGCGCCGCGACGGAAAGCTTCGGCGAGATGAGGCGCTTCGCCTGCTCCGCCGGAGGCGATGACGGGGACCTTGACGCTGGAGGCGACCGCCTCGATGAGATCAAGGTCATATCCGTCCCTTGTCCCGTCGCGGTCGATAGACGTCAGGAGGATCTCGCCGCAGCCTTTCGCCTCGGCTTCCATTGCCCACTGTACGGCATCCAGTCCCGTGGCGGTGTTCCCTCCCTGGATGAAAACCTCCCAGTCTGCGGGGCCCCTTTTAGCCGCGTCGACGGCAACCACGACGGCCTGGCGCCCGAGAAGGCGGGCGCATTCAAAGATAAGGCGGGGATCGCTTACAGCCGCCGTGTTGAGGGATATCTTGTCGGCGCCCAGTTCCACGATTTTTCTGGCTTCCTTTACTGAAGAGATGCCTCCCCCGACCGTGAAGGGAATGAAAAGCCTTTCCGCCGTGCGCCTGACCCATTCTCGGATGGTCATTCGGCGCTCTGATGAAGCGGAGATGTCCAGAAAGACCACCTCGTCGGCCCCCTCGTCCATATAGGCCGACGCCAGCTCGGCAGGGTCTCCCGCGTCGGTGAGGTTTTTGAACCGGATTCCCTTGACGACGCGTCCGTTTTTGACATCCAGGCAGGGAATGACCCGCTTCGTCAGCATCCTGCAAGGACCTCCAGCGCTTCCTTCAGGTTGATCCGCCCTTCGTAGAGCGATTTTCCGAGTACGGCGCCGTCTACTCCCGCCTGTTCCAGAGAAAGCAGGTCCTTGAGGGAGGAAATGCCTCCGGCGGCCATGATCCGGATACGGGGAAAGTCTTCTTTCAACGCGGCGTACAAGGAAAGGTCCGGTCCCTCAAGGGTGCCGTCCCTTTCGATGGATGTGAAAAGGAAAGTGGTGAATCCTTCCGCGACAAGCATTTTGGTAAATTCCTTCCCACTGGTACTGCTCAGCCGGGTCCACCCCGCCGAGGCGACCCGGCCGTGCCGGATGTCCACAGCCGGAGTAACGGCCGGGCCGAAGCGGGTAAAAAGCTCTGCAGGCGACTGTTCCGTTTCCAGGAGAAGGCTTCCGAGAAGCACTCTTGATGCGCCCGACTCGAGGACTTGTCTGACGCTTTCTACGTCCCTGATTCCGCCTCCGTACTGAACCTGAAGGCCAAGTCCGACGAGTTTCCGCAGGACCTCCATGTGGACGGGTTTTCCTGCTTTTGCCCCCTCGAGATCGATGATGTGAAGCCAGCCCGCCCCGCTGTCCCGAAAGAGCCGACCCCATTCAAGAGGGTCGCTGCCGTATTCGGTCATCCTGTTGTAGTCTCCTTTGGAGAGTCTGACCACCTTTTGGCCATACAGGTCTATGGCCGGATAAATATTCATGGTGTCGCCTCCAGTGTACCGATTACATGAGCCAGCAGAAAGAGCCCTTCACGTCCGCTTCTTTCGGGATGGAACTGGAATCCCGTGATGGAACCCCTCGCGACAGCCGCGGAGAAAACGGCGGAACCTGTTTTGGACACTCCGATCGTGTCGGGTCCGGGAGGCAGGGCGTAGCTATGTACGAAATAACAGAACCGGCAGCGCGGGATTCTTTTGAAGCGCTCGGGAAGATTTATCCATGATATGGTGTTCCAACCGATATGAGGAAGCCGGGATGCACCTTCGAGTCCGGCGACGGTCCCTTCGACCAGGCCCAGACCTTCGTGCAGGCCGTCTTCCAGGCTCGCTTCGCACAAAAGCTGCATGCCCAGACAGATGCCCAGAAGCGGCTTCCCCCATTGCGCCCAGTGACGCAGCGTAAGGTCCCATCCTGTCCGTTTCAATGCGGCCATAGCCGGGGGGAAGGCTCCGACGCCGGGCAGGACCAGCAGGCTGCATGCTTCTGAAAGATCATCGGGGGTCCGCAAAAGGGATGCTTCATGTCCGAGAAAAGCCAGTGCGCGGAGAATGTTCCCGATATTGCCCGCCCCATAGGAAACTACGCCGATCATGTCCAGGTTCCCTTGGTGCTTGAATCACGCCCGATTTTTTCAAAGGCCCGGGAGAGGGAGACGCCGGCGGCCTTGAAGATCGCTTCTGCTGCATGGTGAGAATTGTCGGCCGCAATGATGCGGATGTGCAGTGTCATTTTGGCTTCCCTGGCAAGGGCGCGAAAAAACTCGGGAACGAGTTCCATGTCGAAATCGCCGCATCGCGGCGAGGGGAAGCCGCCTTCGAAGAAACAGCCGCCCCTGCCGCCGGCATCGACAGAAAAAAGGACACAGGATCCGTCCATGGGAATGACGGCCCATCCGTATCGTTTTATCGGCTTTGCCTCGCGCAGAGACAACAGCGCCTGTCCGAGGACGATGCCCGTGTCTTCCGTCAGGTGATGGAAGTCGATGGACGTGTCGCCTTCGGCAGAAAGATCGATGCCCCACCCTGCATGATGGATCAACTGCTCCAGCATGTGTGAAAGAAACGGTGAAGGTGTTTCGATGCGGATTTGTCCGCGGGCGGAAAGCGTCAGTGATACGTCGGTTTCAGTTGTTTTTCGCCGGAAGGGCGTGTTCATCAAAACGGCCACCTTTCATTTGTCTTATTCTGGAAAGAATCCTGTCGAAATGTTCCCATTTCGTCTGCGTGCTTTTCCGGCTCGCGACGATCCGGAGCGAAACGGGTGCCACGTCTTCCAGTACTCGGAGCCGGTTCGCTTTCAGGGTGTTCCCCGTCTGGACGATGTCAAGGATGCAGTCACTCAACCCCAGAAGCGGCGCGAGCTCGATGGAGCCGTGAAGGGTGATGATCTCTGGCTGGACGCCGCGGGACGCGAAATAATCATTGGTGATGACCGGGTACTTCGTTGCGATGCGAAGCCCCATGAGACCACTCTCATGGCCCATGAAGCGTTCGGCCAGCCCCGCGGGCCCGGCTACTGCGAGGCGGCAGCGCCCTTCTCCGGTGTCGGCTATCTCCACAAGCGAACCACCTCTTTCCCGAATGACGTCACTTCCGGCGAAAGCGATGTCGGCGGTGCCGTAATGGACATAGGCGGGAAGGTCCATAGGTTTGGCGAGGAGGTAACGGGTTTCCTTTTCCTCGACGACGAGGGATCGACCTCTGTGTTCGAGGCCATCGCAAGGGAGGCCGAACCCTTTCAGGATTTTGCGGCAGATCTCAAGCATTCTTCCCGTCGGGAGGGCGATGGTCAGCATCTTTTCTGTGTCTCCAGCCACGAGAGATTTTTTGTATGCGTGTTCTTTGCCAGATCGAAAACGGTTTCACCGGAGAGGTCTGTCCACCATCGGTACCTGCGTCGTCGAGCCAGTGCGATTGATGCCTTCCGGTCTGGTGTCCAGCTGAGTTCGACAGGAAGCCCCCCGCGTTTTATGGACTCGGCGGCAGACAAGGCTTCCGCCGGGTCCAGTTCTCCCGTCCATGCCATGATGGTTTCCGAATGTGATGTTTCGCCCCGGGAAGCAGAGGAGGCCACCAGTTCAAGATCCAGTCCGAATCCCACCGCCTGGCCGACAATGCCGTAGAGGTTCAGGAGCCTGTCATAACGGCCTCCGCCTCCGAGGGCCTTGCCTGTACGGGGGCTGTAGATTTCAAAAACCGGTCCGCTGTAGTAGCCGAGTCTCCTGAGGAGGGACAGATCGAAACGGATCCTGTCTTCGAATCCGAGAAGGCACAGTTCCCGCGAAATCTGCCTGAGCTCGGAAAGGGGGGAATCACCGGGCAGTTTCCGGGTTGCCTCTTCCAGAACGCGGGTGCCTCCCTTGAGAGTCGGAAGACTCGAGAGGTGTGAAAGGGACGGTTCCGGGACCCTCCGGCTTTCCAGGATAGAAAAATAGTCTGAAAGAGAGCCCTTCAAAAGGGCGTCACGCAACGCTCCTGCAATTGAAGGCTCCACCGTCCGAAGCAGGTGCTCCATGATATTCACGTCCCCCAAAACGACGATGGCGTCCTCGTGATACAAACGGTCAAGGGTGTTCATCATCAGGGAGAGGATTTCCACATCCGCACCATGGCCCTCCCAGCCCAGAAGTTCGGCGCCGGCCTGGTAGCGCTCTATGTGTGTTTCGGGCGGATTCGGAACACGAAAAATCTGCCCTGCGTAGCAGATCCTGAGAGGCCTTTCCTCGGGAGCATGATGGGCAAAAAGGTGCGAGACGGCCGACAGGGTAAGATCGGGGCAAAGACAGCCCTGTTCACCGAAAGGGGTTGTCAGCGTTATGATCCGGTCTCTGACTCCGGCAGGGAGACGGTCCCAGTATATCGAGAGAAGCTGCACCCTGGACGGGGAAAAAACACGGTACCCCCAGGATGCAAAAGAATCGAAAAAGACTCCCCTCGAATGCTCCATGGCTGTGGCAAGCGGATCGGCGTAGTTCCTGAAACCTTTCGGAATCCTGGTCATGAGGGACGTCTCCCGGTCGGGTTTTTGCAGGAGGAAATATTTTGTCTTGAGGTTTTTTCGATAAAGCGCGTCATAGGGACCTCCGAGGAAATGCGTCAAGCTAAAGAAGTAGCATGGCAGTCACATGGCCGGGATAATAGCACACACCCGACTGGCTTGTAAAGGGCCCGACACGAAAGAAAAAAGTCGTTGACAGGATATCGTCGAGAGTGATAAACTCCGGTTCGTGTGTTCAAAAAAACACATTACCATAATAAACTGGCAGGAGGATAAAAGACATGCCCTTGAACCGTGCTTTTGTTTTCGAAGGGACTTCCGCCGCTTCCGGGCCGGCCCGGCTCGACAAGAACGAGAGTCCCTACGATATGGCTCCGGCCTTCAAGGAAGAGCTGAGACAGCTCCTTCCCGAACTGGTTTTCAACCGCTATCCGGATCCCGAAAACAGGCGGCTGCGTGTCGCTCTCGCAGACGAACTGGACTTCTCCGAGGAAAACATCACCGTGGGAAACGGTGGCGATGAAATCCTGCAAATGCTTTTTTCGGCGTTTTCCGGGCCCGGATCAGTGGTCCTCACACTGAAACCGTGCTTTTCGCAATATGAGGCGCTTTGTCGAATCTACGGTGCCAGGCGTAAATGCGTGTCCCTAGAGCCAGGTGAGAAAGAAATTCATGTGCCAGGGGAGAAACTTTTGGATGCCCTTTCGGCCAATCCTCCTGCGCTTGTTTTGCTGGACAGCCCGAACAATCCCACGGGGAAAGTCCTTCCCGAGGATCTGGTGAGAAAGGTCATCCAGCTGTCAGGTGGAATCGTCGTCGTTGACGAGGCATATGCGGAGTTTTCCGGAAAGTCGATACTGGATCATTTTACCGGCAGGCCGTTGCCGGAGAACCTGGTCGTTTTGAGGACCTTTTCGAAGGCCTGGGGGCTGGCGGGCCTCCGGGTGGGGTACGCCGTCTGTGCGCGGACGACACGGGAACGGCTGGATAGTGTTAAACCGCCTTTTAACATCAACATCTTTTCCCAGGAAGCAGCCCTTCTCGCCCTCAAATACAGAAAATGGATGGAACGCCGCGTCGCGTCCATTTCCTACACGAGGGACCGTTTTCTGGAAGATGTCAACAGGCTTCCCGGGTGGAAGGCCTATCCCAGCGGAGGCAATTTCGTCCTGCTCAGGGGAAACCAGAAAACGCAATCGGTGCTTGAAACGGCAGAGCTGCATGGGCTGAATCTCAAGGATCCGGAACCCGTTTTCTCCGATTCAGTAGAGTCGGGAGGGTGGATCCGTGCGAGTGTGGGGCGGGAGGACGAAATGGAGAGGCTCTTGTCCTTTTTGCGAAACTTTTCCTGAAAACATCGCCCAGGGCATCCGGAACAGGTATGATATTGGCACTACCGACGAAAGCGTGGTGCGCCCGGTGCTTGAAATTCCCCTGGAACGCCGTTCCGAGATACCGCTCTACCGCCAGATCACGGCACATCTCATGCGAATGATCGAAAGCGGGACCCTTGCTGATGGCACCAGGCTTCCGGGTACGAGGGAACTGGCGTCGGAGCTCGGGATCAGCCGAACGACGGCCACTTTGGCTTATGACCTGCTCGAAGATGAAGGATATCTCCGCAGAAGCGGAAGGCGTGGAACCTTCGTGACTTCGAGATTTCGCCTCCATCCCGTTTCCCGGAAAGAGGCGCCTCCGCTTATCGACATGGCCTCCGGGCTCCCTTCCGCTGATCTCATGCCATGGGAGAAACTTTCCACCCTCAGCAGGCTGGTGTTCAGCCGGTACGGCCATGCTGTCCTTGAGGGTGCGCCCTTGCCGGGGCTTCAGGCACTGCGCCAGGCTCTGGTAAGGCATGCCGCAACCCGCGGCATCCCCGCCAGGTGGGAGAATGTCCTTGTGACCAGCGGCGTTCAGCAGGGGTTGTTTCTCTCCTTCCAGACCCTTGCCTTGCGCGGTGTCAAGAGAGTCTGGGTGGAAGAACTCACGTACCCTGACGCCCTTTCCATGTCGGAAAATGCAGGCCTCTCGCTCCGTTCGGTTCCTCTCGATGTTGAAGGGATTCTTGAATCATGCCGCCGGATGGGCCAAACGGACGTTCTGTACCTTGTTCCCAGCTTCCAGAACCCCACAGGGCGGACCCTCTCCCACGAAGGCCGAAAGGCGATCCTTGAGGTTGCGGCCCGGCGAGGCTTCTGGATCATCGAGGACGACGCTTACGGGGAACTGAGATACGGGGAACATTCCGTACCGGCATTGCGGGCTCTCGAATCGGCCGAAAAGGTCATCTACCTCGGGTCCTTCAGCCAGCTGCTTTTTCCCGGCATCAGGCAGGGGTACGCCCTTGTCCCTGACGAGATCCTGTGGGATTTTTGCGAGACCCTCTCGCGTTCTGCGGGAGCCGTATCGTCTCTCCTCCAGCGCCTTGTTGCGGCCTTTCTTGAGGAAGGCCATCTGGAACCCTGTCTGGAAACGGCGAGAGCGGCCATGTCGGTGCGCATGCGGCAGATTGCCCAAAAATTCGGTCAACACCTCCCGGAGGCGGTTTTCGACGTCCCCCAGGGGGGAATATACCTTTGGGTTACCCTGCCCGGCGCACAGGATCAAGCCCTTGCCGAATTGGCCACGAAGGCCGGCGTCGAGGTGGCCTGCGGCAGGGAGTTTTCCCTTTCCGGCCGCGAGACAGGCTCGGTCAGGCTCTCCATCAGCCGAACAGGCTCCCCTCTCATTGCGAAGGCTGTGGGCAGACTCGCCGACGCCTGGAGAGACCTTTCGTGAAGGCTCTTGACAGGGTCCTTTCGGGGCGCGAGGCAAGAGCCAGGCTCCAGAAACATATTTTCAACTCCGCCGCGCTGGTGATGCAGGTCTCGCTGAATATTCCCGGCTATCCCAAGGAATTGTCAGGATCACGGACTCTTGTCGATGTGGTCGGGTTTCGCCTGTCTGAAAAGATCCGTAATAATCCAGGGCAGATACTCTCTTGGTGGATGCTTGAAAACGGTGCAGGGCCCGCGCTGCTTTTCGCGGTCCAGGGTGTCGTCCCGGAGAAGGTCAAAAAAGAGGCGATGGTCCTTGAGGAAACCCCGTCCTGGGGCGCTGTTTTGGATATTGACGTTCTCCTCCCTGAAGGGGCGCTGTCCCGGGCCTCCTTTGGGTTCCCGCCGAGGCGGTGTTTTCTTTGCGGTCATCCCGCAAAGGAGTGTGCGCGAACGGGGCGCCATGGAATACAAGAGCTCAGGGAGGCTGGCGAAAGGTTTCTCCTTCAGGGACTTGAAGAAACGGGCAGTTCCCGATTTTGGAGATCAGGTTCCGTCTGATTCCCGGTCTTTTGGTTCTTCTGTTGACTCTTCAGATTTCCCTCCAAAAAGACCTTTTACCATGTACCTGTGCCAGAGGATCACAGCCCCGGCGCCGGAGGCCGTTCCTCCCGCCAGACCCAGGAGAATGGCCGATATCCCCGGTTTGCCGATGAAATATCCCCAGAGCCCGGCGATGGCATGACCGTAGAGGACAAGTGTGACGAAAGACAGTGTCATTATCAGGAATCTCATGAAATCCCCCTTGTTGAAGAATACCCCTTTCGCAATGCAGGAACAGGGGACAGTATAGGCCATTTCAGGCCGTGGGGCGACCTG
>JBKHBH010000041.1:0-16363 GCA_046542505.1 Thermovirgaceae bacterium | reverse complement strand
AGAAGACGGCGGCAATATGTTTGCAGGGGCTGGAAGAATCCGGGCAGGAGCAGCCAAAGCGGAGTTCTTCTTCCCCGGGGAAAAGTGAAAGGCCCGCCCGGTTGAAGACTTCCTCGATATTCTGGGGCATCTCGCCCGAAAGAAGGGAGGACACGAAGCGGGGCTGTCCCGACAAGGCGGTAATTACCTGTTGCCACTGTTTATCGGGGATGGTGTCGTTTTCTATCAAGATATCATAAGGTTTTACCCGTGCCCCCTGTACCTTCGCCTTTACGCGACTCTTCGTAACGTCAAGGTTGACGACCTGCCCTTTCCGTGCGTAGCGTTTTCCCCTGACCAGTCTTTTGCCGATTTCGAAATTCTTGAGCACCTCTATCCACCGTTTGCCCCACCACGTTTTCGCGAAGGCTCCTTTTCTGTTTTGGGCTTTTATTCCACCCTGCACTTGTTTGGGTTCAGATTCGGGGTAAAAATCACGGTAACGCCAGTGGTTTCTCATGGGTTCAGTCTCCCGCGGCTTCCTTGCCAAGTTTGATCAGGTTCTTTATCTCTTCGTTCGAAAGTTCTGTGAGGCCTGCTTCACCCTTGCCGAGGACCTGTTCGGCTATCTCACTCTTGCTTTCGATCATCCTGTCTATCCTCTCCTCCAGAGTGCCGACGACAACGAATTTGTGAACCAGCACGTTCTTTTTCTGCCCGATCCTGAACGCCCTGTCGGTGGCCTGGTTTTCGACGGCGGGGTTCCACCACCTGTCATAGTGGAAGACGTGGTTGGCCCTGCTGAGGTTGAGGCCCGTCCCACCCGCCTTGAGAGAGAGGACGAATACATGCGGGGCGTCCTGGTCTTCCTGGAAAATTCTCACCATTTCGTCGCGTCTTTTTCTGGGGGTGGCCCCGCAAATGAAGAAGACGTCTTCCATGAATTCCTCCACAAGGCTTTGCTGAAGTATCCGGCCCATTTCCGCGTACTGGGTAAAGACAAGAGACCTTTCGCCCCCTTCCCGGATTTCACGAAGCATTTCGAAAAGGCGGCTCTGTTTGCCTGATCGCACCGGGACGGGGTTTTCGTCCTTCGCGTACTGGGCGGGGTGGTTGCAGATCTGTTTCAGCCGGGTGAGGGTGGAGAGGATCAGCCCTTTTCTTTCCATGCCTTCGGAGCTTTCGATCTTTTCTTCCACCTCGTCGAGGACGGCCTTGTAGAGGGAGACCTGCTCCCGGGTGAGGTTGCAGTATTCCCTGGTCTCGATTTTTTCGGGCAGGTCCGTAATGACGGACCTGTCCGTCTTGAGGCGCCTGAGAATGAACGGTGCGGTGATTTTCCTGAGCCTCGTGGCGGCTTCCTCATTCTTCCACACCTGGATGGGCCTGTGGAAGTTGGCCCGGAAGTATGAATAGTTTCCGAGCAATCCCGGATTGAGGAAGTCCATTATGGACCACAGGTCGCCCACGTGGTTTTCGACCGGGGTGCCCGTCAGGGCTATGCGGCAGCCTGCCGGGACGGCACGGCACGCCCTGGCTCTTTTGGTTTCGTGGTTCCGTATGTTTTGCGCCTCGTCGAGCACTATCCCGGCCCAGGGAACTTCCCTGAGAAAGTCAATATCCCTCGTTATGAGGCCATAGCTGGAAAGGACCATGGCATACCTGGCCGCCTCCTTTTGGAAGCGCTCCTGCTTTTTTCTGTCCGATCCGTGATGAACCAGCACGTCGAGGCGGGGGGTGAATTTTTCGGCTTCCATCCTCCAGTTGTTCACGACCGATGTGGGGCATATAAGGAGGAAGGGCCGGTTTTCTCCTTCTTCCCTTTTCTTCTGGATGAGGGCAAGGGTCTGAATGGTTTTCCCAAGTCCCATATCGTCGGCAAGGCACGCTCCCAGCCCCGTCTCCTGCAAAAAGTCGAGCCACGAGTATCCCCGCCGTTGATAGGGACGAAGCTCACCATTGAACCCTTCGGGCGGGTTCTTTACCTCGAGTTTTACGCTCTTTTTGAGCTTGTCAAGCACCTTTTTGAGCCAACCTTCGGTTTCGATGTCCTCTATGGGGAAGCCCCCGGCCTCGCCCTCTTCACCCAGGCTCATTTTCAGGATTTCCCTGCCCGAGAGAGTGCCCTCTTTCTGCCTGCGCAGAAAATCTATCGCCGCTTTGATGCCCTCCTCGCTGATATTGGTCCACTGCCCCCTGAGCCGGACAAGAGGGGACTTGAGCCGGGCCAGTTCTTCCAGTTCCTCGAGCGAGAGTTCCGTGCCCTCGTAACAAAACCTGTAATTGAACTGAAATAAAGAATCCAGGGAAAATCCCCCGGGGCTTTCACCCGGATTCGTCTTTACCTTTACCTTGACCCGGGGTTTTTGGCCCGGTGTCTTGTTGATCCACCAGGAGGGAAGCATGAGGGTGAAACCGGCCTGTGCAAGCTTACCGGCGCTTTCATTGAGAAATTCAAGGATCTCCCCGTTGTCGGCATGAAAACCGCCGGGGGCCTTGCTTTCAAGGCTTTCGGCGATGGGCGGGCAGATTCTCGCTGCTTGGCCGAGCACGGTATAAAGATATTCCCGGACATCGGAGCCGTATTTTTCAAGCTCGCGGCTGCCCGGGCTTTTTGGGTCCCATAGTTGGGACACGGGAACCTGAAGCGTCGGGTCGACTTTGGGCCGGACAAGGTACTCCACTTTCCAGAGGGGCTCCTTTTCTTTCGGCGCTTCTGTGTCGGGCTCGTGAAGGCGAAGGCAGAACTGGAAAGGAGACCGGCGCACCAGGACCAGCTTTCTCTGCCACTGGTCGACCTGGTTTTTGAATTCGGCCACTGCGGCGTCAGGACCTTCGATAACGGGGTTTTGGGAAGTGAGGGCATGTATCCAGGCATCGTGAATGCTCGAGAAACCTTTTTCTCCCTCTCCTGGCCATTGATCTTTTGCATGTCCCGCGGATTCGCGGACAAGGTGGTCCGTCATGCGTGCCACGAGGTTTTTGGCCGTTTCAAGGGGGGAATAAAGGGGAGGTTCTTCGCCTGCAACGGTCAGGCAGCGGCAAATGCCGGGCATGGAATCGCCGAGTTTCCTGATTTCGGCTTCCTGCTCGTTGTCCGGCATGGGAATCCAGCGCGCTTCCTGCCCCTTTTCTCCCTCGGACACCCCGGGCAGGAAGTTTTCGCCCATAACGATATCAAGGGCACAGGTCCATACAGCGCCGATCCATGAAAGGGAAGAGCCCGGGACAAGCTTTTCGCCCCGCCCGTTTTGTGCTTCGGCGATGGAACAAAGCCCGACCAGTTCTTCCATATCAAGGGGTCTCGCCATCGTCCGCCAGGGCGCGATGCGGACCTTGTACCTTCGATCCACCTCGTCGTCATACCTGAGGTAGGACCGCACGGGCCGGCTGCCCCTTGAGGGAAGCCACAAGGTGACGGGCAGGGTGTTTTGCTTGTTGACCCTAAACCCGGGAAGAACGGGTTTTATGGCTTTTTGCAGGCAGGCACCGCCGGGATCGTAGGGGTACCAAAGGGGGTCCCCTGAAAGGCCGGTCGTCCCCTCCTTCGGGGCTTCGACGCCTGCCAGTTCGGACCACAGGTACGGGGCCCCGTCGAGCAGTGACACGTGAAGACAGATCATCCAGCCGATTCAACTCCCCATTTTTTCGCGGCCTTTCGGTGCCCTGCTCAAAATCGGTCCCGATGGACACCGCCCCGTCATTGCCATGACAATCACTGATGTATAAGTTTACACACATTGCCGCCCGGGGTCATGGTTAATGGCCCTTCGTCCACTTTCAGCTTCTGACGGCAAATCATGAAAAGCGAGGTTCTCATGTTCGGGGAATCCATACTGTAAAGTGCCGAAAGCTCACAAGAGAGCCCTGCGACGTCCGGTGGGGAGGGCTGTTTTGTCAATGTCAAATGTAACGTCTGAACCCGTGGTTTTCATTCAACGATCAGTCGCCAGCAGGGTGGCCAGCTTCAGGAGAACATCATCGACGAAGGCCTTGTCGGCCTTCTCGATAAACCGGGCGTTTCGGGTTTTCCATTCGATGCTTCGGACAGCATCGGCCAGAATGACACCGCGGGTTTTCATGGGGAAGGTGCCCGTCTCCACTTCAAAGGGATAGCCTTTTTGCTTTGTTGTGAAGGGAACCGTGATGCACAGGTTTGTGCGGACATTGTATTCATAAGGAGAGAGAACCAGAACAGGGCGGGTTCTCCCTCCGTGTTCGTGCCCTTTGACGGGTTTCAAATCGACGCGTATGATGTCGCCCCGGTCCGGAGCCCATTCACTCATTGCTGTTCCCTTCCGACATCGGGGCCCCAGTCGAATTCGCCAGGACAATTGTCCTCGGTAATCCGCGAGACCAGGTCTTCCAGGTGATATTTTCTTTCCGGATTCAGGACTATTGAGTTGTCCTTGCCCAAAGAGACTTTGAGAAAGCCTCCGGGCTTGAGGTTCAAGACCTCCACCACGTGTTTTGGCAAGCGAACGCCTATGCTGTTTCCCCAGCGCGCCAACCGGACACTGTGAGCCATTGTTCTCCCCTCCTCTTAGATATACATAATATATCATACTTCTGACTCATGAGCCTGTGGGGTCAAGTCTTTACTTTTTGTGTTTTGATCGGAACAGCCCGATGCGCGTCCAGTCAGGTGGCAAAAACCCTAAAAGTAAAGACTTGACCCCAACCGGTTTTCCTGAAGGTGCCAATATTGACACCCTGAAATTAACACCTAAAATAGGGCCCTGGAAATGGACTTTCGAAATTTTCAAGGGAGGGAACCTAATGCACCAGGCCAAATTCAGTCTCAAGGAATCAAACCTCCTTTTTCTTCAAGAATATCGGTCCTATGGTTTCAAGGACAAGAGCGAAGTCGTGAGAACCGCCCTTGACCGGCTTGCCGAGGATCTCACCAGACAGCGCCTTCGGGAATCGGCGGCCTTGTATGAGGAAGTCTACGAAGAAGACCGGGAAACACGAGAATGGACGAATGCAGACCTTGCGGAGTGGCCTTCATGAACGCCCTGGAACGGGGGATGCTCATCGACGTCCGTCTGGATCCGACGGAAGGGTCTGAAACGGGCAAACAGCGCCCATGCATTGTCGTCACCAACGATGAATATAACAAGAGAAGCCCTGTGATTCAGGTGGTACCGATCACGGGATGGAGCGAGCGGAAATCCAGAATTATCACGAATGTCGAAATCATCCCTGACGCCCAAAACGGCTTGACAAAAAAATCCGTTGCCGATTGTCTCCAAACCAGGCCTGTCGATCAGAGGGCCCGGTTCGTCAAAACGAGGGGCCGTGTCGACGAAGAAACCCTTTCGCGAATAGGGCAGGCTTTGAAAATCCTCTTCGATCTCGATTGAACCAGTAAACGAGAAGAGCCCGATTTCTGAAAACCCCTAAGGGTCAGCAGGAAAATCAGTAAATCGAAGATCCGACCCCGGGTTGTTTTGCTGGGGATGTCCGGCGTAGCTGGCAAGCGAAGGGAAACCATTACCAGACTCGATTTCGCCTTGACTCATATCGCGAAATTTGACAAAAGTCGTTGGTATGGTACTTTCCGGGAAAAGACAGTGTTTATCCTCCCTGCTTCACTGGTTTCGATTGTCCAGACTTTCCGAAACAACTTTCCCGAAACGAAATTTCCAGGCCCAAAAAATTTTTGGAGGTGCATGTAATGCGAATCAGAAATATTTTCATTTTCTTAGTAGCCTTGTGTGTCATGCTGGCGGCTTCTGTTGCAGTTGCAGCGGAATACGATTACGAGGACATGATCCCGGTCCTCCCCGACAGTATTGGTGGAATGGAGAAATCAGATGATCCCGATGGAGGTAATTTAGAAAACTCGGGCCAAACATACGCTGCTGTTGAACAAAAATACTCTGATGGGGCCAAAAGAATCCGCCTCATGGTCGTTGCAGGTGACACGGCCCCGCAAGTCCAGAAGTTCCGGGAATTGTCACTGATGGAAGTGGAAACCGAGGAAGCAATCTTAAAATCTACGGAAATTTCCGGCAGGGAGGCGTTTTTCCAAATCCGAAAGGATCAGCCAGGTGGCACCTTGGGGATCGCCGTGCAAAATGATGTGGTCGCAGCAATTGAAACAAACCAGGACGTAAACGAGAATGATCTGATTTCCCTTGGCGAAGAAATACCCGTTGAGGAGATTGCAGACAGTGTAACAAGATAGCGATCAAGTGGAACCTGCACCTGACTTCTAAAATAAGGTGCAGGTTCCATTCTTGTCTGACAGTTCATTGCTCCAGATTGAACCCGTCCTTGCGGAAAAAGGAGAGAAAGTCCATGAAGATGCGACGTATCACGACCCTGGCGGTGTCTTGCCTTTTGGTTTTCATGCTGGCGCCTGCCCTTTTCGCACAGGAATCTATCGAGATCCAAAAGATCCTCTTTGCGCAAGAGGTCACCACCTTCGGGCTCTACGAGGAGGAGCCCTCCAGCACATTCAAGGAGGACAGCCAGACGGTGGTTTATCTTGAACTCGACAATTTCAGGAGGGTCGAGAGCAACGGAACTTACTCTGTAGATGTGGCCCTGGATTTCGCACTTTTGGATTCTTCAGGCAAAGCCCTGATCAATGAGAAAAACATGGTCAACTTCGGCAATGACAATTTCAAGAGCAAGATCAACGACCTGTACTTCACCGTTGACCTGAACCTGAAGGGCATTCCTGCCGGGGAGTATACAGTTGTAGCCACAGTAAAGGACAACAACGCGAAAAACTACGACGAGGAACAACTCGGACTGGAGATAGTCGAGTAGATTTCGTCTTTTTGATGTCCTGGGTGATTCAGGCAGGCCGAGAAAGCCTGATCCTCCCTTGGCGACCAAAACCCTTGGGGTCGGATCTTCGATTTACTGATTTTTCTGCCGACCACATGAGCAACCTGCGATTTGAAAATCAGTAAATCGAAGATCCGACCCCCGGTTGTTTCACGAGATGATTCAGGTAACATCTTCCTGGAAAACAACAATTGCACGATAACGGCAAGCGACGAAGATTTTTTTGAGATGGCGCTCGCTCTTGCCATACGTGAGGCAGACAGAAACGACCTGTTCCGTTGGCTGCAATGGAATGTCGAATGCCGGGATTGAATGGGGACGATCCCCTGCTCCCGAAGGCCCTGCAACGACCGCCTGATGGCATGATCCGACGGCACACCTCGAACACCTCAAAAACAAGGCGACCCGAAGGAGCCTTTAAACTATACAAAGGCTGAAGAAACCGAGAAGCAGTCACGTGCAGTTCGGAAAAGTCACAAAAAGGGTTTTCCCCGGTCTTCTAGCACTCTTTCCCCGGCGGACCTTCAACGCGTCCAAAACACACAGGAATTGACCGTTCTTGATATTTTGGTGGTTTTTATGTATCTTTTTATGTAAGGAATGTAAGGTATTCATTTCCCAAAAGAGGTGGCAACAAATGGAACTTGCAAAGATCACTTCAAAAGGACAGATAACCATTCCGGTCGATGTCCGTAGAAAGCTGGGCGTCAAAAAAGGTGACAAAATTCTTTTTGTCGAAGATGACGGGAAGATCTATATCCTCAACTCTTCAATGGAGGCCCTCAGGGAGGCGCAGGCTGCTTTTACCGGAGAGGCTGCACGTGCCGGGCTTAAAGACGAAGATGATGTTGTTTCCATGATGAAAGAATTGCGTCGCGAGAGAACGGGAAAGTAAACCATGAGGGTGATGCTCGACACCAATGTGCTCGTATCCATGTTTTTGTTTCCAAGTGAAAAAATGAACACTATGATGGAATATATCTTCAGGAAGCACGAACTCGTTCTCTCGTCTTTCGTTGTAGACGAGCTGAAGGCGGTTGTACAACGGAAATTTCCGACGAAAGAAAAAGCCATTGATAGTCTTCTGACCAAGATGAGTTACGATTTTGTTTACACACCCGAGGAAATGGACTATTCGCTTTTCTTCATCCGTGACAAGAAAGATTACCCGGTTCTGTATACAGCAATTATAGAAGGTGTCGACGTTCTTATTACCGGGGACAAGGATTTCGGTTCAATTGAAATCGAAAAACCGGATGTCATAACTCCCGCCCAGTTCCTGGAGAAATATCTTTAACTGAAGAGCATCTTCCCGAATCTCGCGAAAACCCCTTGGGGTCGGCAGAAAAATCCGTAAATCGAAGATCCGACCCCCGGTTGTTTCGCTAGCCCAGGAGGGGGAAGAGCTCCCGCTGGATTTCAAGAAAGCGGCTCTCGATGTTTTCCCATTCGAGGGGCATCCTGAGCACCGGCCAGGGTTCGTTTTCGGCGTCATCGAACCAGGAGAGGCTTTTTACCATATGGTAGGTATTGATGCGGGCATCGGGATACTTTTTTTCAAGAAGCGGGAAAAGGTCTTTCAGGGTGATGCCCTGCTGATCAAGAACGAACAGGTCGATGAAGTCCTTGATGGAGCCTCGGTTGGCGAGGGCGGTCCACTTCATGATTGCCATGTCCGTCAGGGAGGCGATTCGCAGTCCAGGAACGTCTGGGGGTTCTGTGAAAGGTTCCAGGACGGGGTTGGGATAATGAAGCCAGGTGACCTGGGTGTCGCCGATCCACCCGATGAAGGTCCCCGGGGCGGTTTCGGCCACGGAGACCTCGCCGAACCGTCCCATGCGCCTGGACAGGATTTCGGGGTCGAAGGGCTCAGGGGTGAACCAGTCGAAATCCACCGACTCTCTGTGCCCCAGAAGGAGCGCCAGAGCCGTTCCCCCGGCGAGGTAGGACAGCCCGACGGGAGATGCGCAGGCGAGTTTTTCGAGCAGTTTCAGTCTTGCCGGATCGAGGACGTCCCAAAACATCGCATCTCATCCTCGTCGAGGTGATAGATATTTTTCCAGCACAGCGCCGCTTTTCTGGTCAGGCGGCGACTGTTTTTGACGACCTGGAGAATCTCTTCGTCGGAAACGATGATCCGAAGCCAGGCAAGGGCCTGCTGGTCTCCCATGTTGAGGACCCGCTCGATGATGAAAGCCCTGTGCCGGACCAGGTCGAGCTTTGATTGATCCACGTCCCAGAAAAGGGGGCGCAGCTTTTCGGGTATCGGCGTTTTCCCTGTCTTCACGGACTCCCGCTCCTTCCGGCTCAATCATATCACCCTTCTGCCGCGTCGAGTCATCCCTTTCAGGGCGATCACCGCGGAACACGCTTTTTTCGGCAGGCCTTCGACTCGGCCAGGATGCACAGGATCTCGTACATGATCGTGGCCGCCACCAGTGCGGTGTTGCCCGAGGGGTCAAAGGGCGGAGCCACCTCCACGACGTCGCCCCCCACGATGTCAAGGCCCCGAAAGCCACGGACCAGGGCCTGGGCCTCACGTGACGTCAGTCCCCCGATCTCGGGGGTTCCCGTCCCCGGCGTGAAGGCAGGATCGACGCCGTCCACGTCGAAGGTGATGTAAACGGGCCCCCCGCCCATGATCCTGCGCGTCTCGGCGACGGTTTCGTCCACGCCGAGGCGGGTGAACTCCTCCATGAAGACGATCCGGATGCCTTCCCTCTCACCGAAGGTCCAGCATTCGTCGGAATTTGCGGCTCCCCTGATCCCGATCTGGATCATTCGCCCGGGGTCGACCAGACCTTCCTCGACGGCCCGGCGGAAAGGCGTACCGTGGCTGTACCTGGAGTTCATCTCCTCGTCGCAGCAGTCCGTGTGGGCGTCGATGTGGATCAGGCCAACCGGGCCTTCCCCGGCGATGGCCCGAAGGATCGGGAGGGTGATGGAATGATCGCCTCCGGCGCTCAGGGGCGATGCCCCGGCGTGATGCACTTTTTCGAAAAAGGCCGTGATGTCCCTGTGGCTCGCCTCCACATCAAAGATCCGGCTGAAAGGAACGTCGCCCATATCACCCACACGGCACAGTTCGTAAGGGTTGACCCGGGTGACGTGGTGGATGGCGCGCATCATGCTGGACATGTCGCGGATCTGCCGGGGCCCCTGGCGTGCGCCCGACCGGGCCTCTACGGCGCCGTCGTAGGGGACGCCCACCAGGGCGATGTCGAGCCCGTTGGGGTTTGTGACATGGGGCGTCCTCATAAAGGTGGGAATGCCGCAGTACCTCGGGGCGTGCATGGGATTCTCGCCGCCGGGTTCGCTGTAGAAACCTTCGTCTGGTCTCATTCTTTCCCCTTTCCGGCCGTCGCCCGGCCCTTTGCGTTCATTTCATCCCCAGACCGTTGAAAACGGTACAGTAATTTCCCTCATCGGTTCTGCACCGGTTGCAGGAGAGGCATCTGGCTTTCGTCAAATCGCCGGATTCCCATCTTTTGACCAGGTGGGGCTCCGCCAGAAAGGGCCTGGACAAGGCGAAACAGGCGATCTCCGTGATTTCCAGCAGCCTCTGCATGACCGCGGGGCTCCGGAGCCCTCCAACGAGGATGATTGGCGTATCCACCTCTGCGGCCACCGCCGCCGCGGCTTCGGAAAAATAGGCCTCGTCCTTTTCTGAAGAAACGGGCCGGTGAGAAGAATAGGGGGTTCCTGCAGCTCCGATCCCTCCGCTGATTTCTATGGCGTCGATTCCCGCTCCTGACAAGGCCCGGCAGACATATCGACAGTCTTCAAAGGTCGCTCCCCCGGGGACGCAGTCTTCCGAATTGATCTTGATCAAGACCGGAAAGGAGGGCCCGACCCTTCCGCGGACTTCCTCGAAGACCTCCAGGATGATCCGGGCCCTGTTTTCTCGGGTCCCACCGTATTTGTCTTTTCTTTGGTTATGCAAGGGGCTCAGGAACTGACCCAAAAGGTATCCGTGCGCCCCGTGAAGCTGGACACCGTCGAAACCGGACTTTTTCACCCGGTCCGCCGCATCTCCGAAGACCTTTACCAGGTCATGGATGTTCTCGGCGGTCATTTCTTTGGCCACGACGCCGGTGCTGTATTCCGGAACCGCCGAAGGACCCCAGATGACCCTCTTTTCGGGGCAAAACCCCGTTCGGGTTCCGCCATAGGCTATCTGCATGACGATCCGGCCGCCCGATTCGTGAACCATGCCGGTGAACTGCCGGTAACCGTCGATGAAAGAGTCGTCACAGATTCCCATCATGCCCGGGTTCGGCTGTTCCTCGGGATGCACGAAAGCGTACCCGGTGATGATCATGCCGATGCCGCCCCGGGCCAGCTCTTCGTAAACCTTCGACAGTTCCTTCGTCAGGTACCCCTTTTCGTCGGCCTTTCTCTCCCAGGTCGCGCTTCGGACAAAACGGTTTTTCAATGTCATGGAGCCGATGTCGACGTTGTCGAAAAGCTTCTTCATCAGAAAGCCCCCTGTTTTCGTCTAAAAATACCTGAAGGCCGCCTGGATGTGAAGCATGCCCCGTGGGGGGAGAAATGCAATTGAGAGCCGGCGGCCATGGTTTTGCACTGTTGCTCCTGTCGGCCCCGCCTCTGGGCGTGACAACCCCTGCTCCCAAAGATCTTGCAGGAAGCGACCGCGGGTATGATCTGACCAAAATCTCGGTGTTTACGCTAAATTGCTGTCTACAAACCGGCCCCGGCGGTTTCAAAACGTCACGACAGATCCCGCGGAAACGGCTATCCCATTGTCACCGAAGGATTGAAGCAAAATCCTCGTTGCCGGCCGGCCCGTGCAGTGGCAGGGTGCGACTTTTTCGACACCGAGTTCTTTGAGGGCCTTCGCGATAGCGTAGACTTCCCTGTCCGTTGCACCTCCCAGGTGAAAGCCTCCAAGAACCAGCGAAAGCGGACGGCCGGCAAGGCGCGTGGCGAATTGGGTGATATTGACGATGCCCGGGTGGGCGCATCCAGTGACGAGAACGGGGCCTCCCGGTGCATCGACGATGAGAGACTGCTCAAGAACGCCCCTTCCGAGCTCACCCGTGGACCGAAAGCCTTCCAAACACCACAGGGGGTCTGAGACCACCACGGGGATGGCGCCGGCTTTTTGAACGTGGCTGAAAAAGCCAGCCGGGAAAGACCGTGGAATGAAGATTTTCAGGCCCGGACGCAGGAGGGCCGAAAGGCCTCCCGTGTGATCCCCGTGGGCGTGAGAGAGAAACACGTCGGGGACGGAGTGCAGGTCGACGCCCATGGCCGTCGCATTGTGCAGAAGGGTTCCCGCATCCCCTCCCGTATCAAAAAGCATCTGCCGTCTTTCGTGCTCGATGAGGGCGGAGAAACCCCAAGCGGGCCTGATTTTCCTGTCGATGGAGTTGTTGTCGAAAATGACGGATATTGTTCCCATCCGCGCTCCCTTTCCATGACCCCCTGAACCTTTGGGGTCGGATCTTCGATTTACTGATTTTTGCCGTCTCCCAAACTTGCAGCAATCGGCGCAATGCCGACCCTGTACTGTGAATCCCTGGAGGAAAACCTTTACGTGCGTTATTATAATAACGCTATAACGCGATTATAGAAGGAGGGTCGAAGCCCATGAAACGAAATGCATTGCAATCGGTCTGCACCCTGCTGCTTGTCCTGTTCCTGGCTGCGCCCGCCCCGGGGAGGACGCCGGAATACGGCAATCCAGTGGTGGGCGGCGAGCCACAAAGCGTGGAAGATACCTTCGTCCCAAAACCTGAGGAATACGATGTCTCCACCTGGGTGGAAGGACTTGAAGTCCCCTGGTCGCTGGTCTTTCTTTCGGAGGAAAGGGCCCTGGTGACCGAAAGACCGGGCCGGGTCCGACTGATCGAAAACGGGCGGCTCCGTGAGGAACCCTATGCCGTTATCGATGGCGTGGCTCACACAGGAGAGGCCGGGCTCATGGGAATCGCGAAACATCCAAAGTACCCTGAGGAGCCCAAGATCTACGTGATGCACACCTACAGGGAAGGCGGAAACCTGTACAACCAGGTGGTCAGGTATCGCGACACGGGAAGTGGCATGGAGTTTGAGAAGGTGATCATTGATGGCATCCCGGGAAACAGGGTCCACGACGGCGGACGGATCGCTTTCGGCCCCGACGGCATGCTCTACGTCACCACCGGCGATGTGTGGCAGGCCAAGATCGCCCAGGACCACGAAAGCCTGGGCGGAAAGATCCTTCGCCTAACGCCCGGCGGAAGCATACCGCCGGACAATCCCTTTGAGGGGTCGCCGGTATATTCTTTGGGGCACCGAAACCCCCAGGGACTGGCCTGGCATCCAGAAACGGGAGACCTTTTTTCATCGGAGCACGGCCCGTCGGGCGAGTTCGGCCTGCGGGGAAGGGATATCGTCAACGTCATAAAAGCCGGAGGCAACTACGGGTGGCCTCTTGTTCTGGGTGACGCCGACGTGGAAGGTTTCATCGATCCCCTTGTCATGTGGGAGCGGGCGACACCGCCTTCGGGAATGGCCTTCTGGGACGGGAGGCTCTTTGTGGCCACCCTCAGAAGCCGGGCCCTGATACGGATTGCCCTGGAGCAATTCGATGACGGCTACAAGGTTACGGCCATCGACAGGCTTTTTGCCCGGGGAGCTTCGGACGGGGTCTACGGAAGACTCCGCGACGCCGTCGTCGGCCCTGACGGGGCGCTCTACGTCTTGACCAGCAACCGCGACGGCAGGGGCTCCCCCGCACCCGGCGACGACCGGATCTTGCGGTTGGTCTCCCAATAGCGCATTTACCCGTGAAAAGGAAATTTCTAATTTCCTTACCGGCACCTTAAGAAGTTTTGCTGGCACCTTCCAAAGACAATTCTTTATTTTCCTTTCCCCACGCTTGACATGGCGTGAGGAAGTTCGTAAAATGCGATCATGTTTATATTAATAAACTTATTGCTGCAAAACGGCTATTTCTGGAAGGGAGGGATCCATGTTGACCTGTTCTCTCCATGAATGCCCTGCCAGAACAAGGGTTCGGGTGCTTACTATTAATGGTGGAAGGTCACTGCAGCAACGTTGCAGTGATTTGGGGCTCGTACCGGGAGCCGAAATCGAAGTGCAAATGAATTATGGAGGAAGGATGCAGATCCGCAGCCGCGGGACCTCTTATGCCGTAGGTGGAGGTATGGCTGAGAAAATAGTCGTTTCCAAAGATTAGCCACATTTGCGTCTACAACCTGAACCGGTTTTTTTTGAAACCAGTTAAGTTTAGGTATTTAAACTTTTTATTTTCCTGCGGGGCTTGCACCTCGTCACCTGACAATCAGAAAAGAGGAGATTTCGATGTTGCTCAAGGACATGAACCCTGGAGATCAGGGCATCATTTCGAAGATTGAACCGGGAAACACCATGCAACGCCTTTATGATCTGGGCTTTTTCCCTGGTGTGAGAATTACCGTGGTGCGCAACGCCCCTTTCAAAGATCCCATCGAGTGCTCCCTCGACGGCCGCCGGGTCTCGGTCCGGCGCTTCGAGGTTGAAGGGGTGGAGGTTCGTTCGGAATGACCAAAAAGGAAACGCCCATAAAGACGGTAGCCCTCACCGGACAACCGAACTGCGGCAAGTCGTCGGTGTTCACCATGCTGACGGGCATCCACCAGCACATCGCCAATTACCCGGGGATCACAGTGGACATCAAGAAAGGGTCCATGGCACAGCGGGGGACACCGGGCGTGGTGATCGTCGACCTGCCGGGCACCTACAGCCTGACTTCCTTTTCGGAAGAGGAACGGGCGGCCTGTGGTTTTTTGCTCGAGCACACACCCGACAGGATCGTCAACGTGGTGGATGCATCGAATCTCCAGCGGCACCTCTACCTGACCATACAGCTCGTCGAAACGGGCGTGCCGGTAATTCTGGACTTAAACATGACCGACCTCGCCGAAAGATCTTCCATCAAGATCGACAGGGCCTTGCTGGAAAAGGAGCTCGGGGTGCCCGCGGCGGCCACGGCGGCGCACAGGGAAAAGGGCAAGGAAGAGCTGAAGGCGAAGATCGTCGAGGAGCTTCCGCCGAAGGTCCACACCGGCTCCCTCGTAGACTACGGGGAACTTGAGGAGGCCCTTAGGCTCGTAACCGACGCCTTGGAGGCATCGGGAGAAAATTTGCCCTTGGCCCCGCGGTGGATCGCTCTGAAACTCCTGGAACAGGACGAGGAGATCTGGAGGTTCTGTGAAGGGCTTCCGGGCACGAAAGCGGCAAGAAAGATGGCCCGGGAGCAGGTTGAAAGGGCGTCGCAGTCTCTGGGCGCCCCGCCCTCGCAGCATATCGCTTTGAAGCGCCATGAAGCGGCGAGAGACCTGGCGGCCAGGGTCTCCGTCGAGGGCAAAAAGCGGGAACGGCTGAGCGACAAGGTGGACCGCGTGGTGCTCCACCCGGTTTTCGGGCTTTTCGTGCTGGCAGGGGTCATGTTTTCCCTTTACGAGCTTGCCATCGTCCAGGGGTACCGCCTCACGGGCTACACCTGGCCCCTGTTGGGGGCGGTGCGTGGTGTCATCTCCGAGGCCTTGCCCGGTGAAGGGCTTCTTGCGGACCCACTGCTCCGCTCCTCGGTGCTTTACGTCACCGACGGGGTGCTGGCGGTGCTCAACTACATCCCCATCTTTCTCATTCTGTTTGCCTTGATCGCCGTGCTGGAAGACGGCGGCTACATGCCGCGGATGTCCTTTGTGCTCGACAGACTTTTCCGCCGCTTCGGCCTCCACGGGCAGTCGGTGCTCCCCCTTGTGCTGGGGGGTGTTTTCGTGGGGGGCTGCGCCGTTCCGGGCGTGATGGCGACAAGGGGCATCCCGGACAGGCGGGCCCGGCTGGCTACGATCATGGTGGTCCCCCTCATGAACTGCCTGGCCAAGGTGCCTTTCTACACCCTGCTGGTGAGCATCTATTTTGCCTCGTCACAAAGCATCGCCATGTTTTTCATCGCCTCCATCACGCTCATCGTGGCGCTGGTGGTCAGCAAGGTGCTCACCCTCACCGTACTGAAGCATGAACCGAGCGCACCTTTCATGATGGAGATGCCCATCTACCATCTGCCTGCCCTGCGGAACGTGGCGAGGCGTTCGCTGCATCGGACGTGGATGTTTTTGAGGAAGATCTTCACCATCGTGGTGGTCGCCTCGGCGGTGGTCTTTTTGCTCACCCACTACCCGCAGCCCGACGAAAGCGCCCACCTGGGCATCGAGGCAAGGATGGACGAAGCCCTTTCGGACCTCCGCGACGAAACGGCAGGGACGCCCTACGAAACTGTTTTCGACGATGAAAGGAGCGTCCTGGGGATCACGCGGTACTGGCAGCGGTACCGTGCGGCGTCCATGAAAGCCGGCGGAGACCGGGCGGCGCGGGACGAGGTGGGTGAACGTTTCAGGGCCGAGAACCCGGAGTTTTTTGAAATCGTGACGGCCCGAACGGACAAAGACGCCCGTGCGGCGAAACAGGCCTTAATGCAGTTTCTGCGGACAAGGACGGAGCTTCGTAATGAACGGAACAAGCTGCAGATCAGAGAAAGTATTCTGGGACGTGTCGGGATCGGTCT
>JBKHBH010000134.1:0-2992 GCA_046542505.1 Thermovirgaceae bacterium | reverse complement strand
CTTCATCTGTTGCAAGTCATGCTCCGGCTTTCCCGGACGATCTATCCGCTGTTTCGGATTCTCGTATGAAAAATCCTCTCTCATCGGCATCACCCCGTTGTTTCGAATTTTCATAAATCATTCGCAATCGCGGCAAACGAGTCCTGGCTTTGTCAAACCCGGATTTCCTGCAAAGGATTATTTGCTTAAAAGCAGAACCGGTCCGAAACTTCTTCACTGCCATATTCCTGATACCTGCATCAAAAGCCCTTCAAAAGATCACCAGTATTTCCTCCCGTTGTGGACGATCCAGCCATGAGGATGTCGGCCGGAAGGATCACGATGGGTCCAGTGGATCACTCCACCCTGAGGGTTCCATTCATATTCGCCGTAAAATTCGACCCTGTCGCCCATTCGAAGGGTACCAATTCTCGGGGCAACATCGATGTTGTGTGCCACCAGAAGAGTCTGCCCGGAATCAAGTTCGATGACAAACCGCTGATGCCTGGAGCCCTTTTCGTCATCCGGCAGAATCGAAACCACCCGACCTTCTCCACTGACCGGCACAGGCACGGCCGTTTCGCCTTTTTCATAAAGGCGTGCCAGGAGGTCGTTGCTTTTGGTAGCCCTGTCGATGTCATTTCCCTCATGAAAGACCGGCTGTACAGTCTGAACAGCTCCATAAACCAGCGCAATGAGTATGACAAAAAACAGGGCGGTTTTCTTCATTTTCATCAGGATTCACCTGCGGGATGCATCTGTTTTTCCGGAATTTGCCCCGAATTGCACCCTATCTTTTAGATTAGTGCAAAAAACTTTCTTATGGGAATTGTACCTTCTTTCGAACCGATTCCCGGATTTGCTCTTCTTTTGCCTTCCCCCTGCCACCTATTTTCTGACATCCAGCAAACATGCAGGGTAAAGATGAGTGGACAAAGGCACCGGATCAGAAAATCCGGCGCACCTTCACGCACAGTCTCCGTTTCAGGGCTTTTACAAGGGACTTCACAAGCGGCGCAAAATATAGTAATATAAATACCTGAATACCAATACTAGCAACCTTGATCAACTCAAGGGAGGGAGAAACAGCATGTACTGTTTTCAATGTCAGGAGACAGCGAAGAACCAGGCGTGCACGGTAAAGGGAGTGTGCGGCAAACCCGAAGAGACCGCCGACCTTCAGGATCTTCTTATTTATGTCTGTAAAGGAATCTCCGTTTACGGCGAAAAACTGAAAGAACAGGGAACCGTCGACAGGGACGCCGGCAGGTTTTTGACCAAGGCTCTTTTCGTCACCATCACCAACGCGGCGTGGGATGATGATTCCATCATCGAATGGATCCGCGAAGGCCTCAAGGTTCGTGACGCCGTCGCGAAAAAGGCCGGTGATTTCTCAGGACCGCTTCCGGATTGCGCCACATGGACCCCCGGAGGCAGGGAAGACATCATGGGAAAGGCAATGTCCGAAGAGGTCCGGGTTACGGCAACCCGCAACGACGACGTACGCTCCCTGCGGGAACTGCTTGTCATCGGCAGCAAGGGGATCGCCGCCTACGCGGATCACGCGGAGGTTCTGGGCTATGAGAAGGACGACATCTACGGATTCCTCATGGAAGCCCTGGCCTCGACCACGAAGGACCTTTCAACTGACGAAATGGTCAAAATGGTCATGAAAGCGGGCGAAACAGCCGTGAACACCATGGCCCTCCTCGACGAGGCACACACCACCACCTACGGCAACCCTGAAATCAGCGAGGTCAACCTCGGAGTCAGGAACAATCCCGGAATCCTGATTTCAGGACACGACATGAAGGACATGGAAGAGCTCCTCAAGCAGACGGAGGGCACCGGCGTGGATGTTTACACCCATGGTGAAATGCTTCCCGCCAACTACTACCCCGCCTTTAAAAAATACGACCATTTCGTGGGGAACTACGGCGGTTCCTGGTGGCACCAGAACGAGGAGTTCGAGTCTTTCAACGGACCCATACTGCTCACCACCAACTGCCTCATCCCGGTGAAAAAGGACAACACCTATCTGGACAGGCTCTTTACGACCAACGTGGCCAGCTACCCCGGTGCGAGGCACATTCCCGACAGGCATCAGGGTGGATCAAAGGACTTTTCCGAAATGATCGGCATGGCGAAAAAATGTTCTTCACCCGAGGAAATCGAAACGGGCAAGATTGTCGGCGGTTTCGCCCATAATCAGGTTCTGGCCCTGGCCGACAAGGTCGTCGATGCCGTCAAGTCCGGAGCCATCAAGCGCTTTGTGGTCATGGCGGGATGCGACGGCCGTTTCAAGTCCCGCGAATACTACACGGAAGTGGCCAAAAACCTGCCCAAGGATACGGTCATCCTCACCGCCGGCTGCGCCAAATACCGCTACAACAAGCTCGACCTGGGCGACATAGGCGGAATCCCAAGGGTCCTTGACGCGGGTCAGTGCAACGATTCCTATTCCCTCGCGGTAATAGCCCTGAAACTCAAGGAGGCCTTCGGCCTGGACGACATCAACGAACTTCCCATCTCCTACGACATCGCCTGGTACGAGCAGAAGGCCGTGGCCGTCCTGCTTGCGCTCCTGTCCCTGGGTGTCAAGGGCATCCGCCTCGGCCCGACCCTTCCTGCCTTTCTTTCGCCCAACGTGGCCAAGGTCCTGGTGGACAAGTTCGACATCAAGCCCATTGGTACCGTTGAAGAAGATATTGCCGCAATGATGGCGGGCAAATAGGAAACATGAAAAGGCGTGGTGCCGGAAGCACCACGCCTTTTTGCCAAATCACCCTCTTCGATCTGGACCTTTAAATCAGGCTTATTTCATCTTCTCCCCAAAAGAATGCGTATCGCTTCTTCCAGGGCGGCGTTGAACTCCTTCGTTCGGTTCATCATCAGGAAGTGGTCGGCATCCTCCAGGATAATGGCGTCGTAAAAAAGCATGTGCCTGCGGTTTTCTTCGTAATTGACGGGCCACATGTCAGCGTCCACAGATACGACGGGAATTCGGACATCC
>JBKHBH010000133.1:0-2998 GCA_046542505.1 Thermovirgaceae bacterium | reverse complement strand
TCTGAATCTGCTTCGCGTACCCTTCCTTTTCGTGAGACGGTGTCTTTTTGAATCGCGAGGCAAAAACATATTGCCGGAACGGCCTTTTTACAGCACATCAAGGGCTCGATCGCGTCAGGAAGGCAAGATACCGATAATATTTTCCAGTTTAATCGTATAATGAGAACATCACGTACAAAAGCAAGAATAGTCTGGAAAGGTGATTTCTTTGGGAACAAATCAGGGACATACGATTGAAGCAGATCTTCCGGAAGACCTTACCGAAAAATGGCAGAACACGCTGAACGTGCTGGCGGAATTGATGGGGGTTCCCGCCGCCCTTGTCATGAGACTCAAAGGAGAAGATATCGAGGTTTTCGTCGCCAGCAACACCGAGAGCAACCCCTACAAAAGGGGTGACAGGGAACACTTCGAAAACTCCGGCCTCTATTGCGAAACGGTAATCAAAAACGACGACAAGCTCATAGTCCCCAACGCACTGAAGGACAAAGACTGGAACACAAACCCGGACATCAAGCTCGGCATGATAGCCTACATGGGCTTCCCCGTCCACTATCCCGACGGAACTCCTTTCGGGACCATATGCGTTCTGGACAGGGAGGAAAACCCCTTCGGCGAATTGCGGGAAAAAGTTCTGGAACGTTTCAGGGAGCTTCTCGAACTTCATCTGGCCCTTCACCATAAAAACCGGGAGCTGGGAAAGTCGGCCAACACAGATCCCCTTACTGAATTGTATAACCGTAGGTTTTTCGATGAAATTTTCCAGAAAGAATGCTCTCGCCACCAAAGGACAGGCGAGCAGTTTTGCGTTATCCTCGGAGACCTTGACGGTTTCAAGAAGATCAATGACATTTACGGGCACTCCGAAGGTGACCAGGCCCTCATCCGCGTGGCCGAAATACTTAAAAGCGAAACGCGCATGCAAGACTTCCTTTTTCGCTGGGGTGGAGACGAGTTTCTCGTACTCCTGCCCGAAACAACGATCGACGAAGGCGTGTCCTACGCCCGCAGGGTCCTCGAAGCGATGGGGAAAAACTCTTCCACCCACCGGGATTACATGTCCACCCTATCAATGAGCTTCGGCGTGACGGGAGTGCTTCCGGGCGAAAAAGCTGACAGTGTCCTGATCCGCTGCGACAGGCAGCTGTATCGGGCAAAAGCATTGGGCAGAGGCGAAATTTGCTTTGACGATGTCCCGCAAGACAGGTAGAGAACGTATCCTTACTTGACCACTTTCAGAAATGACGAATTCTCGCCACCCGTGCGACAACAGTACCAGGAGGAGGAACTGCCGCAAAGATTTTAGAAATGTCCCATGCCAATATCTCTGGCCGCCTGGAACCTGCCGAACCAATCATCCTCCCTGCCGATCTTCAAGGCAATCTGCGCATTTTCCCTTTTCGAACAATGGGCGGGCTTTCAGCAAAAAAGGCTCACCCGCTTCTTGGATGTTCCCGCTCTTTCGCTTCCGCTCCAATCCCAAAGGACGTGAATTCACTGGTACAATGAAGCAAGTTATCATCCGAAAAGGGAATACCGAACGCCCGGGTTCCGCACGCCCCGGAAGTCAGCCGTGGTCACAGAATAAGGAAACATGGAACCCTTTGCAGTCTTCGCAAAGACCAACGCGGCAGGTTCTGGAAAATACTCCAATAGATCAAGATCCCTTGAAAAGGAAAGGGCGGATTTCCATGAGACGAAGCGAACTGGCACTCAAGGGCAAGGAAAACGGCGGACCGAGGGCGCTTCTTAAATCCATGGGCTTCTCCGATGAAGATCTCCAGAAACCCATCATTGGAGTCGCCAACTCCTGGAATAACATCGTTCCAGGGCATTTCAACCTCAACACCGTGAGCGAACACGTCAAAAAAGGGATCCACAGTGCCGGGGGGACGGTACTGGAATTCGGCGTCATCGCCGAATGCGACGGCGTCGCCGAGGGGCATGTAGGAATGCACTACGTCCTGCCCTCCCGGGAGGTCATCTGCAACTCCATAGAACTGATGGTCCAGGCCCACCAGATGGACGCCATCGTGCTCCTTGCGTCCTGCGACAAGATCGTTCCGGGCATGCTCATGGCGGCAGCCCGGCTGGACATACCGGCCATCATGGTCACCGGCGGACCCATGGCGGGTGGAGTCGTTTTCGACGGCAGGAAGTCCGACACGACGTCGATGACCGAAGCCCGCGGAATGCTCGCGGCGGGGAAAATCACCGAAGCGGAATTCATGTCTCTTGAGAACCTGGCGTGCCCCTCCTGCGGGTCCTGCTCCTTCCTGGGAACGGCCAACACCATGTGCTGCCTTACAGAAGCCATGGGGATGACCCTTCCCGACGGGGGCCTTATCCCCGCGACCTCCGCAGAGCGGCTCAGGTTTGCCGAACGTTCCGGGGAGGCCATCATGAACCTCGTCAACAATGACATCACCGCCAGACAGGTTGTTACCCGGGGAGCCATGGAAAACGCCGTCAAGGTGTGCCAGGCCATCAGCGGGTCCACCAACGCCGTCCTCCACCTGGCAGCCATCGCCCACGAGGCCGAACTGGACATGAACGTCCTCGACGCCTTCGACGCCTTGGGCAAAACGACGCCCCAGATCGCACGGGTCAACCCGGCGGCGAAATGGAACATGGAGGATTTCTGGATGGCGGGAGGGATCCCCAGGGTGATGGAAAGGCTGTCACCTTTGCTTGACGTCAAAGCCCTCACGGTCAGCGGCAAAACCGTGAGAGAAAACCTCTCCTCCCACCGGTACCCCTTCCCCGCCAACGATGACATCATCAAGACTCTTGAGGAACCCTTCGAACCTTCAGGCGGGATTGCCGTCCTGCGGGGAAACCTGGCCCCAGATACGGCGATCAGTAAACCCGGCGCCATCACCCCGAACATGAGACGGTTCACCGGCAAAGCCCGCGTTTTCGACTCCGAGGAAGCCGCGTTGGAAGCCATCCTTGACGGAAAGATCAGCGAGGGTCACGTGGTGGTCATCCGCTACGA
>JBKHBH010000132.1:0-3059 GCA_046542505.1 Thermovirgaceae bacterium | reverse complement strand
GCCGGCACGATCTGCTTGATGACCGTGGCGAGCTCCTCCCTGTCTCCGTCGGTGGCGACCTTGAGGAGGTATTCGAGCTGGGCGGGGAACTTTTCGCCGATTTCGCCCTGGTTGGCCACGTAGATCTTTTCGTGGGGGGTGGCTTTGGTTCCCTCTTCCGCGGTGAGAAGCTCCTCAAAGAGTTTTTCTCCCGGCCTGAGGCCGGTGTAGATGATGTCGATGTCCTGGTAGGGCTGGAAGCCAGAAAGTTGGATGAGGTCCTCGGCCAGATTCTTGATCTTGACGGGTTTTCCCATGTCAAGCACATAGACGGTGCCGTTGTCGGGCAGGGACGCCGCCTGCAGCACGAGCTGGGCCGCCTCGGGGATGGTCATGAAGTAGCGCTTCATGTCGGGGTGGGTGAGGGTGACGGGACCTCCGGAGGCGATCTGGCGCTTGAAGACGGGGATGACGCTGCCCCTGCTCCCGAGCACGTTGCCGAAGCGGACGGAGACGAAGTGCTGGTGTGGCTTGGCCTTTGAAGCGCACTGGCGGACGATCATCTCGGCGATGCGCTTTGAGGCGCCCATGATGGATGTTGGGTTCACGGCCTTGTCGGTGGAGATGTTGACGAAGTGCTCCACATCGTACTCAAGGGCCAGCTCGGCCACGTTGCGAGTGCCGCCCACGTTGTTGAGGATGGCCTGGTCTGCGTTGGCCTCCATGAGGGGCACGTGCTTGTGGGCCGCGGCGTGAAAGACCACCTGCGGGCGGTGTCTTTTGTAAATGCGGTCCATCTTGTGGCGGTTTTGTACATCGGCGATGACGAGCTCGTGGGGCAGGCCCGGGAAGAGGTCCCTGAGGTCCTGCTGGAGCTCGAAGAGGCTGTTTTCGCCCCGGCCGAGAAGAAGGATCTTTTCGGGATTGTAGCGGGCCACCTGGCGGGCGATTTCGGACCCGATGGAACCCCCCGCCCCGGTGACGAGGATGGTCTTGTCATTCAGGTACTTCGATATGGCGGAGACGTCCAGGAGGACCTGTTCGCGGCCTAGAAGGTCGGCCACGTCCACCTCGCGGATCTGCGAGATGGAAACGGCACCGGAAAGCACCTCGTAAATGCCGGGGATGATGCGGTACTGCACATGGGCCTTGCGGGAAAGCTCCACGATGCGGCGCACCAGCTTACCCTCGGCGGAGGGGATGGAGATCAGGACCTCCTGGATCCCCTTCTGGCGGACCTTTTCGGGAAGGGCGTCTATGGGGCCCAAAACGGGGAGCCCGGCGATCCTCGTGCCGGTCTTGACGGGGTCGTCGTCGAGAAAGCCCTCGGGCATGAGGCCCGATTCGGGGTGGCGGAGCATCTCCTTGACGATGAGGACGCCGGCGTCGCCGGCGCCGATGACGAGGATCTTTTTGGGCTTGACCCAGCCCTGGCGTGGCTCGCGATGGTTTCGTTCGCTGTAGACACGGAAGGTCATTCTGGCCCCGCCGAGGGCGAGACCGGCCAAAACGGTATTGATGATGGGAATGCTCCGGGGCACCCGGCAGAAGTCGCCGCCGAAAAAGCACAGGCCAGAGACGACGATGCCGAAAAAGACCATGGCCTGAAGGAGGGTCATGAGGTCGAGGATGCCCGTGCCGCGCCAGGAACGCAAATGGAGCTTCCAAAGGAGCTCGGCGGCAAGCAGGGCGGCACCGGATATCAGCATGTAGCGCGGGACCTGCGCGGCATACAGGCCAAGGCTGCCTTCAAGGCGCAGGTAAAAGGCGCCGAAGGCGCACAAGACGCTGCCCAGGAAAAGGTCGATCGCCAGTTTGGCGATGTAGTTTCTGCGGTAGATGCTCATGGACCAAAACCCCGATTTTCTTTGACTCTGCCGATTTTTTGCCGCATGCGGTATTTTTGTCCGGCCCCTTCGGGTTCCGGCCTGAAACATAACCGACAACATGTCTTCGGCGCCTTGTGCTGCGGGCCGTAGACAATGATACGGGTTTTAGGCGCTACCCATGGGAATGCAGGCCTTTTTTGCGGGTAACGCGCAGTTTCAACGCCGCATATTGAATTTTACTGATAATTGGAGGGACTGACAAGAATTTTGTAAATTCCGGATTTACTCTTTTGACCGGAAGACTTCGGCGGATTCCTTTTTCAGCCTTTCAGCCAATGGATGACGTTCTCGATGTCCTCTTTAAGCGCCATCCTGGGGGACGAGTGGGCAAGGATGACATTTTCCCTGTCCGGTCACAACAAAACCCCTGGAACTTGACAGAACACCTGCAAAACGTATATTGAACAGGTAGACAAAATGATTGATTTTATATAGTTTTGTCTACATTGGAAGGTGTGAGGCTCATGCTGAAGGACAGGTTACGGCTTTTTCGGGTCGCAAAGGGGTTCAGCATGGACAAGTTGGCAGAAGCCACTGACGGCAAGATTTCTAAACAGGCCATTTCGAAGTATGAAAATGGCAAGATGAAACCCGGGCCGTCGAAGATCGTTTCGATCGCCCGAGCCCTGGACATTAAGGCAGCCAGACTTCTTGCAGAACCACAGGTTCATGTCGAACCCATCGCATACAGGAAAAAAAGCAGGCTCGGTGTCAAGGAAATGTCCCGGGTCAAAAGTCTCATGCAGTTGCGGATGGAAGTGGCCATCAAGATCCGTGCGTTTCTCGACTGTGAGACGGAAGGGAACCACATCCTTCCCCGCCGATTGTTTCCGTCTGTCGAAGAAGCCGAGGACGCAGCGCTTGAGATCAGAAACAGCTGGGGGCTGGGGAAAGACCCCATACCCAACGTTTTGGATACGCTCGAACAAAACGGCATCACCATACTGTTTCTCGAGGGCGACAAAGGCAAAAAATTTGACGGCCTCTCAGCATGGATAAAAAACGAAGAGGACAAGACCATAGGGGCAGTGATCGCCGTCAGGACGGGTGTATCAGGAGCTCGGCAACGCATGAATCTTGCTCATGAACTTGGGCATCTTGTGCAGTTGCCCGAAAGCACCTGCGATGAAGAAAAAGTGGCGTTCCGTTTCGCCGGGGCTTTCCTTGCTCCCAAAGCGCTTGTCCTGTCGG
>JBKHBH010000040.1:0-17226 GCA_046542505.1 Thermovirgaceae bacterium | reverse complement strand
AATGTACGCCCTCTCCTGGGGATACGTCCACCTTCACCAGGCCCATACCCGCGTGGATATTTTCTACTATCGACTGTCCGACCGGGCAAAAGCGACGGTGGACTCCATTTGTGCCCTGGTGTTCTTCTTCCCCCTGATCGGTTGTCTGGTCAAAGCCTCCTGGGATTGGATGCTCTTTTCGATTTCCATCAATGAAAAATCCGCCGCAACCTATATCTATCCACCCCTGTACCCCTTGAGAATACTCCTGTTCTTGGGATTCTTGCTTTTTTTCCTTCAGGGAACAGCGATTTTTATCCGTGACGTCTATTTTGCCGTAAAGGGTGAGCCTTATGACAATCACGCCTGAACTCGCGACGGTCTTAATGCTCGGCGGCGTTTTTGTGGCTGTGTTGACCGGCTTCCCTTTCGCGCTGGGAATCGGGACCATGGGACTTGCCATAGGATCTCTGATTTTCGGCTTTCCAAGCACCCTTGAACTCTATTACGGACGCATATTCGCGCAGCTGACGAACTACACACTGTTGGCCGTGCCGCTTTTTGCCTTCATGGGCAACATGCTCGAACGGTCCGGGATCACGGAAACCCTTTTCGAAGCCCTGTACGTCTGGCTTGGAAGGTTGCGCGGAGGACTGGCCATCGCCACGATCCTGATCGGGACGATTCTGGCGGCCTGCGTGGGCGTCATAGCGGCTTCCGTCACCTGCCTGAGCCTGCTTGCCCTTAGCCCCATGATCACCCGCGGGTACGACAAGTCGCTGGCATGCGGCACCGTCTGCGCCGGCGGGACGCTGGGCATCCTCATTCCGCCCAGCATCATGCTGGTGGTGTACGGTCCGGCTGCCGGTGTCTCCGTGGGGCGGCTTTTCTTCGGGGCTTTTCTTCCGGGTTTTCTGCTTTCTCTCTTGTATTGTGCATATATCGTGATCTATTGCCTGATCAAAAAGGATGCCGGCCCGGCTGTACCGCCGGAAGAAATTCAGGGTATACCCCTTTCGAGGAAGCTTTCCATGCTTTTCGTCTCGCTGCTTCCCCCGGTGATCCTCATCGTTTCGGTCCTGGGAAGCATTTTCTTCGGTATCGCTGCCCCGACTGAAGCGGCGGCCGTGGGCGCTTTCGCCGCTACGGCCCTGGCTATTCTCTACCGCAAGTTCAGCTGGGAAGTACTGAAGGGGGCAGCCGTTGACACCATTCGGCTCAGCGGGATGGTGTATCTTATCCTCGCCATGGCTACCGCCTATGTGGGCGTGTTTCTTCGGGCCGGGTGCGGCGGGGTTGTCGGGGACATCATCCTTGCCGCCCCGGGCGGGCGGTGGGGGGCCTTCGCCATCATCATGGTGATCGCCTTTTTCCTCGGGATGTTTATCGACTGGATCGGCATCGTCCTGCTTTTTGTTCCCATCGTGACCCCTCTGGCGGTGGAGATGGGATTCAACCCCATCTGGTTCGCCCTGATGATATGCATCAACCTGCAGATGTCCTTTTTGACGCCGCCCTTCGCGTACGCCATATTCTTCCTGAAAGGCACGGCGCCAAAGGGGCTGGGGATAGAGACCACGGACATCATACGCGGGGTAATCCCTTTCATCATATTGATAGTGATTTGTCTGGCGCTATGCATTGCCTTTCCACAGATCATCCTGTGGCTGCCCTCGAAGATGGCGTGATAGTCTGAGTTTTTGATCCGGAAAGGAGCGGAGGTGGTGCCATTAGGCAAATAAGGCCGAAGAGAACCCGGACTGAGAAACAAAACAGGGGAGGTAGTCAAAAATGAGAAGGAGATTCTGGTTATTCATGTCCGTTGCGTGTCTGATTGCCCTCATGCTTGCCGCCGGTGTGGCCGGCGCACAGGAAAAGGTCTACGAGTTGACGGGGCAGTCGCGCATGCCGGCAGGAAACGTGATGTACGAGTCTCTGGTAAGGGCGTGCAAGAGAGCCGAGGCGGCCAGCGGCGGAAGGCTGAAACTCAACGTGCAGCCGGCAGGCGCCATTTATCCGGCCACCAAGGAGCTTGACGGCGTCCACCGGGGGGTCCTGGACTTCGCCGATACCTGTTACATGTACTACAAGGACAGGTGGCCGGCAGCGGGAATACTGACCGCAAAACCGGGCGGGATGTCGCCCAGCGAGACCATGGTCTGGATGCTTGAAGGAGGAGGCAACGAGCTCGTCCAGAAGATGCTCAAGGATTACAACGTAAAAATCATTAACGGGGCGGGCCAGCTGGCTCCGCCGGAAGTATTTTTGGTCACGAACAAACCCCTGGAAACCCCTGCCGACCTGGAGGGACTGAGGATACGTTCAGCCGGTGATGGCGCGGAAATCCTTGACAGAATGGGCGCAGCCTGTTCCCTCATGCCCGTGGGCGAGGTTTTCGAAGCCATGCATCGTGGCGTCATTGACGCCTATGAAGTTGCGAGCCCGGCCGTCAACTGGACTATGGGAATGCAGGAAGCGGGCAAGTACATTTACCTTTCCCCCGTGCGTCACCCTTATGAATGGAACCCCTACTTCTTCAACAAGAAAGTATGGGATGAACTGCCCGAAGACCTGCAAAACATCATCGAGGCGGCATGGAAGGAAGAAGCCTATACCTATTACGCCAAGGCCATAGAGGCGGACCTGGAGGCCCTGGAAAAATTCCGTGACGAGGGCCTTGAAATTCACCCCCTCCCGAAAGCCATCGAGGATGCGTTCATGGAAGAGGCCGAAAAGTATTATGCCGAGGAAGCTGAAAAAGATGAATTTACCAAAGAAGTGATCGAGTCTTACAACAACTTCAAGGAAAATATCCACGCTGTCTGGCCGCGTCTGTAAGGCTGAACGGGGTAAAAAAGAGCGACACTGGGTGAAAGACCGGGGTGGGTTTTATCTCCCACCCCGGTCTTTCACCGATCTGGATGGGCAAAAACACAGGTGATCAGATAATGGGACAAGGGGAAACAGGTTTTACCGTTTTTTGCGATGATCTCACCGGCTCTTCGGTACAGTCCATCCTGCTGAAAGCCAGAGGATTTTCACCGACGCTGCAGGTGAACTGGAAATGCAAGAAGGGCGCGGGACAACCGGAACCGTCCCAACTGCTGGTGGTGAACCTCAACACTCGGGCCATCGAAACCGAAAGAGCAAGGTCCCGGATGGACACCCTTGTTGCGCGGGCCGGGTCCGGCCGGCAACTTGCGAAACGCATCGACACCACACTCAGGGGCCACCTCCTGGTGGAGACGGCCTGCCTTCTCGCACACCGTCCCGAGTCTGTCGCCCTGGTCGTTCCGGCCTATCCCGCATCGGGGAGAACCACTGTCGGGGGCTACCAGCTGCTCAACGGTTCCCTCCTCGAACGGACCGAGGTGGCGAATGACCCTGTCTGGCCCATTTCGACGAGCTATGTTCCCCGGTATTTCGAGGGCTCCTTTCCGGTATCCCGCATTTCTATTGAGACGATAAAAGGAGGGATGGCGGAGATCGCCGGGGATCTCGGGCAAAAAGCGGAAGAAAGCCGGGTCATCATTGCCGACGCGCAAAGCGACAGCGATATCGAGGCGATCGCCGAGGCCGCCGCAACCCTTGCCGTTTCGTTTATCCCCGTTGATCCCGGACCCTTCACCGCCGCGTACCTTTACCACACCCTGGCTCCGGGGCAGAGGAAAATGGCCCTGGCCCTTATCGGCAGTACCTCCAATGTGACCAGGGAACAGCTTGGATACCTGGGAGGCAAGCTCAATGTTTCCCCTTACCGGTTTGCCCCCGGACAGGACACCGCAGTCGTCATGCAGGACTGCAGGGCCTTTCTCGGGCAGATGCAGCGAGAAAAGACGGACTGCCTGGTTATTCAACCGGAGGGGCCCGTCCTCCACGGCAGGGAGGAGGAAGTTGTGAGGCAGATCGCCGAAGTCGGTGCCATCGTCATGCAGGCGCTGGATGGTAATTTGTGCGGCCTCATTCTCTCCGGCGGGGATACGGCGATGAGTGTTCTGGACCGACTGGGAGCCGATTTTCTTGAACCCGTCGCCGAACTCGCTCCGTTGATGATGGGGGGCCGGATCAAGGGGACTTCCCGAGACGGGCTGAAGGTAGTCACAAAAGGAGGTCTCATAGGCGGCCGGGATGGCCTGTACAAGGCACTCCAGTGGTTGCGACAGGAGGATGCGGAATGAGTCAAATGCCAATAGCCGTAACGATGGGAGACCCCGCCGGGGTGGGGCCTGAGATTGTGTTGCAGAGCCTTGAATCCGAAGGTATCTGGAAATGCGGACAGTACCTTCTCGTGGGAGACCTGAAGGTGCTTGAAGCCGTCAAGAGGAGACTGAAACTGTCTGCTTCCCTCCAGCCCGTGGATCTCGGCCGGGGCAAAATCGAGAGAAGCCCTTCGTCCATCCCGGTGCTGGACGTCGGGATTGTCGGGAACATTCAGGATCTGGATATCGGCCGGATTTCAGCCCTCGGCGGTCATACCGCGGTGGAATGCATCGCAAAAAGCGTTGACCTGGCACTCAGGGGCCTGATCAAGGGAATCGCTACGGCGCCCATCAACAAGGAGGCTCTCAAGAAGGCGGGATACCACTACATCGGGCACACGGAGATGCTTGCGAAACTCTCCGAAAGCCGGGAAAGCGTGACCATGTATTTAGTCGATGCCATGCGCATATTTTTCCACAGCAGGCACGAATCGCTCAAATCCATGATCGAGGGGCTCTCCGTCGAGGGGATCGTCCGGTCCATCAGGCTCGCCGACCGCTGTCTGGTGTCTTTGGGAATTGAAGACCGCAGACTCGCCCTGGCGGCCCTCAACCCGCACGCCTCTGACGGCGGTCTTTTTGGTGACGAGGAAGCGCGGTTTTTGATACCGGGTGTCGAGCAGGCGCAAGATGCGGGGATAGATGTCACCGGACCTGTTCCTGCGGACAGCGTCTTTCATATGGCCTTGGAGGGGAAGTTCGACGGCGTGATTTCGCTGTATCATGACCAGGGACACATCGCCGCAAAAACCCATGATTTTTACCGGACCGTCAGCGTCACCCTCGGCCTTCCCTTTATCCGGACCTCGGTGGATCACGGCACTGCCTTTGACATCGCCTGGAAGGGTCTCGCCAACCCTGTCAGCATGACAGAAGCCCTTCTCGCCTGCTGTGCGCTGGCCGACCGGTATGATCCGGCGGTTCTGAGCGAAAATCTCAAGTAGCCCATTGGAGGTGTCAGTCCGGGATGAAACAGATTGCCTTTTATTCGCCGCCGGCTCTTTTGCTGGGCGAGGGCATATACCGGGAACTGCCCGGGCAAATAGAAGATCTGGGATGCTCACGTCCCTTTGTTATCACCGACCCGGGAATCGTCAAGGCCGGAATACTGCAGCAGGTCCTTGATGTTCTGGATCAAGCCGGCCTGGATCCGGGCTTTTTCGATGCCGTGGAGCCGGAACCGCCCCTTGAACTGACAGAGCAGGTGGCCTCCCGGGTCAAGGATGGTTCTTGGGATGTCCTGATCGGTCTCGGGGGCGGAAGTTCAATGGATGTCACCAAGGTGGCGGCCCTTCTTGTGAAAAACGACGTGCCGGCAAAAAGCCTTGTAGGCGTCAACCAGGTCCCCAAGCCGGGTTTGCCCACGATTATGCTCCCGACGACGGCCGGGACGGGGTCGGAAGTCACCCGCATCGGGGTTTTCGGCATCGGGGAAGAGGGGGGCGTGAAAAAGGGCATTGTCAGTCCCCACATGCTAGCTTCCCTCGCCATGATCGATCCGTCCTTTACCTCCTCCATGCCTCCAGGGATCACTGCGATAACAGGCATGGACGCCCTTGTCCACGCCATCGAGTCCTACGTGTCCCGCGGTTCCAACGCCTTTACGGAAGAGCTGTCGATTTCGGCGATCAGGCTGATCGCACGGTATTTGAGAAAGGCCGTCGCTGACGGGGAAAACAAAGAAAGCCGGTATTACATGTCACTGGCCAGCCTCGAGGCGGGCTTGGCCTTTGCCAACGCAGGCCTTGGTGCGGTCCACGGCCTGAGCTTGACCTTGGGCGGGCGGTTCCACTTGCCCCACGGCCTCGTCAACAGCCTTATGCTGCCCTACGTCATGGAAGCCAACGCGATGAGCGAGCTCGAAAAATATGCCGACATCGCGGAAGCTCTGGGGGAGCCTGTGGAGCACCTTTCTCTCAGGGAAGCAGCCGGGAGTTCCGTTCAGGCGGTGCTTGAACTAATCGAGGACCTGGGGCTTCCCGCAAGGCTCAGGGATGTGGATGTCCCCGAAGACGCAACGACAACGATGGCGGAATCCGCCGTCAACGAAACGCGGCTTCTTTCCAAAAACCCCAGGCAGTTGGGCATCGAGGAAATCGAAGGCATCTACAGAAATGCATGGTGACGCAAACGGCCTGAATGAAGAAATGTTTCGGCAGAAAGCCCCGTCGGAGACGGGCCGGGAATTGGGCTGTTCCATTTTATTGACCGAAACGGCGGATACAATGCTTTGCAAAGCAGGCAGGTTTCTTGCTGAAACCTCATAACCGGTAATCGCTTAAACGAAAAAAGACCAGGGTGGTCCAGCACTGCTGCAGTTTCCAATATCCCGGGACAATTTTCAAAAGGAGGAACAAACATGCTCCTCAGACAGATTTTCACGGAAAAGATTGCCCACAGTTCGTATATTCTTGCAGTGAAATCGTCATGCGCAGTGATCGACCCGAGGCGAGACATCCAGGTTTATCTGGATGAGGCACAGGCTATGGGGGTGGCTATCACTCACATTTTTCAGACCCACCTGCATGCCGACTTTGTCTCCGGCCACATGGACCTTGCGGCGGTGACGGGTGCGAAGATCCATGTTCCCAGGTCGGCCGAGTGCGTCTTCGACCACGTCCCTCTTTCGGAAAAAGACACGGTGGAGATCGAGAACCTCCTTCTTGAAGTCGTGGAGACGCCGGGCCATACACCCGAGCATGTGGCCTACGTCGTGAAAGATCTTGCAAGGAGCGACAGTCCCGTGGCGGTTTTCACCGGGGATACCCTTTTCGTGGGTGACGTGGGAAGGCCCGATCTTTTCCCCGGCAAGGCGGAAGACCTGGCGGGGAAACTGTATCACAGCCTCCACGACAAACTGCTGTCTTTGCCCGATCACTGCGAGGTGTATCCCGCACATGGAGCGGGTTCCCTGTGCGGCCGTTCCATGGCGGCCAAGCGGACCAGCACCATAGGGTACGAGCGGCTTTTCAACCCCGCCCTCAATATTGAGGACAAGGAGGAATTTATCCATTCTCTTACAAACGACATGCCGCCGGCTCCGGATCACTTTTCGCGGTGTACCGAGATCAACCGGCAGGGGCCGGAGCTGCTTTCGAAACTTCCCGTGCCTGAGGAGCTGGACCCGGCAGCCTTCCGGGAACGAGCGAAGGATGTGGAAATCCTCGACGTGAGAACCTACGATGCCTTTTCGGGCCATCATGTTTCTGGATCGTGGAATCTTGACCTGAACGGGAATTTCCCCACTTTTGCCGGCTGGGTCCTCCCGGTGGACAAGGATATCCTGCTCGTCGACAGTGGGCCGGAGGAGGCCGAAAAGGCCGTCACCGGAGCCCGGAGGGTTGGAGTGGACCGCATCACAGGGATACTCGCCGGGGGAATGCCGGCCTGGGTCACGGCGGGCTTTTCAACAGGCAACGTCCCTCTCCTTTCGGCTGGGGGATTGCATGGCATGATCACCGACGCCGAAAAGTTCATCTTGCTCGATGTGCGTGCCCCGGCGGAATTCGACGACAATCACATAGAAGGTGCCCTCAACATTCCCGTTGACGAGCTGAGGTCTCGTCATGAAGAGCTCGATCGCCAAAAATCTGTCGTGGTGATCTGCAGTTCTGGAAACCGGGGCAGCATCGCCGCCTCCATCCTGAAGCAAAAAGGTTTTTCCAAGCTTTTCAACGTTGCCGGCGGGATGACGGGATACAGCGCCGCGGGGTACACGAAACGCTGCCATGCCTGCAACGTGCCTCACGGCCCCAGGTTCCTTGCAGACGAGTGAGTAACCGGCGAAAGTGAACAAGATTCTTTTAAGTCCGGGAGTGTTGCGTGATGAAGGAAGAAGGACGGTATTTTCTCAAGGATTCGATACGTAAAGAGGTGGATTTTTCCGAAACGGACCAGTACCGGGGAGTGAAACCCCCTCCGGTTTACAAACCCTGCCCGGAGGATTGCGAACGGATAACATTGCCGCAGCCGGAAGATCCAGGCGGGGTACTACTTTGGGATGCTATCCAGAACAGGGCTTCCCGAAGGAACTACAACTGGGACCCTCTTTCTGTGGAGGAGCTTTCCTTTCTCCTGTGGGCGACCCAGGGGATGAAGGAAAAGCCCGAAGGAGGGCACGCCAAACGTGTGGTTCCCTCAGCCGGGTGCCGTCATGCCCTTGAGACGTATCTTGCCCTTTTCAGGGTCCCGGGTCTTTCAAAAGGGATTTACCGGTATCTTCCCACTGAACACGCCCTCGTGGCGGTCTCCAGGCCTGAAGCCGTGGAATCCCTGACGGCCAGGGCGGCACTGGGTCAGGCCTTCGCCGGTGCCGGAGCCGTGACCTTTTTCTGGACGGCTGTCCCGTACCGCATGGAGTGGCGCTATGGCGACGCCTCCTACAAGGTGATCGCCCTTGATGCGGGACATGTCTGCCAGAACCTTTACCTGGCCTGCGAGGCCATCTCGGCAGGCGCCTGCGCCATCGCCGCCTACGATCAGGACGAGGCTGACAAGTTGCTGGGAGTCGACGGCGGAGAGGAGTTTGTCGTTTACATGGCAGCCGTGGGAAAGGTCAAACACGCCGGATGACACCGGAACGTCTTGACAGGAACAACCTGGATTCAGCCCGGTCCCCGTACCTTTTGCAGCACGCCGGCAATCCTGTCTGGTGGCAGGAATGGGGCAAGGGCATCATTGAGGAAGCCTCGAGACGTGATGTTCCCATCTTCGTATCCTCGGGATACGCGACCTGCCACTGGTGTCATGTCATGGCGGCGGGAGCCTTTTCCGATGACAACGTGGCGGAGTATCTAAACTCACATTTTGTTTGTGTCAAGGTCGACCGGGAAGAGCGGCCCGATATCGACCACTATCTCATGGACTTTCTCACAGCCACGACGGGAAGTGGAGGCTGGCCGCTGAATGCTTTTCTGACGCCACGGCTTGAGCCGATATTTGCCTTTACCTACCTTCCGGCGCAGACCGAAGGCGGAATGCCCGGCCTGCTGGATGTGGCGAAAGGACTGAACCGGGTCTGGCGGGAAGAACAGCTTGATGCGGCGGTTTTTATGCCTTCGGCGGCTTTGCCGGACCCTGTTTCGCGTGAACAGGTCCTGCCGGCCCTGAAACGGCTGTTTGACCACCGGTCAGGCGGGTTCGGGAGAGGTGCGAAGTTCCCGCCCCATTGCAGCTTGCTGTACCTTTTGCACTTGCTGGAGAAGGAGGAATCACCTGCAGCCGGGGCCATGTGCCGCAAGACCCTGGATGCCATGCGGCTGGGTGGTCTCAATGACCACCTGCAGGGCGGCCTGTTCCGGTATTGTGTGGACGAACGGTGGCACATCCCCCATTTCGAGAAGATGCTCTACGACCAGGCCATGGGACTTTGGTGCTATTCCCTGGCCGCTTCCGTCCTGAAAGAGGAGGCCTATGCGTCAACGGCGGAAACCGTCGCCCGCTGCCTCGGGGAATGCTTCGAAAGGGAGGGGCTGTTTCTTGCTGCCTTTGACGCCGATACGCAACACGAAGAAGGCGGGACCTACCTGTGGGGCTATGATGAGCTGGAAAGCCTCCTCTCCAGGGAGGATTTCCGCGAGTTGAAGCGCGTTTATCACATCGAACCTGGCGGAAACTTCGAAGGCAGGATCCACCTGGTGAAACGTGTCGATGAGAACCTGCCCGAAATTGAGGCAAAGCTCCTGGAAACCCGGAGAGAACGGCCCCAGCCTGAAGCAGACACCAAAATCCTGTGCGGAAACAATGCCCTCGCCGTTATGGCCTTGTCCGAGGCCGGGTATCTGCTGCAAAAGAAAACGTTCTCCCAGATGGCCGATTCTATGGGAAAACGCCTGCTGGACGTCTTCTGGGACGGACGGCGCCTGGCCCATTGCGTTTCCCGCGGCGCACTCCAGGAGCAATCCTTTCTCTTTGACGCCGCGGCCCTTCTGGCGGCCGTGTTGACCCTTGCGAAAGAAAACCCGCAACTGCGGAGTGTGTCCGTGGATTTGGCCAGTTACGTGGAGTCCTTCAGGGGGCCCGAAGGATGGGTGGAATCCCGTCCGGATGATTTTCACCATGTCCCGGCCTCAGTCTTTGACCATCCCGTGCCCTCCGGTGCTGCCATGGCGGAATACGCCCTGGTCAGAGCGGCCCTTCTCGAGGGGAAAGACCCCGGGACGCCGGTTTATCGTCAGCCTCTCAGCGCCGATTTTTTCAACGTAACAGCCCTGGTCAATGAAGCGGGTTCGCCTGATTGAGCGAGGAAAAGATCGATGCGAACCTCTTTGGGAAACATCTCCTCCGGGGATGGCAAAATTGTGCCATGAACGCCGGGAGCTCCAGCAGAGCGGATAGGATTAACTGCCATCCTATGACAGTGACTTACGCAAATTCTCTCCCGCTTTTCTCTTAAATCAGAAATGTTTACAAATAAGAACAACCGTGATACAGTTTCTGCGCATTGCAGTTTTCGGAAAACCATGGCAGGTATATTGTTTGAACAAATTCATAGCGGCAAATACCGGACGGGAGACAAAGAGGGGGAGAGAATATGGCAAAAGTGTCAAGAGAAGTTGTGGAGCAAGCGGGAGTAAACGTTGAGGAACTATTGGAGCTTCTTGTGGCAAACGCGGCCGCCGAGCTGACGACCTTCTACTATTACACGATCCTCCGGGCAAACCTGATCGGTCTTGAGGGTGAGGGCATCAAGGAGATTGCTGAAGCGGCGCGCATAGAGGACAGGAACCATTTCGAGGCACTGGTGCCCAGGATATACGAACTGGGCGGGAAGCTCCCTGATGATATGAAAGCCTTTCACGACATGTCAGCTTGTCCGCCGGCCAATCTTCCGAAGGATCCGACGGACGTGAAGGCCATCCTCGAAGTCCTGGTCGAGGCTGAGCGTTGTGCCGTAAGAGGGTACAACGAGATTTGCAACATGACGGCCGGAAAGGATCACAGGACCTATGCCCTTGCCCAGGCGATACTGCACGAGGAAATCGAGCATGAATCGTGGTTCTCGGAATTTCTCGGCGAAGGTCCGTCGGGGCATTTCATGCGCAAGGGTGCAACGTCGCCCTTTGTGCGTCCCTTTATGCCCGAATAAAACCCAGGGCAAAAGTTGTCCTGGCCTAAAAGGGTTCAAAGAAACCCCCGCGGGAGAGTTTCCGCCCGCGGGGGTTTCTAGCTTTTTGAGGGGAAATCAGCTCCTGAAAAGCTTGAACTTCGTGTTCTTGACGCCTCCTGAATAAAGTGCTATAAGATTAAGCAACAATTTTAAAAAGGAGGATGCCTGCATGCGGAGAGCACGCGTGTCCATTACGATGAACTGGTTCTGCTTTTATTATTATGGCAGCGTGGAACCCCCTCTGCGGTTCGACGCCTAGGCGTCCGTGAGCCGAAAAGAGGCCGGGGTTCCCGAAAAGAAGGGGACCCCGGCTTTTTTGTACATATCTCGTGGTTTCCTCAGGGGAGGAATGGGACATGAGTACTGTAGCGGCGCTTCTGGTCATCGCGGTCGTCTACGCCGTAGGCGATTTCGTGGCCCAGAAGACGAAAGCGGTTTTTTCCATGCTGTTTGTGTCGGGCATTATTTTCATGGTGGGGTTCTGGTTCGGTATCCCCGAGACGCTCTTCGAGGATTCGGCTCTCGTCCCGGTGGCACTGGGCCTTATCCCGATGCTGATGGTACACATGGGGACGCTCATGAAGCTCAGGGACCTCAAGGAAGAGTGGAAGACGGTCCTCATAGCTCTTGGCGCCATCGTGGCCGCATCGGCTGCGCTCTTTATTATCGGGTCGCCGCTGATCGGCAAGGAATTTGCAGTGCCCGCGGCGGGCCCGATCTCGGGGGGCGTGGTGGCCACTCTCATCATGAGCGAGGCCGCCAAGGCAAAGGGGCTGGAGACGGTGCTTGTCTTTTTAACGCTCCTTCTGGTGCTCCAGAACTTCGTAGGCCTGCCCATTGCCTCGGTTTGTCTCACCAGGGAGGGGCGGCGTCTCAGGGGGATTTTCCGCAGGGGAGAGGGAGTCACAGAGGCGAATAAGGGTGAAAGGGTTGTAGAAGAACACGAAAGACCAGCCTTGAAAATTTTTCCCGAGACGCCGAAGGATCTCCAGACGCCCTTTATCCTCATCATGAAGGCCATGCTGGTCGGCTGGCTGGCCGTGTTGGTAGCGGGCCTTCTGGGCGACGTGATCAACAAGTTCGTCATGGCCCTGGCCTTTGGCATCCTGTTCTACGAAGCAGGGTTCCTGGAACACAAGATCCTGACGAAGGCCAACGCCGAGGGACTGGCGCTTTTCGCCCTGTTGGTTCCCATCTTCATGAGCCTCAACAAGGCTACGCCCGACATGGTGATGTCCTTGATCGGACCCATCGTGATCGCCTTCGCCGTGGCGCTGGTTGGCATCGTCGTTGTGGCTCTCGTTTCGGCGAAGATTTTCAAATATACCTGGGAAATGAGCCTGGCCATCGGGGTCTGCTGCCTTTTCGGCTTCCCGGCCACCTTCATCATTTCCAACGAGGTCGCCACGGCGTTGGGGGAGACGCCGGAAGAGCGGGAATTCGTTCTCACAGGGATCTTGCCCAAGATGCTGGTCTCGGGGTTCACCACGGTGACCATTGCGTCGGTCTTTTTGGCGGGCTTCCTGGTGAACCTGATGTAGCCTGAGGGGTGATGAATTTGGATATGGAAAGATTTCGAAGCCTGGCAAAGGATCTTGAAGAGAAGGTCATCGGATTCCGCCACGACTTCCACGCCCACCCGGAACTCTCGTGGAAAGAGGAGCGGACGTCGAAAATCATCGAATCGGTGTTGAAAGACCTTGGCTACGAAAACATCCGGCGGGGTTTCAGGGGGACCGGCTCGGGGGTTGCAGCGGACATAGGGGGCAACGGAAAATGTCCCATGGTGGCCATCAGGGGGGATATCGATGCCCTGCCCGTGGACGAGGCCATCGATAATCCTTGGAAGTCTAAGAACGCCGGTGTCATGCATGCCTGCGGACATGACGCCCATGCATCGGTACTTCTTGGCGTCGCCCATGTCCTGGCGGCACTGAAGGACGAACTGCCCGGAAGGGTGCGCCTCATCTTCCAGCCTGCCGAGGAGTCCGGGTTTGACTCGGGGGCGAAGCAGCTTGTAGATGAAGGTGTTCTTGAGGGAGTTGACGCCATATGGGGCATGCACGTCTGGGCGCAGCTTCCCACGGGAAAGCTCGGGTACAGGGTCGGACCGGTGATGGCCTCGGCGGATATCTGGGAGGTCGAGGTCAAGGGCCGCGGCGGTCATGGTTCAAGACCCCATGAAGCGGTGGACCCCACCATTGCCGCCGCGACGATCATCTCCACGGTACAGACGATTGTGAGCCGGGAGATCGACCCCCAGGAGGCGGTGGTCCTGAGCGTGGGGAAGATCGAGTGCGGCACGGCGGCGAACATCATTCCGGAAACGGCAAAACTTACCGGCAACGTCCGCACCACGAGCCCCGTTGTCCGCGACGAAATGCCCGGACGCATCAGGAGGATCGCCGAGGGGGTCGGGTCGGCTTTCAGGTGCGAGACCAGGGTAAATTTCCTTCCCGTATATCCAGTTACCGTCAACGACAAGAAAATGGTTGAACTCCTTGTGGAAACGGCGGGATCCATTATGGGCGAAGACGCCCTTGAGGAGCAGGAGATCATCCTGGGATCGGAGGACTTCAGCTTTTACCAGGAAAAAGTTCCGGGGGCCTTTTTCTTTCTTGGGATGGGAGACCCTGAAAAAGGGACCGACGCCCAGCATCACAGCCCCGTCTTCAGGACCAATGACGATGTCCTGGTCGATGGGGTGACGCTCCTTTCGGCACTCGCCTGGAGGTGGCTGGAGCAGGCGTGATGTCATCCGATGAGGTCGGTCTAAAGCAGCGCCAAAAAAAGGGACCCGGCGGCAGGTGGTATTGAGACTATGCCGGGTCACCCCCGTTTTCTTCGGTACGTGAAAGGTGTTGAGGAGTGCCATGCAGGCGCTTCGCTACCGGTGCGGGAAAATCCAACCTCCGGGTCCTTCTGTATAATGACAGGGGAAAGCACCCGTGTTTTTTGCAGGGATCTTGTTCCTTTAAAACTCAGATTTCCGCAGTGTTTGCGCGGAAGGCCTCCTGGCGGTTCTGCAGGGATTCCCCCGGCTGAGGGTCGAAGCGGACTACCTTGTTTCTTCCCGATTTCTTCGCCATATAGAGTGCCTTGTCAGCTTCGGCGATGAGCCTGTTCAGGTCCTTGTCTGTCATTTCATCCCTTGAGCTGACCCCCATGCTCACGGTGTACCTGACGGATTTGCCTTCCCAGGGCATTTCGGTTTTTTCCACCTCACGACACAGCCTTTCGGCAACTCGAAATGCCGTATCTCCCCCCAATTGCGGCAAAAGGATCAAAAATTCTTCTCCTCCAAAACGTCCAAGGATGTCCCAGGGCCGAAGGCCTTTCCCGAGAGTGTGGGTGAATTCTTTCAGGACATGATCGCCTGCGGCGTGGCCGTAGGTGTCGTTGAGATTCTTGAAGTGGTCGAGGTCGGCGATGATGATGGAAAGGGGCGTCCGCCCCGTTGCTTCGCCCAGTTGAATGATCCCCCGGCGGTTGTAGGTGCCCGTCAGATAATCCGTGTCGGCTTTCTTTTTGAGCCGCATGGAAAGAAGGTCAGTGATGAGGAGGATATAGGTAAAATTGACGGCTAAAGCCGCAAAAATGCATTCGATGACGGTGATCCTGAGAATCGCAGGGTTTTGTCCCAGTGCCCCTTGTCCGGCAAGAGCCAGCATCATGCCACCCCGGGCGAAGCCCAGGAGAAAGAGCCCGTGCAGGAAAAAAACACCGGCGAATATCCACCGCACCGGGCTTTTGCCCCTGAAACCGTCGCAGGCTTCCCAGGCTGTCAAAAAACAGATAATCCCCAAAACGAAAATCCCCGCCACGGTCCTGAAAGCCCAGGGGAGGAGTGTCACAAGAAGGGTGAAGGTCCCGGAGAATACTGCCATGGTCAAAAAAAGGTGCTTTCCGTTCTTTACCCCTTTGCCCGCATATTCTCTTATTCCCAGGTATATCAGCAGAAAGCCCGATGTCATCAGGATGTTTAAAAAAATCGAAAAAGAGGGGAGCAGATCAGGTGAAAAAAGGAAAAGGCCCAACAAGGGCGAGGCGACGAGGAAGTTCCCAAAAGCGGAAAGCCTGACCCCGGGAATGTCGGGGTAGCTCGCGAAGATAATGATATGGGTCCCCACGAGCATGAAAATGACCGCCATGAGCACAAAAAGAAGCGTCGGCAGGTGCAATTGCGCAAAAAATGACATGTATTTTGTCTTTTTCCTCCAAAATGAGGGTTGAGATCACGAAACATCCGGGGCAGGAAGCAAACCCAAAGGATTATCTCACTTTAGTGGAAAGGAGACAACGACGGGAAAATGGCGATTTTGCCAAAAAATCTCAAGACACATGCGCAAGAGCCAGTCACCTTTGAAGGAAGCATTTTTTGTAATGCTGAAGTTAACACATTATCATTATATATACCTGCCGGACGGAAAATCCGTCCGGATTGATATTATGCGAAAGGGGCGAAATGGTATGGAAGACAGGACGAGATTTTTGGGGTTTTTGTCGGCCCTGGTGAGTTTTGCCCTGTGTCTTGGGGCAGGGGCGTGGATCCTTTCGAAGGTCGGCCTGGATACGGGGGATCAGGCCTTGACGACGGGGATCGGGCTTTATTTCGTGGGCAAGGCATTTTTTGTCGGGCCCATGCTTTTTTTGAAAACTCTCGAAACAGGGAAAAAATGAAATAATATCCTTTGGCACTTTGATTTTTTTAAAATTGGTCGGGAATGGTTCCCGATTCTGTGGATCCGAACGTTTATGAGGATTCAAAGTCTGGAGTGGTTCCCTGTGAGAGAGAAAAGATACGTCCGCAAGGTTTTTGCGGTACTGATGTCCTTGGCAGCTTGCCTCTGTTTTTTGGTCGCTTCCCCGGTAAAGGCAGAAGAAAGGCCTTCGCGAACGGAGCTGGCGCCGATTCTGGAGCGTTTCGAAGAGTCGGTGGAGAGAACCCGGAAGGAGTTCAAAATCCCCGGGATGGCCGTGGCCGTCATCCAGAATGACGAGCTCGTATACGTCGAGGGTTTCGGCGTCAGGGAAATCAATGGGGCTGAAACGGTTAATCCCGAAACGGTTTTCCAGATAGGGTCCACTTCAAAGGCTTTCACGGCGGCTCTTGTGGCCTCCGTTGTCGATGAAGGTGTCCTGGGGTGGAAGGATCCCGTCAGATCCCATTTGCCTGATTTTGCCATGGCTGACTCCTGGGTAACGGAAAACTTCCAGGTCCGTGATCTCATGGCCCAGCACAGCGGCATGAAACCCTATGCCGGGGATGTCCTCGTTCTCCTCGGGTATGGAAGGGAAGATGTCCTTCGCTCGATGGCCCATATCGAGCCTGTCTACAGCTTCCGCTCGGAATTTTCCTATGTGAACAACCTCTGGCTGGCCGCAGCAGCCCTGGTGGAAAGCAAGACCGGGAAGAGCTGGGAAGACAATCTAAAGGAAAGAATCCTCGACCCTCTCGGAATGAGCAGCTCTTCCTGCTCCATGAAGGAGTACCTTGGATTGGCGAATGCGGCAACTCTCCACGTGGTGAGCGACGGAGAGGTTCGCCCCCTTGGGCGAAGGTGGCCTTTCTTCAACTGGCCCTATGTTTATGCCCCCGCGGGAGGAATCAATTCAAACGTTCTGGATATGGCGAAATGGGTCCGTTTCCAGCTTGGTGACGGAACTTTCGGAGGCAAGGATATTCTGACCACTGAAAACCTCGTCTATCCCCATCATCCACAGACGCCTATCAGCGAGAAGGATAGCTACTGCATGGGATGGGTCAAAACGGATTATGAAGGCCATGAACTGATTTGGCACAATGGTGAGACCACCGGTTGCAAGAGCCTGGTCATGCTTGTGCCGGAGCTTGATCTCGGGATCGTCATCCTCTCGAAT
>JBKHBH010000039.1:0-17508 GCA_046542505.1 Thermovirgaceae bacterium | reverse complement strand
TTTTCCCGAAAACGACCTCTGGATATGGGGATTCTCCCTTGGAGGCATCCACGCCTTGGCAATTGCAGGAGGCTCTTCGAAAACCATCCTGAGCGGCGAAAACCAAAACGCCCCCCTCCTGCCCGGGTTTTGTTTCAGCGGCATCATCACCAGCGGAAGCGGGGGCAGGATCCGCCCCGAGGGAAAACAATCCCTGAATCTTCCGATTCTTGACTCAATGCCTCCGGAAAGCGTTCTTCACGAGGCGGCCCGAAATCTTTCGGCGGAGTATTTCGTTTCCTTCTACGGCAGCCTTGACGGCACCTTTTCGGAAGAATCCTGCAGAAAAATCCTCAGGGAGGTTCCCCTGCCCGAAACGCGGAAAATCTTTCACGTCATCGAGGGGGCGGATCACCCCTTCAAGCATCTTCACGGTCACCCGTCACTGAAACCTTTGGAAATAATGGCTGAAAGGCTAACCCCCCTGTTGCAGCCAGGGCCACCCGGCTTCCAGTCCGAAATATCCTAGAGCCATGGGGCCCGCAAGAATGGCTGCGAGTCCTCCTAGAGCCAAAAACGGAACCAGCGGCAGGGCCTGCTTGCGCGTCACCCGCTTTGCCAGAAGAAGAGCCAGAGCGGTCACTCCGCCTATCATGAAGCCGGAATAAAGCCCCACGGCCATGAGCTTCCAACCCAGCGCGGCGCCCATTCCCCCCGTGAGGCCGGCATCACCCCAACCCATGCCCCCCCTGCTTGCAAGGATTATGACTGCCACGACTCCGAACCCGAGAAGGGCGCCTGCCAAACCATCAAAAATTGCCTCCTTGCCGCCGGCAATGCGAATCAGAAAGACCACGACACCGGGAGACCAGGCGAAAATGTCATAGACATACCCCGAATACATGTCCGTCAGGGAGTTTAACAACAACCCATAGCCCAGCACAAGTCCGGTCAGGGTTGCCCAGGAAAGCCCCCACCTCCAGACCACCGCGACACCGATGAAAGTCCCCGCAAGCTCCACGAGGAAATAACCCGCCGAAAAGGGCTTGCCGCAGTGCCTGCATCGGCCGCGAAGCAGCAGGAAAGATACAATGGGTATCAGGTCGAACCCGGACAGTGGCGTACCGCATTCATCGCAACGCGACCGCTCGGAACCCCACCAGGAATGTTCATGAACCGTCCGCAAGGCAACCACGTTGAGAAAAGAGCCCATGCAGGCTCCCAGGGAACCGCTCAGAAAAATCCAGACAATTTCCACGGAGACACCTCCGGCTTTCGGGCTGGAAACGGCCTCATTGTAACCCAAGATCAAGAGACCTGTGTCTTTTCTTATGGCGTTTCATCGTGATAAAATATCATTGCATTTACAAGACGTAGATGTCCTGGAGGTGACCGGTAATGCCCCGAAAAATCCTTGTCGCCGTTGACCTCAGCCGTATGGGGGAACAGGTTGTGGATTACGGTCTCAGCCTCGGGGGCCGGCTGGATGTGAGCGTCAGCTTCATGCACGTGCTCCCCCATCCGTATCTTTTTAAAGGGTACGAGCCCTGGATCCCCAGGAAAGACATCGATCAGGAAATCTCGGAGGTGGCCAGAAAAAGGCTTCTCTATTATCTGAAAAAAGCCGAGGGAAAAAACCCCTCGCTAGAGCACGTCGAGAGGGACGTGCACATTCTTGAGGGAAACCCCGGGGACGTTATCATACGCTTCGCCCGCGAGCATCAATACAACCTGATCGTCACGGGCTATCGCGGCCACAGCGCCATCGAGAGACTCGTCGTAGGGAGCACTGCTTCAACGATCGCCCGTTATGCCCACTGTTCGGTCCTGATCTACCGGCCGGGGTCGGAATTGCCGTAACATGCAAAGAGGGCCGGGCCTTGCAAGGCCCGGCCCTCTTCCTGTCTGTTCACGGAAGGACTAATAGATCAGTTTGCTTCCTCCGCCGTCACCCTGTCCCTTGTTCATCTTGTCAAGCTGTTCAAGAATGGCCGGCGAAGCGACGTCGATCTTGGGTTTGGACGACTGCTGTTCTTTTTGGGCCATTTCCTGGAGTTTTTTCTCATATTCCTCCATAGCCTGGGTGATCTTTTCCACATCTCCCTTGATCCACTGCAGGATGCTGTCGGCAATGGCCTGAACGACTTCTTCCGAAGGCAACTCCGAAATGGCGTCCAGTTCCTTCAGGATCCGGTGCTCTTCACGAATCGACTCGATGATGTCCTCATCCTCGATAAGCCCCTTTTTGTACAAGGCACGGGCGATGATATTGAACTTTGTCTTCTGGTTCTCATCACTGTAGGCGAGATTGTCCATCCTCGCCACGAGCATGGACAGAAGCTCATCAAGGCCGATCTGTCTCTGCATTTGCATGGCAGGCTGCCCCCTTTTTCTCGGAATCGGCCTACATTGTAACAGACTTTTCCGTTCAGCGCAGGCTTGCTCTTGGGTGCCTGCGTCGTCTAGACTATGTCCGCCGGAAGGGAGTTGAGAATGATCGATGATTCACACCATCAGAAGTACCTCGGCAGCTGCACTGACGTCAATACGGCGTGAAGCGCCGGCGTTTTTCCTCGTGACTTTCGGCACCGCCGTCGTGGCTTTCGGAATCATGTCTCTGACGATACCCTACCGTTTCCCCGATTCCGGAGTATCCGGGGTCGCCGTGCTCACAAACTATTCCTTCGGGATCTCCCCGGCGTGGGTCGTCGCAGGTCTTAACACGGTGCTTCTCCTCTGGGGGCTGAAGGAACTCTCGAAGCGCTTCGTGGCGTGGACGATCTATTCGGTCATCCTGCTGTCTATCCTCCTGAAAGTCCTGGAGAACATCCCTTCCCCGGACCTGGATGAAAGACTTCTCGTCGCAATTCTCGCAGGGGTCGTGAAGGGTCTCGGCGGAGGATTCGTCCTCCGGGCCGGGGGGTCGCTCGGCGGGACGGACATCATCGTTATCGCCCTGCGGAAACGCTACGGCGTCGAGGTCGGCCGCTTCACCTTCTACATCAATCTGGCCATACTCTCCATCTCCATAGCCGTCGTCGGCCTCGAAGGGGCTATTTACGGCCTTGTCAGCATCTTTTCCAACGGTCTCGTCATGGACAACGTCCTCAGGTCCTTCGACAGGCGGAGACAGGTTTTTGTCATCAGCAGTAAGCCCCGGGCTGTTTCTTCCTTCGTAACAGGTGAACTTCACCGCGGTGTGACGATTCTCCACGGCGAGGGAGGGTACACCCACGCCAGGCGCAGGGTGATATTCTGCCTCCTCACGCCGCGCCAGACAATGGACCTGAAACGTTTTTTGTCCAGCCTTGATCCAGGGGCTTTCATGGTCGTCTCCGATGCCTCCGAGGTCGTCGGCAGGGGTTTCAAGAAATGGACAAGTCTCTAGCAAGGGCTGCGGCACCGATCACCGCGGCGTCGTTTCCGAGAAGGCTGGGCCTCAAGTCCAGAGTGGCCCTGAAAGGGTCCGCAAGATATGCCGTCACGACATCGTGGAGCTCTTCGATGAAACCTTCACCACGGCTCAGCCCCCCGCCGACGACGACGGCCTGGGGGTCGAAAAAGTGAACCGCCGTGGCCACCGTTCTGGCCAGTGCGTCAAGGGCCATCCCCCACACTGTGGTGTAAGGTGGGCGTTTCCGTTCACACCAAAGTTCCGAAAGCTCCCCGCTGATACCCAGCGCCGCGAAGGCCTTCTCGATTCCGTCGGCGCCGGCAATGGATTCTGCATGGCCAACGCCGCCGCACCCGCAGGGACGCACCCCGCCCACAGCCGCGTGCCCCAGTTCCCCGGCCATGCCGTGACTGCCTTTCAAAAGAGCGCCCCCAAGGACCACCCCTCCTCCAATACCCGTGCCGACTGTGAACACGACATAGTCTTCCAGGCCCCTGGCGGCACCTGACGTCCCTTCTCCCAAGGCATAACAGTTCGCGTCGTTTTCAATGACCACCGGCACCCCAAAGAAGCGTCCGGCTTCCGCTTTCAGATCAAAGCCTTCCCAGCCGGGGAAATTGGGCATCCTGAGGACACAAGACCTGCCCGCATCCAGCATTCCCGGAAGACCGATGCCGATTCCGTCGACTCCCGCTTTGGCCGCCAGATGCAGGACCATTCGTGATATGTTCTCCAGCACGTCATCGGGCGTCCGGCTTTCAGGCGTACGACCCCGGGCTGACTCCAGTATTTTCCCTTCTTCGACCAGGGCGACCCTGACCGTATGCCCTCCGAGGTCTATACCAATCTGCATCTGGCACCCGCCTCTTTCATCAGAAACCTGCCGGCTATCGGGACATGTCCTTCCAGTTTCGAAGGAGTTCGGGATTCCGTCTCAAGGCACGCCCCAGCCCCACGAGATCGCAGACCCCTTCACGGAGCAGATTTTCTGCCGTCGCCACATCGCTGACACCTCCCGTGCAAACAACGGGAACCTTTCCGGCAACTTCCTTGACGGCCTTTGCATAGGGAGCGAAATAAGCGCTTCCGCTTCCTTCATAGCCGCAAAGGTTGCCCGACAAATCCAGCAGGGCCACCTTGCTTGCGGCCAACTCCCGGGCGATCCATTTTGCCTCCTCAACGGTCAGGCCGGCCGGAGGCCTTCCCGGCATGGTGTCGGCGACACCCAGCCTCACCGCCACCGGATTCTCCCAGGGAATACTTTCCCTGACTGCTTCGTAGATCTCGAAAAGAAGCCTCGCCCTGTTTTTGATCTCTCCCCCGTACCGGTCGGAACGATGGTTCGTCAGGGGACTCAGGAACTGGCCGATAAGGAAACCGTGACAGGCATGAATCTCGACGCCGGGATATCCCGCGAGAACGGCGAATTCAGCGGCCTGGGCGAATTGCCTCACCACGGCCTCGATCTCGGAAACCGCCATGGCCCTGGGCATGACATACAGGGTGCAATAGGGATGCCTGATCGGGGAAGGACCATAGGGAACGAAGTTTCCGTCGAGCATCTCATCGTCGCAAACCAAAGATCCCGCATGATTAATCTGGATAAAGGCTGGGCACTCGTGCGACGCATAAGCTTCATGGAGTTTGCGCTGGTAGGGCACCACGTCTTCCCTGTCGAGGAGCAGCTGTCGGAACCTCGTCCTTCCGTCTCTGTGAACGGCATGGTGTTCAACGACGGACAGGCCGACACCGCTTTCGGCGATCACGCCATGGGCATCAAGGGTATCGGCCGTGGGCAGCCCGTCCCGGGTTGCCGTTGCCGTGGCGACGGGCGCTGATACAAGCCTGTTCCCGAGGCGCAAGGGTTCGATTTCTATCGGCTCCCAGATCATTTCTTTCATCCTTTCACCTCCCTTCTGCACCATATCCTAAACGTTGAACCGGATTTCCAGGATGTCGCCGTCGTTGACGACATAATCCCGCCCTTCAAGGCGAAGGACTCCCTTTTCCCTGCATTTCGCCATGGAAAAACCTTCCTGCCTGAAATCATCATAATGCACAACCTGTGCCCTGATAAACCCTCTCGCCAGGTCGGTATGTATCGTCCCGGCAGCCTCAATGGCGGTGGCACCTTCAGCAAGGGTCCAGGCTTTGACTTCGTCCTTCCCAACGGTAAAAAAACTGATGAGGCCGAGTCGTTCGAATGCGGCGGCGATCAGCCGTTCCCGCCCCGGCTCGGGTATCCCGAGCTCTCCCATGATTTCACGCTGTGATTCTGAATCGAGATCTGAAAGGTCCATTTCCATGCGCCCGAACAGCTTCACCACCTGGAGCCCCCTTTCAGAAGAGAGGTCCAGAAATTTCCCGTATGAAGGGATTGAAGAATCCTCCGTCTGTGTTTCATCACAATTCAGAATCACAAGTTCCGGCTTGAAGGTCAGAAAGGAGAACCCCCGCAGGGATTTTTCCTCTTCTTCTTTCAGGTCAAGTTCCCTAAGCGGTTTCTCATCCAGAAGGTGCGATCTGCACTTTTCGAGAAGTTCCGCTTCCCTTTGTTCGTCCGGCGAGGGCCTTTTCTTTTCCCCGAGGCGGGCCAGGCGGTTTTCGATGACACCAAGGTCCCGGAAAACCAGCTCCATTTCGACAATCTCCCAATCTCTGGCCGGGTTTACCGATTCCTCGGGATGAGGCACCTCCGGATTATCGAAACACCGAATCACGTGAATCAGGGCATCGCTGTCAGCGACAAAGGAAAGAAAGGCGTTTCCGAGACCGGCGCCCTTGCTTGCATCCTTTGAAAGACCCGCCAGATCGACAAACTCCACAGCAGCCGGAACACGCTTTTTGGGTTGATACACGTCGACGAGGGAGTCGAACCGATCGTCGGGGACATCCACTACAGCCCTGTTGGGGTCCATTTTCCCCCCCGCATAGGTCTTTACTTCCGCACCGGCACGGGTAATTACGTTGAAAACCGTTGTTTTTCCCGCCAGTGGAAGGCCGATAATGCCACATCTCAACATGGAAGGCCACCCCGCATAACCAGATATGTTCCTCGCCTACATTGTACACGAGAGGGTCCCACCGACACATGCATGAGCAAGGCGCATCACATTGGTGTATCATGAAACAGGATCCCCTGGATTTCTCTTACGCGAAAAGGAGGTGGATATCCATGGCCGGGAAATCACTGTTGTTTGCTCTTCTCGCTTCACTGCTGGCAACCCTTCCCGCATGTGCTTCACCATCAATCCCGGAAGTGGCCGACGTAGACGTTTACCCCTCGGGAGCCCAAATGAGGATGGAATTCGACGCAGGCGGGACCTTCGACGTGGAGCTGCCAATGACAGTCGACCCCAAAAGCCTTCGTTTCGAACTGACAGGCTCGGCCCGTATCCTTGACAGCAGAATCCGCACCGTTGCCCAGGTGGGATGGATCCCATCGGCGCTGAAAGACCTTGCCGACGAGGTTGAACGGGCAAAGACGGAAAGGGACCGCCTCTCGGCAAGGCTCGAAGCCCTGGAACAGGCCCGAAAGCATCTTGAGGGAGCCCCTCCGGAGGTTTCAACCCCGGATGAACTCGATGCCTATATCGACGGAGCCATCGCCAAAAGAGAAACCATCGCGTTGAAAACAGCGGAAACTTCCGCCGCCCTGGCCGACGCAACAACCCAGTACGACATCCTTCGACAGGAACTGGAGTCAAGACTGCCGAAAGAAAACGACAAAATTCGTGTTCTGACCGTTGAAACCGCCGGTGAGGGGACTCTCGGAATCATCGCATGGACCGGCGAGGCCCGGTGGCATCCCAGATATCAACTGTCCCTCGACACCGAGTCGGGGCTGATAGAAGGGTCCCTCCAGGCTGCAGTCCTTCAGAAAACCGGGCTTGACTGGAACGGGGACATTTCACTGCACACGGTCAGGCCCAGGCAGGGTCTCGCCACGCCGGAGCTGGACCCGTTGATTGTCGACTATCGGGAAAGCTTTTTCGGCAAGGCCGGCGAAAAGGTCTATCGCACAACGGACAATCTTGAAGCGGTTGCTCCCGAACTTAAGGAGCACGTAGAGGAAGGTCTCGTCGATGTGAGAATGGAGACTTCGGGGTATGTGCCTGGGTCGGGCGACACAACACACCTTGAGATCGGCGCTTTTTCCATGCCGGCCTCTATGGAAGTGGTCAGTGTTCCGGAGATTGCGGACGAGGCGTGGACCGTCGCAACCGTCGAGGAGCTTGACTGGGCCATCCTCAGAGCCAGGGCGGAACTTTTCGTTGACGGGAAGCAAACGGGCACGACTATGCTGGAAGCGGGAGGCATGGGCCAGAAGATGGTGATCCCCTTCGGGAAGACACCTCTGGTCACGGCGTCCCGAGAAGAACTTCTCCCGAAAGAGGGAAGCAGCTGGATCGGCAAGGATCGCCTGCAGAAGGGATACATGATCACTGTTACGAACGGCCTTGACAGGCCTGTTGAAATCGTGGTCCGAGACCGTCTCCCCGTACCTGCCAAAGAGGAGATCAAAATCGAGGACGTTTCCATCGATCCGGAACCCGCTGAGCAGGACGACAAGGGCATTCTGACCTGGCGGCTTCAAATGGAAAAAGGCGGGACAAAAAGAATTACCGTCATGTACACCGTCCGGTTCAAAAGCGGGAAGGATCTCATCTTCCGCTGAAGTCTTCCCGAGACAGGGCTTCAAGGCGTTTTGCCACCGGGGGGTGGGGCTCATACCAAAGTGAATAGAATTTATCGGAGGGTGCCCACCCCTTGTTTTCCGAGACCAGCCCTGCAAGAGCGGACTCCATGGCCGGCGCTCCGACGAGCCTGGCGGCGAAGGCATCGGCCTCGAATTCCTGCTTTTGGGCGAACCAGACCACCAGGGGCTGAAAAACAAGCACCAGCAGAGCCTGCGCGGCAATCACGCCCTTGAGAATGACTGCGGCCCCGACCGTGCCGGAAGCAGTAACGCCTATCACTGCCAAAAGAACTCCCTGCAGGGCCCCCGCGAGGAGAAAGCGTTTGACCTGGTGATTCCTTTTGAGATGGCCCACCTCATGAGCCATGATGGCTTCGATGTTTTCAACGCTTTTCGAGTTCAGAAGACTGTCAAAGAGCAGGAATCTCCTCATCTTCCCCAATCCTGAAAGCATGGCATTGCCTGCCCGAGGGCTTTTCGAGGTGTTTACCTCCCGAAGCTCGGCGGTTTCCAGTCCCGCCGCCGTGCAAAATTCCTGCAGCCTTTCCTTGACCGGTCCTTCGGGCAGCGGCTCGACAGGAATAAACATTGGGATAACGACAACCGGGAAAAGCCATATCAAAAGAAATTCCGCAAAAAGAATTGCACCGAAAAGCCAGAGGCCGCCCGATGTCATCTCGAGGATCAGCGCGGCACCCCCAAAAGCGGCACCTGAAACGGTCATGGCAAGGAAGAGGAAAAGTCCCTGCTCGTTCCAGAAGCGACGGATATCGGGAATTCGGGCGCGACGGGAACCTTCAGCCATGAAAGAACGCGCCCACGTCCAGGGCAGAAACACCAGCCAGACCGCGGCGGCGGAAAGGGCGCCGAGCAAAACCCCCGCCCCGCCTTCGCCGCCCATGAGGGAATGAGTCCAGGTCGCCGCCGTGTCCGGGAGCCCGGTAAAAAGGGCGGTCAGCAGGAACCCGTAACCGCAGGCGACCATTCCGAAACGAGTAACCGTCCGCCCCCGGCTGAAGGAAAGCGACTGTTTCCACAGGTAATCACTGTCCAAAAACCCCTCAAGCTCGCCGGGAATTTTTTCGGGAAGTTTTCTCAGGAATCTCCACTGCTTGAAATGGAGCACCGTTTCCAGAAAACCGGCGAGGGCCACAAGTGCAACCAGCCATAATCCGTCCATTTGAAAGTATCCTTTCCCGTCACGACCGGCAAACCCTTTCCGGAACACCTTTTCCCGGTCAAAGACCCGGCAGCGCCTCCGTCCTGTATAATAGTAGGTGATCCAGCAGCCAAAGCAAGGATGAAAGTAAAAAGAGAGATTTGATCCTGGTGGTGAAAACATGGCAAAGGATAACACCTCACACATCGAGGAAGAACGTATTTCGGCCCACGTGGAAGATTACCTTGACCGGCTCAGAAAACGCGGTTTTCGCATGACGAACCAGCGACGGATCATCATCGAGACGCTGCTTCGGAACATTGGAAGCCATCCAAACGCGAGAGAACTGCTCGACCTTGTCCAGCAGGTGGATGATTCCATCGGCATCGCAACGGTTTACAGGACCATTGAACTCCTGTCTCGCATGGGTCTGCTGAATCTGATCAACATGGACGAGGGCTTCAGCCGCTTCGAGGTTCCTGACGAGCAGATGCATTTCCATCTGTACTGCCGTTCGTGCGGCAAGATGGTCCATCTTTCGAATGAGGACAAGAAAATGGAAAAAGTACGGGAATGGGCCCAGGAAGCGGAATTTGACATCCTGCCCCAGACTTTTGAAATAGCGGGAATCTGCCCGGAATGTCTCAACAAGGGCGTTCTGGAGGAACCTTTCCCCTGGAGCGACCGTCCAAAATGCGGACGACTCTGCCGGCGCAGGGGACGGGGCTGGCGCAAGGAAGGATGAAAACCCGGCCTGAATCACATCCAACAGACCTCACTGTAACGACAAATGCACAAGCGAGGTGAAATCTCATGAGAAAAGAAATCAGCGTGATCATTATTGCTCTCTTCGCCGTGACCGCCCTTTTCGGATCATCCGCATCGGCGGCTTCGATTCCCGAGCGCATGAGCGGGAACTATCTCGGTACTTTCATCGGAGACGATTACGGAGCCCTCAGGCTGGCCATCTCCCCCGACGGGGTCATCACCGGTGTCGCTCATTCGAACGTCACTTACGAGGATCTCGACGTAAGCGGGAACTGCAGCTTTGACGGCACCTGCGAGTTTACGACCACAGGAAAACCCCTGCGGTTTTTCGGCTCCATCGATTTCATGAACCGCTTCATCGGGAAGTGGGAATCCTCTGAAGGATCCGACAGGGGCTCCTTCACTGCCATCATCACAAGGGAATAGAATGATTTGCAATCAGATGGGTTTTTGCAGGTTTTGCGGCCAGATGCAAGGTCTTTCCGTCTGGCCGTTTCTTGCAGGAACGGGACAGGTTCCGGCAGGAAACCGCCGGCGGAGATGTAGCGAATGACACGATATGTTTGCATTCACGGCCATTTTTACCAGCCGCCCCGGGAAAACCCCTGGACCGAATCGGTAGAGATTCAGGAGAGCGCCGCCCCCTTTCACGACTGGAACGACAGGATCACCGCCGAATGCTATGAACCCAATACAACGGCCCGGCTCCTTGACGAATCGGGACGCATACGCCTTTTGCTCAATAATTTCAGCCGGATAAGCTTCAACTTCGGCCCGACCCTCTTTTCCTGGCTGGAACGCCGGCGTCGCGACGTGTACGAGAAAATCCTTGAAGCTGATGCCGAGAGCCTTTCACGTTTCAGCGGGCATGGCACGGCGATCGCCCAGGTCTATAACCACATGATTCTTCCCCTCGCATCTGAAAGGGACAAGAAAAACCAGATTCTCTGGGGACTGGCGGACTTCCGTCACAGGTTCGGCAGAAAGAGCGAAGGAATGTGGCTCCCCGAGACAGCCGCTGATATCGCGACACTGGAATGCCTTGCAGACGCGGGAATCCGTTTCACCATTCTTGCGCCCCACCAGGGTCGCAGAATAGGCGAAATGCTTCAGGACCGCCTAGAGAAGGAAGGCAAAAACATCGACACGACGCTTCCGGCGATCTGCCGGCTCCCCTCGGGCCGGTCGATCACCATTTTTTTCTATGACGCCTCACTTTCGGCGGACATAGCTTTCGGCCCCCTTCTAAACGACGGTTCAGATTTCTTCAGGCGGATCTTGTCCCTGTTCCCTCCCCGTGACGGAATCCCGAGGCTGGTCCACGCCGCCACCGACGGAGAAACCTTCGGACATCATCACCATTTCGGTGAAATGGCCCTCGCTTATTGCCTAGACAGAATCGAAAAATCCCGGGAAGTACGCCTTTCAACATATGGTGAGTTTCTTGATACCGATCCACCAGTCCAGGAAGTGGCCCTTTTGGAGAACACCTCCTGGAGTTGCGTTCACGGCATCGAGCGATGGCGGTCCGACTGCGGCTGTTCCGGAAACGGACAAAGCCGGCACCAGAAATGGCGGGGGCCGCTGCGGGATGCCCTCAATTGGCTGAAGGAGCGTCTGGATCACATCTTTGAAACTGAATCGAAAGACCTGCTCGCCTCGCCCTGGAAGGTGCGTGACGAATATATCCAGGTCATACTGGAAAGAAAACCTGAAAGCGCCGAATCCTTTCTCGAACGCAGACTGGTGCAGGGCCTGGAGCCCGGCCTCGTCAGGCGGGCGCTTTCGCTTCTTGAAATGCAGCGCCATGGAATGCTCATGTTCACAAGCTGCGCCTGGTTTTTCGAAGATATCGGCAGGATCGAAACCGTCCAGGTCCTGAGATATGCAGCCCGGGCCATCCAGCTGGCCGGAATTTTCACGGAAGAACCCCTCGAGGAAGTCTTCCTCGAAAAGCTGGAATCCGCGCCTGGAAACACCCGGACACTGCCCGACGGATCGGAGGTCTACAAAACAATGGTGCTTCCGGCCAAAGTTGATCTCTTCCGCGTCGCCGCCCATTATGCGATTTTTGCCCTCTTCCGTGAAAAAGCCGAATCCATCAACATAAACCGGTACGCGGTGGAAACGGAAGAACTGGACATCCTTGAAACAGGGAAGGGGAACCTCGCGATCGGCCGGTGCAGGTTCAGATCCTTGGTCACTCTCGAGGGAAAAACCATCAGCTTCGCCGCTTTCCATCTGGACGGCCACAATGTTCTCTGCGGGACAGGCGGCTTCAAGGAAACCAAAACGCACGAAACCATGAGCCGATGCATCAGAACGGCCTACCGGGAAGGATACGTCCAGGGGATCGCCCGTGAAATGGACCGGTTTTTCGGACACCACAATTACACCATGGACCACCTGTTCAGGGATGAAAAGCGTCTCGTACTGGAGGGGGTCTCTGAAAAAACCGCCGGACCCTTTCTCGAAAGTTGCAGGACCTTTTCGGAAAAGCATGCACCGCTCATGGAATATCTCGCTGAAAACGACATGACTGTGCCTTATGTTTTCAGGACGGCTCTTCTACTGTCTCTCACGCGGGAGCTGGAAGTGCTTTTCAGACAAAGGCGGCTGGATCTTGATCTCGTCGAGGACAGGGCTGACGAATTCTCCAGATGGGGCCTCGAAATACCTTTTTCGGGATTTGCAGACGAAGCCTCGAAACACCTGGAAAAACTGATCGCCGAGGCCGGTAGGGCATCCGACGCCAAAAGCCTTGAGGCGGCTCTCAGGTTGCTGGCTTTCTTCGACAGGTTTGGCGAACCCATGGACCTCCAGAAAGGCCAAAAAGCCTTTTTCGAGCTGGCACAGAGGATCACGGAAAACGAGAGGCAAAATTTTTCCCGGATCACATCAAGCACCGTCTACCTGGCACTGGCGGACAGGCTGGGCATAAGTCACGACCCGGTTTTAAAATAAAAATGTCAGTCTTGACAAAGAGGTCCCTTTCGGGATAATATTCTATTGAGAATCGATATCGTTATTATCCCCCTGGGTAAGATACTGTATCGATTTCTTCCTTCACTTTCTCTTTTCCCGGCGCAGGGGAGGGCGAGTCATCGCTCTCCCCGTTTTATGACCGTACAAGCCGGAAAGCCCTCTGAAGCTCCTTGAAAACAAAAAACTCTGGAGGTGAAAATCATGAAAATTGCCGTTGCCGCTCAAAACGGCGCAGTGTGTCCCCATTTCGGCCATGCGCCTCTCTACGCTCTTTATTCGGTCGATAAAAAGGGAAACATCCTCGACCATGCGGAGCATCCGAACCCCGGTCATGCGCCAGGCGTTTTGCCCCGGTGGCTTGGAAGCCTCGAAGTGGACGTCATTATCGCCGGAGGAATGGGCCCAAGGGCGGAGGAACTTTTCCGCGCCCAGGGGATAGAACCCGTCATCGGCGTCTCGGGCGATATTGAAGAAGCCGTGAAAAACTATTGTTCCGGCGTTCTCGAACAGGGGCCCAGCGCCTGCCATCATGGGTCGGAAGACACGGAGCACCACTGCGGACAAAGCGGTGAAACACGATGAGTTCCATGACTCTGGCGGTAGCAAGCGGCAAGGGAGGAACGGGGAAAAGCAGTGTCAGCGCGTCCCTTGTCGCATCGGTCCCGGGACTTCTGGCCGTAGACGCTGATGTCGAGGAACCGAATCTCAGACTTCTCCTCGACGCGGAACCTTTCGAAAGCTCCCTGGTCTCCCTGCGGGTTCCCGCCATCGACGACGGACGCTGCTCCCGGTGCGGCCAATGTGTCTCAGCCTGCATGTTCGGCGCCCTGACCATGTTCGGGGACTCCTCTCCGCAGGTCAATGACCTTTGCCACGGATGCGGTCTCTGTTCCATGGTCTGCCCCGAGGGCGCCATAACGGAAATCGACAAGCCCATAGGCGAAATCAGGCATTGCCGCACAGCAAGGGGCGTTGAACTTTACGAAGGACGCCTTAACGTGGGTCTGCCAAATCCCGTACCGGTCATAGAAGACCTCGTCAAGGTCGTCCTCGGCATGGATGTTCCCAAGGTTATCGACTGTGCACCCGGAAACGCATGCCCCATGGTCGCCGGCATCAGGCACTCCGATGCGGTGCTCCTCGTGACGGAGCCTACTCCATTTGGCGCGGCCGACCTTGACCTCGCCCTACAGGCGGTGGTAAACCTCGGAAAACCGGTCGGAATTATTATCAACCGTTCGGACCTGGCCGCCGCGGACATCAGGGGACTGGCCTCGAAATACGGCTCCCCCGTTCTTGCCGAGTTCCCCTTTTCAAGGGCCGTCGCCGAAGCATACGCCGAAGGGACTCCGCCTGCCGCGATGGACGCCCGCTGGGAATCGGGGCTCCGGGAAGTCTGGGAATATTTCGAAAGGAAGCTGGACCGATGAAGCCTCGTGAAATCGTTGTTATCAGCGGCAAGGGGGGAACAGGGAAAACAACTTTCACCTCGCTTCTGGCCGCATCGTTCGGCAAGGCGGTCATCTGCGACGCAGACGTTGATGCCCCTGACCTCGAGATCCTTCTGAAGCCCGAACGCATCGGTGAACAACCCTTTTGGGGAATGCAGACGGCTGAGGTGAATCCGGATCTTTGCACGGGGTGCGGAGCCTGTGTCTCCGCCTGTCGGTTTGACGCTATTTCCATGACGGGCCACAAGGCCCGGGTAGACACATCCTTTTGCGAAGGATGTGATGTCTGTCGCCGTGTATGCCCCGAAAAGGCCATATCACTCGTGGATACCCGACAGGGAACATCCTACGAGGGCTTGACCCAATGGGGGCCCATGTGGCATGCCCGGCTCAATCCAGGCGGTGAAAATTCGGGCAAGCTCGTCCAGTTTCTGAGGGAGTCGGCACTTCAGGCGGCACGCGAGAGGGATATCCCCCTCATTCTGACCGACGGCCCTCCCGGCATCGCATGTCCCGCCATATCGGCCGTCACCGGTGCAGACCTGGCCATCGCCGTGACGGAACCCTCAAAAGCGGCCTTTCACGATGTTGAGCGTCTCTCGCAGGTCACTTCACGGTTCGGCATCCCCACAGCCTTCGTGGTCAACAAGGCCGATCTGGCGCCAAAAATCGCGCGACAACTCAAAGAGGAAGCCAGGGCCAAAAACTGGGATATCCTTGGAGAGATCCCCTTCAAACGGGCGGTCGTCGACGCTGTGGCTGAAACCCGAATCCCTGTTCGCGAGCTCCACGAGGAGATACAATCGATCCGGAAACGGCTTGAAGACTTTCTGTGAGGTGATCGTCCCTGGGCAAAGTGTTCGCGCGGGCGGAATCGTCTTCCCTTTCACCAAAGCACCTTATCCTGCCGCTTTTTGTCACGGCCGGCGACGGACGCCGTATCCCGTCTGAAACCATCGAGGGTGTGGAAAGGGCTTCGCCTGATCAAGTGCCTTTTTTCGTCGAAAGGGCACTTTCAGTCGGTGTCAGGAATTTCGTCCTCTTCGGCCACTACGAGAAGGGCAAGGACAGGGACGGAACGCCCGCTTCGGATCCGGAGGGTCCGGTGCAGGAAGCTTTGCGGCTCCTGACGAAAAACTTCAAAGAGGCCGATTTTTTCACCCACGTTTCCCTCGCTCATGCCACCGACAACGGCCTCAATTTCTGCATCGACCCTTCCGGAACGCCCGATGCGCAGAAAACCCGTCGACGCTTTCTGGAGACTGCCGAAAGCCATCTGGACGCCGGCGCGAAAGGTGTGATTCCCCTCTTTCTGGAAAAAGGCTTTGTCCGACTTCTTCGGACAACAATGGATGCCAGGGGGTTTTCGGACAGGGCGATCCTGAGTTACGGAGCAAAATTCGACTCTGCCCTTTACGGGCCTTTCAACGCGTCCACATCGATTACGGAAAGGGGTATGCCCAGCGGGCAAATCCACCCTTCCGACGAGGGGGGCGCCCTCTTAAAGGCCGCGTCGGACATCCGGGAAGGGACTTCGGCACTGATCATCAAGCCCGCTCTGGCGTACCTTGACATTATCGCGAAGTTCCATGGTAAATTCGATATCCCCTTGACAGGATGGCTCGTGAGCGGCGAATACATGATGATAAGGACCGCCGCAAAAAAGGGAGTATGCGACGAGAGAAGGACCATTGTGGAGGTTCACCGCTCTCTCTTTCGGGCGGGAGCTGACAGGGTCATCACCTACGACGCAGTTCGTCTCGCAGGCTGGTTACTGCAAGAAAGCTAAAAAAGGCCGGAAACCTCGTGAGGTTTCCGGCCTTTCGCCTGGTTATCCCCGCTGTTTCGCTTCTTCCGGAAGGCTCGCCATGAGCGCCTCCGCCAGATTCTCCGCAATGTTTTCCTTCGCGTAGTGTTCCAGCCGCCCGCCATCGCCCAGAATTGAAATTTCCTTGTCTACGGGGATCTCGGAAAGAACCGGTATGTTCCACTTCTCCGCGGTCTCTTTCAGATGGCTCGGGCCGAAGAGTTCCCATTGCGCACCGCACTCCGGGCAAATTGCGTACCCCATATTCTCTACAAGACCCAGCAGAGGAACTTCCAGCATCCGGGCCATGTGCATCATTTTTTCAACCACAAGGGCTGAAAGCCCCTGGGGAGCCGTGACAACGAGCAACCCGTCGAGATCGATGGTCTGCATGACTGTCAGCGCGGCATCGGCTGTACCCGGGGGAAGGTCGATGATGAGAAACTCCGTATCAGCCCAGTTGACCTCTTCCCAAAACTGTCTGAGTACATTCCCGATCAGAGGTCCTCGCCAAACAACGGGTTTCGTCGGGTCATCGAGCATCAGATTTATCGACATGGCCCGTATTCCGAGCCATCCCGTCTTGGGGGGCACAACGCCTGAGTCGCTGTTGAAGGGAGCCTCCCGGACACCGAGAAGCTTCGGAATCGAAGGCCCGGTGATGTCGGCATCAAGGACGCTTACTTTGGCACCCTTTTTTGCCAGGCCGACAGCCAAAAGGGCCGAAACCGTGCTTTTCCCGACTCCCCCCTTGCCGCTTCCCACGGCAATCACATGCTTGATGTTTCTTTTCGTCTTCACAGGCATGCCGGCACAGGTCCCGCCGGTTTTTTCCTGCTGCTGTTTTTCCTGCTTATCCGCTGCATTTTCAGCCATTACGTCTATCTTCCTTCCTGGACCAGGGGAAGCTTCCCCGCCTTGTAGGCTGCGAGGGCCTCGGTGCCTGTGCAGTCGGCCGCCTCATAGACGGTCATGCCCGCGGCTGAAAGGGCGTCTGCCGCCTTCGGCCCCACACGGGGTGCGAACACCACGGACACCTCGTGGCGGGCAAGTTCCTGGACAGCCTGGGCGCCGGCGCCATGAGAAGCTGCGGTTGCCGGGTTCTTCAGGGCTTCGACTTCGCCGGTTTCCGGATCGACAAAAAGAAACCAGGGAGCTCTTGCAAACCTCCCTGATATCTGGGCGGAAAGGTCCTCTCCTTCTGCCGGAATTGCAATACGCATATGGAACCACCTCGTTTTATGTAATATCTTTCAATTGAATATT
>JBKHBH010000038.1:0-17631 GCA_046542505.1 Thermovirgaceae bacterium | reverse complement strand
GCCCTTCAAATGATCTCCCACGAAATCGAGTTCTCCTATGACGGGGATCCCCCTTCTTCTGGCCTCGACGACCGGTTTTGCAGAAGGAGGGACTCCTGAACTGAGGACAAGAGCGTCGCATTCCAGTGCGCGATGCGTGTGACGTTCTTCCTCGAAAGCAATGTCTTGCCTTTTGAAAAAGCGGCGGGAAGTTTCATTGATAGAACTTTTGTCCGTGACAAAGACCTTTGCCCCCAAAGCGGTGGCTAGAGAGGCGAGAGCATTTCCGCTGACGCCTGCGCCGACAATAGTTATTTTCCTATCAGACGGGAAATTCGCGTCAAAAGACATGTCTCAGGCACCTCGAGAGAATGTTTTGAAAATCTGGTACAGAAAACCTGCAACGGTAGCCATGCCGACGGCATGAATGAGCCAGAAACGTGTTACAATCTGCGTCTCGCTCCATCCTGCCAGTTCGAAATGGTGATGGACAGGGCTCATCTTGAAAATTTTTTTCCCGAGACATCGAATAGCAAATATCTGGATAAGAACCGAAAAGGCTTCGATGCCCATTATGAAACCGAAGGCAATAATCAACAGCGCATGTTCGGAAAGAACACAGATGGTTACAAGGAGTCCTCCAAGAAAATGGGATCCTACATCTCCCATGAAAACACGTGCCGGATGGGCGTTATGCCAGAGAAAACCAGCGACCAGGGCGAGGCCGGTGATGCATGCCGCCCCTGAGGCCCCGACAGGACGGAGCAAAAAAAGCATTCCTGCAAAAGAAAGCGCACAGCTTCCCGCTGCGAGTCCGTCTAGACCGTCAGTGATGTTCACAGCGTTTGTCCCCCCGACGAAAAGAAACAGGAGAAGAACCAGAGCGACAGGACCGTCGATGTTCCAGCCGGGCCAGAGATTCAGGCCGAAAATCCTGGAGAAGGCGGCAACCCAGGGGAGCGAAAGCAATACCTGCAGCCCAAGTTTCTGGAGGCTTGAAAGTCCTTCACTGGAACGTCTGCCATGCTTCAGGGAATCGTCCAACAGACCGATAGCGGCGGCGGTCATGGGGAACCCCCAGACAAGCAAAAGGCTGTCGGTACTGTATTTGCCCGTTATAATCCATATTGCGGCAAGAAATAGTGTCACGGCCAAAAAGACTACCCCCCCCATGGAGGGAGTTCCGCCTTTTTTTGATATATGGCGTGTCGGGCCGTAAAGTTTCAGGGTCTGGGACATGTCTTTCGACCTGCAATACCTGATCCACAAACCCTGCAGGGCTATGCTTGCCGTAAAAACGGCGAGACCCGGAAAGACGAACAACCACTGGTCGAGATTGATCATTGGAGGCACCTGGCTTCCATCAGAACCTTTTCAAGTCCGTAGACGCGAGAGCCCTTCAGCAGCACCGTGTCACCGGACGAGAGTTTTTCATCAAGGGTTGCCGATACTTCAGAAAGACTGTGAAAACGCCGGAAGCTTCCGGAACCGGTTGTGTCTCGAAGTGCTTCGCCCCACTCTTCGCCGACAAGTAAAACCTTATCAAGATCGAGATCCTTCGCGGTTTGGAGAATCTCGCGATGCCAGTAACGAGCATGCTGTCCCAGTTCTTTCATGCCTCCGAGCACAGCATATTTTCGGCCGGCAAGAGGCAGTGCGGAAAGGTTTGTAAGAGCCTGCTTCATCGATAGAGGGTTCGCGTTATAGGTTTCATCGATACACCAGATTCCCATTGAGGATTTATTCACGACACCTCTTCCGGCGAGAGGTCTGACTGTCTCAAGGGAATTTTTTATCTGGTCGTCTTCTATGCCGAGAATATCTCCGATTGCAACGGCAAAGGCGATAGCATAGGCATGCTGTGGTCCGAAAAGCGGGGAAGAAAAGCGACGTGATTTTCCTTTACCTGAAATCAGGATGTTCGTTCCGGCGGTGTCTTTTCCGAGGGAGAATCCAAGATCCTTCAGAATGTATGCTCCTTTGTGGAAGCCGACGGAGACACACTCAAATGGTTTTTCTGCCTCACCGAGGCGTGTTTGGAGAATTTCAAGATCCCCGTTGTAATAAAGACGCTTCAGTCCCGGTGATTCGGTGATCGCCATCTTTTCCTCGAGAACTCCTTCGACATCGGAAAGTCCTTCCAGATGACCAGGGCCGACGGCGGTAATCACGGCCATCGTCGGAGGATAACTGGCAGTCATCTCTGAAATCTCGCCAGGATGATTGGTTCCCATTTCGAGAAGCAGGATTTCTGTTTCAAGGGGCATTTCAAGGATTGTCAGGGCGCAACCTATCCAGGTGTTGTAACTTTCTCGTGCCGCATGAACCCGGTAGCGGCGCCTCAAAACAGAGGCAATGCACTCCCTGGTTGTGGTTTTTCCTGCGGTTCCGGTCACAGCGATGACTTCCCGAGGTGATGATTCCCGCCGGAACAGGTGAGATGCCAGGTTCCTGAGGGCGGCGGATGTGTCGTCTACGAGGAGGAAAGAAACGGCTTCCGGGGGACGGAAATCAGCATCTTGGACTTTGTTGCCTTCCATAATGATATATGAACTACCCCTGGTGATGGCGTCATCTATAAAGGCATGTCCGTCGGAATTTGCACCGGGCAATGCGATGAAACCGTCTCCCGGTTCGATCTTTCGGCTGTCTGTCCTGAGTGCCGGGCCGACAGGCCTGTTCATTCCCAAAAGCCTGCCGTTGGTGATTGCCGCCGCCTCGGCAAGGGTCATGAAACTGGAATTCAACACTGGTGCCTCCCCCTTACACGAGCCCATTCTTTTATAGCTTCCGCATCATTGTAAGGAATGCGCCGTTCGTCAATGATGATATACTGTTCAGGTCCCTTTCCCGTTACAACAACTACGTCGTCGGTGTCGGCCCTGTCCAGGGCGTAAAAAACTGCTTCCTTGCGGTCGATCACAATCCTTGGTGAACTGCAACCACCCCTGATTGCTCCTGATTTGATGGCTTCGGCGATTTCAAGTGGATCTTCACTCCTGGGATTATCCATGGTGATAATCAGTTCATCTGCGCCTTGAGCAGCGATTTCCCCCATAACAGGACGGTTTGCCTGATAGCGTTCCCCGCCGAGGCCGAAAACAAGCCATACACGGCCCCTGCAGATTTCCCGGACGGCATTCAGGGCATTCAGCAGCGCATCGGGAGTATGGGCATAATCGACAATGGCGGAGGGTCCCCCGACGAATTTCCATCTTTCAAGCCGCCCTGGAACGGTTTTCAGCGAAGAAAGGCCTTTGTTTACCGTTTCGGGAGTGATTCCAGAAGCAAGAGCGAAAGCCGTTGACGCAAGGGCGTTATAAAGGTTATAGCGGCCGATCAATGGAATCGTCAGGTTGAATGCGGTTTCTTTTGTTTTTTTCTCGCTTTCACAAAAACTGACCGACATCGACGATCCTGAAAGATCCATGGATGCTACGGATCCTTTGACATACATGCCGTTTTCGGGACGAGACCTTTTGAGTCCGTAAAACACTTTTTTGCCCGTCGCGGTTTGGGCAATACGTTTTCCGTAAGAATCATCGGCGTTGATCACGGCGAAGGTTCCGGCGCCCTTTGCATGATGAGAAAAAAGCAGTGATTTCGCCGAAAGATATCGATCCATGTTTCCATGAAAATCCAGGTGTTCTTCGGTAAGGTTGGTGAATATCGCTGCATCGAACCTGCATCCCGACAAGCGCCCCAGAGCGAGACCATGTGAAGAGGCCTCCATGACGCAGGCACGGCAGTTGTTTCGGAGCATAGCCGAAAGCATCCTCTGGATGTCCGTTGCTTCCGGTGTTGTCCTGTCTGCTTCGCGGGGTCCGTCGCCTTCATCGTAGACGATGGTGCCGATCATACCTGTCTTGTATCCGCCTTTCTCGAGTATGCCATGGATCATATGGGCCGTCGTCGTCTTTCCGTTGGTTCCGGTGACTGCAACCATCATCATGGAATCAGAAGGGTCCTTGTGTATTGCTGCAGATAGCCGCCCGAGGACAAGCCTGACGTTTTGCACAAGAATTTGGGGGACTCCCATATCCGGGAGTTTCCTTTCACACAAAAGGGCAACGGCGCCGTTTTTAATGGCCTCCCCGGCGAAGTCATGTCCGTCGAAACGGGTTCCCGGCACGCAGGCAAAAAGACTTTGTCCCGCAATTTTCCGGGTATCATGAGTGAGGTCATGAACATCTATTTCCAGGCATTCCTCCGTCTTGACTTCAGCCGGAGGAACAAGCCCCACTTTATCATGGTCTTTCTCGAGTCGGGCAATGACCTGAGCCAGCTTCATATCGACGGTGTCCTCCATGTCATCGATCGGGCCATTCTTCATGCCCGCCGCGGAATTCAGCTGACGGGATCCGAACAGGTCCGTTTTTCTTACGAGGTTATTTTTAACACATCTTCGAGGATCTTCCTAAATACTGGTGCGGCTACCCTCCCCCCCAGATATTCATCGCCCCTGGGGTGGCCAATTGCCACGAAGATGAGGTGTCTGGGCCGCTCGACAGGCCAGAAACCCACGAAAGAAGAAACGTATGTTTTTTCAAGGTAAACTCCGCCCTTTGCAACCTGCGCCGTACCCGTCTTGCCCCCTATCCGGGGTGTGCCCATGAATACCGTCCGTCCCGTGCCTTCGGTGACAACTTCTTCGAGTATTTCCTTAAGATAAGCAGAGGTTTCAGGTGACAGCACGTTAAAAAGCGTTTCAGGTTTCCCTTGGTAGACAGGTTCCCCCTCGGGTGACAAAGCTTCCCTTACGATGTAGGGTTTTAGAAGGTGGCCCCCGTTTACCACGGCAGCCAAAGCCATGGCCATCTGCAGTGGTGTAACTCCAAGGCCCTGCCCAATGGCGATATTTGCAGGGACAGACCCTCTCCAACGGTCCGGCGTGTTCAAAAGGCCGCTTTCTTCTCCTGGCAGACCGATCCCCGTTTTAGAACCGAATCCCCACTGCTTCAGACAACCGTAGGTCGTGTGCGGATCCATCCTGTCGCCTATGAGTGCCATACCGACGTTACAGGATTTAATAAGAAGTTCCGGAAACACAAGTTTGCCGTGAGCTCTGATGTCGTGGATGACCACATCGGCTATCCTGATTTTTCCACGGCACTCAAAATGTTCGCGGGGACTGGCGATTGCATTTGACAGGGCTATTCCCGCAATGACCGGTTTTAATGTCGACCCGGGTTCATAAACCCTCCCGATGGCATTGTTCAAAAGCACGTCTTTTAAAGCAAGGGTTTCTCTTTTGTTCGGGTTGAAATCGGGCATGCTGCACATTGCCTCTATTTCCCCGCTTTCCGGGGAAACCATGACTGCGGCCCCCCATTCCGCCTTGTGGTCAGCTACAGCTTTGGCCATGTACTTTTCGATGATGTGCTGGAACCGGGAATCGATTGTCAGCCTGAGCATTCCGGTTTGCGTTGTCCCGTCAAGGCCTTCACCGGGTGAAACATCGACGATTTCTCCGCTGGCGTCTTTGGTGAACACCTTGCTCTGAGGAGGGGAGTAAAGCAGGTGATCCCAGAAAAGTTCAAGCCCCGCAAGCCCGTTGTCATCGATATCACAGAATCCGAGAACATGAGATAGGGTCCGCCCCTGTGGATAGGTCCGGCGTGTCTCCCTGACGTGAAACAGCCCCGGAATATCAAGACGCAGGATGTCTTCGGCCTTTTTTGTGTCAACCTTGCGGGCCACGGAAAAATATCTTCCTGGCAAGTTCTTTCGGAGCTTTTCATAAGTATGTTTTGATACGTAAGGCATCAGCGCCTCGGCATTTGACGGATCCCAGATGGTCGGGTCAATGAAAAAGCTTGTCGCAGGCGAAGAAAGGGCGAGAGGTATCCCGTTTGCATCCTCAATTACTCCCCTGGTCGTACTGAGAGTAATCCGTGCCCAATACTGTGTTTTTGCCTGTGAGACGGTCCTCGGGTCAGGGTGAAAATGCAGATTGTACAAACGGTAAAAAAAGGCGAGGAAGCAGAGAAGAAGAAGTATCCAGTAAAGTCCCGGGAATCGTCGCATGACACATCGCAAGTCCTCTCTGGGGAGTATTGAGTTTATTGCCGCGCTGAGGCTTTTCGGGTCAAAAGGTTCATGATACCCTCGAGCGTGGATTCTCCCCCGTCTGCAGGCAGGTTTTCGGCCTTGTCGTCCTGTGCCCTGGCAAGCATTGATCCTCTGCCCGTCCTGACACGGACTACGGCTATCCTGGGATTGCCTGCCATGCCAAGATCCTTTGTCGCCTTTGCGAAAACACGCGATGGGCTCACGAGGTGCGCCAATTCCTTTTCAAGCCTGTCCTGAGTATCCTCCTGCGAGAACATTTCCTGTCGCAGGCTGGCCAACCGGTATTCGAGTGAAAGGGAATAAAGTCTCAATCCCACGAGACCAGTCAGCAGCAATGTCAGTATGACACAGGCGCCAAGGCAAATGGAGACGCTCCTTTTCGATTTTTCCTGCCTGTGATGCTGGACAGTTTGAATGGTCAATTCTGCCGACATACCTCTCACCTCGCATTTTGCGGTGTTGTAAATAGGAAAGCCCGAAGTCGGGCGCTGCGGGCTTTTTTGTTTACAGCGATTTCTTCTTCCGAAGGCTTGATGCCGCCCCGATGAATGAAGCTGCCCAAACCTGCGGCGTACCAGTCTCGAAGACTGTGCTTCACAATGCGATCCTCGAGAGAATGGTAACTGACAAAGGCAGTAACCATTCCTGGTGTTGCCGTTTTTCGGCAGCTTGCTATCGCTTCTTCGAGAGCCTGGAGCTCATCATTGACGGCAATCCGCAATGCCTGGAACACTTTTCGTGCCGGATTCCTTCCCATCTTCCGCTGTACCGGTGCCGGAATAGTCCGGCGTATGACACTGACCAGTTCCTGGGTGCCGGTGATAGGGCCGTTTTTCTTTCGGTGCTTTACGATACCTCGGGCGATTTTCAGTGAGAATCTCTCCTCGCCGTAGGTTTTGAATATCCTGGCAAGGTCTTCAACCGGCCAGGTGTTTATCAGTTCTTCCGCAGTCGCGGAAGATGGGAAACCGTTTGTGCCGTTTCCCATCCGCATGTCTAACGGTCCATCGATATCAAATGAAAACCCTCTTTCCGGGATTGACAGCTGCAGATTCGAAACCCCGAGATCGAAAACGACGGCGTCAGGGCCTTGCCAGCCCTCCTGTTCAAGGATTTGATCGAGGTATCTGAAATTCCCTTGTCGAAACAGGATTCGAGATTCAAAGGCCGAAAGCCTTTTTCGGGCTTCCTCAAGGGCCTGTTTATCCCTGTCGATTCCCAGAATACGAAGGTTTTCCCATCGTGTAAGGAATGCTTCTGCATATCCACCAAGGCCGAGGGTTGCGTCCACGACTCTCTCGAGGTGGGACGAATGGGACAAAATATCACAGACTTCATTGACCAGAACGGGAATGTGCTCGATCACAATCCCTCGACCTCCTCTGCTATCTCTGGAAGGTCGCGCTGGACATCTTTCACGTAGGAATTCCATGTTTCCTTGTTCCAGAGCTCCACGTGATCTCCGACGCCGACAACGCTTATTTCCTGGGAAAGCTCCCCGTGATTCCTCAGGTGTGGCGGAATAAGCGCACGGCCCGATGAATCAAACTGGATCTCGTGGGCCATTGCAAGAAGCAACCTCGTGAAATCACGGGTTTTCCCCTTCGAAAAAGGCAGTTTCTGCAGTTTTTCCAGGATGTTTCCCCAGTCTTCTGCAGAATAGATGGCAACGCAGCGATCTATCCCGATTGTCGCAATGGCGGTTTCGCCCAGTTCTTCGCGAAACCGGGAAGGCAAAACGATTCGTCCCTTTGTGTCCATCTTGTGTTCGTAGGTTCCCACCAACATGGGATTTTCCTCCCATTTTATGCCCTCTTCTGCCACTTTGTTCCACTCTATCACCATTTAATCGTCAAATAAGGGACTTTAAGCCTATTTATTTCTACTTTTCATAGGCTTATAGTCCTTTTCTTTTTGCGGATAAAGTGTGGAAGCAATAAAGAGAACTGGGCGGAACGAGACTTTTGCGGGGGGCTGGAAGAGAGCAGCCCATAAGCCGGGTTCTGTGTTGTGCGGCCATTTCTCTGGGACCGGGCTTGCGCCCGGCCTCAAGCGACCGTACCCGAGGGTCGGCGGGCCACCTCATCCCCTCCTATTCGGTCTTGCTCCAGGCGGGGTTTGCCTAGCCCGCTGGTCACCCAGCGGCTGGTGAGCTCTTACCTCACCTTTTCACCCTTGCCCGGCACTCACCGGTCAAATGGAATCCGGCCGTCCCCTGTGTTTTGTCGGGGTCAGTATCCCCTAAAAGACCAATCAGGATTCCAAAAGACGAGTGAGTGTCGGGCGGTATGTTTCTGTGGCACTTTCCTTGGGTTCGCACCCACTGGAGTTTCTCCAGCGCCTTGCCCTGTGGAGCCCGGACTTTCCTCCGCTTCCTGTCGAAACAGCGGCCGCGCGGGATACTCTCTTCCAAATGAGAATTATAGCACTTTTGCGGAGGGATGAAGGCAGACAGAGGGCGGAAATGCAGGGATTTCTTCAAAAAAAAGCTGCATGCAATGTATTTTACGCATGCAGCTTTTTTTTATAACGTTCTTTCGGCAGTATGCCCCGCTGTTTTCTACCGGGGTCAGTGGGATCTGACGATTTCCTTGATTCTCATCAGCCTGCTGAGATTTGCACGTTCCTGTTCGTCAAGTTTCATCGTAATGTACCCAATGGTTTCCTTGAAGGATGGGATCAGGACGTGTTCAAGGGCATTGACGCGGCGTCGTGTGCGCTCGATTTCAACAGCCATAAGCCGAAGCCCCTTTTCCTCGGCTGAAAGTGAAATGAGCCTGGGAATGAGCCGTGAGAAACGTTCAAGTGCCGCGTCGAGACTGCCGGGAGAATTCGCCAGTCCGTAGTTCAGTGCGCGGCCTTGTTGGGTGGCGGCATACTCGGGAACCATGACGCTCATGACGTTTTTGTAGGAAACTTCCAGCTTCATGGAAGTTCCGCTGATCATGAGCGCCTGTTCCAGCATTGCCGGGAGCGTCTGGGCCCTTGCGAGAAGGAAGCTCTTATAGCATTCGGCCAGTTCCGCCTCGATCTCTTCTCTCTCTTTCTTGATGGTTTTGGCTCGAGAGAGAAAAGCCTTGATCAAGGCATCCTGCTTGTCCTTCAGAAGCTTGTGCCCGCGCTTTGCGACGGCATGGCGTTTCTTGAGCCTGTTCAGCTCCATTCTGTTGGGGTTCACGTTCATTTTTTTCGCCATGAAAACCCTCCTTGACCTGCAGACTTCGATACCGTCGCGGTATTTTTAGGAATTCCGCTGCTGCGTTGCCGTTTCCGCCTCTTCTTCCGATTTTTCCCTGGTATCCTCCGACAGGCGGGGTTTGAGATATTTTTCGATGTACTCGTCACGGACACGCTTGAGCTCCGTCAGGGGGATTCCTTTCAGCAGCTCCCACCCCTTCTCAAGGGTATCCTCTATTGAGCGGTTTTCATATTCACCCTGACGGACATAAGTGTCTTCGAAGGTATCTGAGAATCGGGCAAAGGCCTTGTCTTCTTCCGTCAAGGCACTCTCGCCGAGGATAGTCGCGAGCTCTTTGGCTTCCTTTCCTCTTGCATAGGCGGCAAAGAGCTGGTTCATCAGATCGGCGTGATCCTCACGGGTCTTTCCCTTCCCGATTCCCTTGTCCTTGAGCCGGGACAAAGAAGGCAGAACGTCGACTGGCGGGTAAATTCCCTTTCTGTGTAGGGTCCTGCTGAGGATAATCTGGCCTTCCGTGATGTATCCTGTCAGGTCGGGGATAGGGTGCGTCTTGTCGTCTTCAGGCATGGTCAGTATTGGAAACTGCGTGATGGAGCCCTTTCTTCCCTTGAGACGCCCTGCACGTTCATACATTGTTGCAAGGTCCGTGTACAGGTACCCTGGATACCCTCTACGTCCAGGCACTTCCTTTCTGGCGGCCGAAATCTCACGCAGGGCCTCGCAGTAGTTCGTAAGGTCCGTCAGGATTACGAGGACCTGGTAGCCGTGCTCGAAGGCCAGGTATTCGGCGCAGGTGAGAGCGAGCCTTGGTGTCGTGATCCGTTCGATGGCGGGGTCGTCCGCAAGGTTGACGAACATGACCGTTCTTTCTATTGCCCCGGTTTTTCTGAAGTCGTCCATAAAGAAGGAGGCCTCTTCAAAGGTGATCCCCATCGCAGCAAATACCACAGCGAAATCTTCATGTCCTCCGAGGACCGTCGCCTGTCTCGCCACCTGGGCGGCAATACGGTTATGAGGCATGCCACTGCCGGAAAAAATAGGCAGCTTCTGTCCCCTGACCATGGGGTTCATCCCGTCGATCGTTGAGACACCGGTCTGTATGAACTCCGACGGGTAGTCCCTGGAATAGGGGTTGATGGGGAAGCCATTGATGTCAAGCATCTTTTCGGGGATTATGGGCGTTCCGTCATCGATGGGCTCGCCCCTTCCGTTGAAGATGCGTCCGAGAATCTCCTTGCTGACGGGCAGCCTCAGAACCTTGCCCGTAAAGCGAACTTTTGTCGCACTGACGTCGATTCCCGTGGTTCCCTCAAAAATCTGTACGAGTGCCCTGTCCGTCGAAATTTCAAGAACTCGTCCCCGACGTCTTTCCCCGTCAGGAAGCTCGATTTCCACAAGTTCGTCGTACATGACGTCTTCGACTTTCTCGACGACAACCAGCGGACCAGACAGGTCGGAAATGGTTCTGTACTCTTTAGGCAACATCGCCGATGCTCCCCTCCGGCAGAAGTTTGTTTACCTGCTGCTTCATCTCCGGCTCAAGCTTGTCGATGCTTTCGAGATCATCCTCGCTCAAATATCGCATACGGGCTATCTTTTCCCGAACCTCGAGCCCCAGGATATCGTTCAGCATGGCGCCCTGCTTCAGGGCATCCATGCAAAGGTCATGGAAAGCCATGATCGTTCTCAGCATCTTCGTCTGCTTGTCCATGGAAGCGAAGGTATCGATCTCATGGAATGCGTTCTGGTGCAGAAAATCCTCCCTGATCGACTTTGCCGTCTCGAGGATCATCCGTTCTTCCTTCGACAGGGCGTCGATACCGACAAGCCGTACGATCTCACGGAGTCGGTCTTCCTCCTCAAGTATGCCCATTGAGCGGGTGCGCATGCTGCTCCACTCGCCGTCGTACTTGTCATCCCAATATTCGTCAAGGTTGGCAGTGTAAAGCGAGTAGCTCTGAAGCCAGTTTATCGCCGGGAAGTGTCGCTGATAGGCGAGGTTGGCGTCGAGGCCCCAGAAAACCTTGGTCACCCGGAGGGTGTTCTGGCTGACCGGTTCCGAAAGGTCGCCGCCGGGAGGCGAAACTGCGCCGATTGCACTTACTGATCCTTCACGTTCGTCGCTTCCCAGGCAGATCGCTCTTCCAGCCCGCTCGTAGAAAGAGGCAAGGCGCGTTCCTAGATATGCGGGATATCCCTCTTCGCCGGGCATTTCTTCAAGGCGACCCGAAATCTCGCGCAGTGCCTCGGCCCAGCGGCTTGTGGAATCTGCCATCAGAGCGACGGAGTACCCCATATCGCGGTAGTATTCCGCCATGGTAATACCCGTGTAAATGCTTGCCTCTCTTGCCGCAACGGGCATGTTGGACGTGTTGGCGATCAGGACGGTCCTTTTCATGAGAGGGTGTCCTGATCGTGGGTCTTCAAGTTCAGGAAATTCTAGGAGCACGTCCGTCATTTCATTCCCGCGCTCGCCGCATCCGACATATACGACGATTTCAGCATCGGCCCACTTGGCCAGCTGGTGCTGGATCACCGTCTTACCCGATCCGAAGGGGCCGGGAACGCAAGCTGCTCCACCTCGTGTCATCGGGAAAAAGGTGTCCACCACCCTTTGCCCTGTCGTCAGCGGAACATTCGGAGGAAGCCTTTTTTGCACAGGTCTCAGCATCCTGACAGGCCATTTCTGGATCATGTTCACTTCGTGTTCGTTCTCGCCGTCCTTGATCACGGCGATGGTTTCGTCGACGGTAAAATCTCCGGACTTGATTTCCTTCAGGGTTCCCTTTATTCCTGGAGGGACCATTATCCGGTGCTCGACGAGAACCGTTTCCTGTACCGATCCGAGGATATCACCTTCGAAAACTTCCGTCCCCTCTTCGAGCAGCGGTTTGAAGTTCCATTTCTTTTTCCTGTCCAGGGCCGGGACATCAATTCCCCGTGAGATAAAAGGGCTGTCGGCCGCTTTTTCAATAAGGTTCAAAGGTCGTTGGACTCCGTCGAAAAACTGTTCTATCAGACCGGGGCCAAGCTCAACGCTCAAGGGAGCGCCGGTTCCGACCACAGGTTCACCGGGAAGGAGTCCGGAGGTTTCCTCGTAGACCTGTATCGAAGCCGTATCGCCCTTGAGTTCGATGACCTCCCCAACGAGGCCGATTTTGCCTACACGTACCACATCGTACATGGAGGCTCCACTCATTCCGTTTGCAACAACAAGAGGGCCCGAAATTTTAGATATGGTACCCTGAATGTTTTTTGCCATGGCCACCACCTATTGACTTCCTGGATTTGTGAAAACCTGTATCATATCCTGTCTCATTCCACCGAAAAAATATCCATTCCGACAGCCCGTTCGACGCTTTCGCGGATTGCTTCGACACCGATTCCTGTCGACCCGTGAACGCCGGGAACCGGAATAATGCTGATCGGGTAATCTTCGTTCAGCTCCCGGATAAACTCCTGATGACCCTTGAACAGGCTGTCCAGGAGGAACACGACGGCATATTGTTCCCTCAAAAGCCGCCGGAGCAGGGTTTGAAGGTCCTGGTTGTCCTCCCCTTCGTTTTGTTGTCCTGCCACGAAAGGATCTATTCCAACAGCCTGAAAGGGGAGAATGCTTTCATAATCTCCCACAGCGGCCATTTTCAGGTTCCCCGGTTTACCGGACATTTCTGAGCAGCCTCCTCAGTGAGTCCCTGTCGACGTCGTTGGACACTCCGACAAGGATGATTCGGACGTTTTTGCTTTCAATCTCCTTGGCCCAAAGATAGGTCAATATGTTTTCCGGTGCGAAAGTGCTGTATCTGTATGGTCCAAGAACTCCGGTGATGTAGTCGTCAAGAGCCTTTTCAAGATCAACGATGAGATCGTCGGTGTTTCCTGCCTCGGGTAGATTGCGAAAGGCCGTCGACACGTCGGCGAATCCGAGGATGCGTCCCCATCCTTCGACAGGTTCGGCCATCAGCGAGAGAATCCTGTCTCGTGAAATCCATCCTCCATCATGAAGGAACGGCGCCGCCTGGCCCGTGTCCATTTCAATCCTTTTGAGGCGGAAAATGTTTCTGACGTTTTCCGCATCAATTTTCGCCCGGACCCAGGTCTCGATTCCTTCGTGTTCCGCCTTTTCGGCGAGCTGACGCAACATGGAAAAAAGGTGCGAATCCAGCATCGTCTCGACGGAAAGAATGTCATGGGTCTGTTCCCAATGCATGATGCACTCTGGCACAATCCTGTGAAAACCCAGGGGAAGAAGACGGTAATCCTCGCTTTCCACAGCGACAACAAGGTCGTCGACGGATACGTTCCCAAGATTTGTCAGAAGATCCCTTCGTTTTTTTGAACCGCGCTGTTTTTGGATCTGTCCCTTAAGAAGGACTTTTATGTTGTGGATATCGTATGGAAGCCTGCACAGTTGGGGCAATTCCGGATCGGGAGAAAAGCGTCTCACTTCGTCATAGGCTTCCTGCAATTCCGAGAAGATGGCGTGCTCAACATCAGTGGTTCCCTTCTCGTCTGTGAGCCACCTGGAATAATATGTTTCACCGAGGGCCTTCAACGCATCGGAGATTCCCTCGCTGTCAAGCAGCCTCTGGAAAAAGGCGTTATCGAGCAGGCGGTTTTCCATTGCCCGCAGTCTTGAAACGGCATAGCCGTATCCCGTTACCTGGGTCATTGACCAAAGCCCTCCAGTTCCCTAGTCGGAAAAGAGGCTTTTGACGATTTCCGACTCAAGATCCTCGTGGAGATTATCGAGCAGCATTTTGAAGGTGCAATTGATGTCGATGTCTCCCTTTTGAAAGATAAAGCCGCCCTTGATCGGCAGGCGCTCTTCTGAAAGCTCAAGTTCCTTTCCGTTTTCTTCATTGAAGCGCTTGAGCCAGTCGGCATTGATGACCTTGTCTTCCCTGCCCGGGATTACAATACCCCTGTCCTCTTCGGTCGCCTGTTTGAGGAGGGACTTGAGAAATTGCGCATATTCGGATGTCTCCATCTGCTGCATATTCTCGAGGGCGGTACTGAAGACCTGCTCGATGAGCTTCCTTTTTGCACCAAGCTTCAACTTCCGGACATCGAGTCGTGCGACGATCTTTCGTCTTTCATGTATCTCCGGTTTTTCCCTTTCGAGTTTCCTGTCGTACTCCTTCTGAAGCTTTATTCTTTCCTCTTCAGAATTCTTATTGATTTCCTCTACCTGTTTTTTGGCCTTTTCAAGGATTTCCTCAGCCTCTTTTTTTGCGTCCGCTTCTATCCGTTTCTTGATATCAGCCAAAGCCATACCGATCACCCCTTGGCGCCCGGGCTAAAACTGAATGCTGTTCAGCAGGATGATGCTCATGAGGAGCGCGAAAACGGCATAGGTTTCGACCATGGCAGGAAGAATGACGGCTTTTCCCGTTTCTTCGGGCCGTTTCGAAATGAGCTGGATACATGCAGCAGAAGTTTTCCCCTGGGCGATTCCGGAGTAATAGCCCGCAATGGCAATCGGAAGACATGCGAACAGGACTCCTAGCCCTTGCCAGACGTTCACGGTGACTGCTTCTCCACCGATGAGGCCTACCTTGAGGATCGCAAAAAAGGCCGTGAGAAGTCCATAGATTCCCTGGGTTCCGGGAAGTGCTTGGAGCAGGAGCACAAGGCCGAATTTTCCCGGATCTTCAGTCATGATGCCCGCTCCCGCCTCACCTGCAATACCAATGCCGATTGCCGAGCCGGAGCCTGCGAAACCTGCGGCAAGAGCCGCTCCAAGAACCGCCAACATAATTCCAAGAAGTTCCATGTCAGACGACACTCCTCTCAAAACATACTGGATCAATCAAGTGTAATGTTTTCAAAAAAAAAATGCTCAAAGCACTTTTTCCGCTCCCACCGGCTTTACCTGTACGTATTGCGTGTCGTAGGCAAGGGGCTCGAGAGCCCTTCCGCCGCCACCGTAGAATTTGCTGAAAAACTCTACATACTGGAGACGCAGGGCATGGATGAACGCACCCAGCGTGTTGACCGTCACACTGAACAGGTGGCCGCCGATAAACAGGATAACCGCAAGGATCATTCCGACGAAGGGTATGTCGATCACGAGGCCTGTCAAGGTATTGATGATCATGGCCACCGCGGATGTGGCGAGACCAAGGGCGAGGAGCCTGCTGTAGCTTAGCACGTCACCAAGGTACGAGGTGATGTTGTACAGGCTCATGACTCCTGAAACGGCCTTGTTAATGAAACCGGTTTTTTCTCTTCCCTGGGTTGTTATCAGAAGGCCCACCCCTACGAAGGAAAGGACCTTTCCCAAAAAGCCCGTTGCCGGCGCCAGTATGTCCGCTGCCGCGCCCGCATAAACAAGAAGTCCCATAATAAGCGCTATCCAGCCTCCCTGGTCACCGAAGGCCGCGATGTAGTCGCCCTTTCGCAGGTTCTCCCACATTGCAAGAAAGAGTCCGAAAAGAACCTGGATGACCCCGAGGGCAAGAGATATGCCCAGAAAATTGAGAGGATTTTCCATGGGCCGGAGGAGGACCACGCTGTTTTTGATCCCGATGAGGAAACTGAGCGGTTCAAAGGCATCAATCATGTCACCCAGCCAGCTTCCCGTTATCGCGCCGAATGCGGTGGTGGAAACAGTCCCCAAAAGAAGAAGGTTGAAAAAATTTTTCTTTTCACCAGTAATCCGGTAACGGGAGAAAAACCACAGAATCAGTCCGGCGAGGAAAATCCCGTATCCTCCATCCCCGAGACACATTCCGAGGAAAATGAACATAAAGGGCGCCATGGGCACCGTCGGGTCCATCCGGCCGTAAACAGGCAGACCATAAAGACGTGTCAAGGGTTCAAAAGGAAGGGCCCATTTGGGATTCTTCAGCAGAACCGGCGGATCATCGCCGGCCGAAATGTCAGGATCCTCCACAATGACTTCCGTTTGCGCTTCATAGGGCTTGATGGTTTGTCTGAAGGCCTTGAGGGCGCTTTCCGGAATCCACAGGCGGATGATGCTGACATTGCTGGTCCTTTCACCCTGCAAGAGTGCTTCATACCGTTTGTGAAGAACGGCGAAATAATCAAAAAGCTTCCGGATCGAAGGAATATGAAGATCCGCGAGTTCCCTGGAGCTGCTTTTCAGTTGTTCTTCTTCCTCCAGAAGTCCGTTCCGCTCGTCGGTGACTCGTTTCATCTCCTCAACAACGGTTCCGGCAATATTTTTGGGGAAATCAATCCGTGAGAAGGTGACTGCTGCACTTGCTTCGGAGACGTCAGCTGCAACCGCCTTGTCATAAAGCATGACGACGGGAACCTGTAGAGCCTTTTCCTCCCTTGAGCCGAAGAAAAGTTCACCCTGATCGCCTGCGGCTTCCACAAAGGCGGTCTTCAGTTTTTCTACTTGATCTGAGGGGATGGTCCCGTACAGGGAAGTTACGTTTTTGGTCCCCCGGGAGAGCAGGGAAAGATCATGGGGAAACCCCTCGAGTGTTGACAGAACGGACCGCTTCGAGTCGAGATTCGACAAGGCGCTGCGCAGTTCCACGAGCCTTCGCTCGATTTTTCTCGCCTGTCCGGCGATCTCCTTCAGTTCTATTTTTGCGACAAGCTTCTCAAGCTCCTCAATGGTGACGGACGGTTTGTCCGAAAGCAGCCTGTCCAGCGTTCCACGCTCGTCTTCGTAATAGGGTTCAAGAAACCGGAGGAGGAAACGGGCGTCGGCCGAAATATCATCAATCTCTCTCAGTTTGCGGGCAACGACCTCCATTTTGCCATCGGCGCCTGCATCTTCAAGAGGCATGACCTCGCAGCTCGACAGCTTCTGAAGCTCCGCCACGATATCTTCCGCTACGGATTGATGAGCATAAAGCGTTGCCTTCTTAACTTTTAGGACCGCCATACTTGTCAACCACCTCTTTTGCAACCCAGGCAGCTACATCTTCTATCTTTTCCCGGTGGCGCTGCACCAGATCATCTGCTTCCTTCTTCCCTTGGGCGACGATCTTTTCGGCCTCCTGCTCGGCTTCTTTTTCTGTTGTTTCCAGGGTTTCACGGTATTTCCTGTGCATCGCCTGCTTTGATGCCTTCAGATTGTTTTCAGCTTCCGACCGCGCTTCTGTGATCATTTTTGATGCCTGTGACCTGGCGTCCTGGACAACTGATTCAGCCGCTTTTTCTGATTGCCGTATTTCTTCGGCAATATCTTTTGCCACCAACGGCACCCCCTTTCGGTGGAAATCCTTTTTACTTTATGCACCTGGTGACTTGTGCAACCGCCTGTGCAACAGTCCCTTTTCAGCAAACCCCTTTTCGGCAAAACCTTGAGAAATTCTAATATGGGCATATTATTGTGTCAATTTTAACAATATTTCCGAATGCAGGTTTTCATGCAAACCCATGAGACAAAATCGCAG
>JBKHBH010000131.1:0-3281 GCA_046542505.1 Thermovirgaceae bacterium | reverse complement strand
TGGCGCACCCGCCGTAACAGGTAAAAAGAAGCACCTTGTAAGGCTCATTCCCCGGACCCCTTGTTTCCATGGCTTACGCTCCTTTGCTTCGTGCAGGTCTTCGGGACCTCCCTGGATCGGTGACGCTCAAAAGCCGGGGGGCAATCTGTCTCTGGCGTCGAACTTCCGAAAAATACCAAAAGTAAAGACCTGACCCCAAGGGGTTTGGATATGGTGGCTGTGAATGATTCTACATCTCCTGCACCTGTTGGACAAAAACCCCTGGAGGGCAATCGAATCAAAAGCAGCGGGTGGACCACATGCCCCCCTATGGTATAATATTTATAAAGATTTCAATTTAAGACCGAAAAAGGTGAAGCCCATGTCTCGAACACTTGTCATCCTGTATATTTTCTTTTTTACCACCGCCGCGTTTTTCCTGCTTGCCGGGCCTGCACGAAGCGCTGCGCCGGAAGCGGTAGACCAACAACTGGAGGTAACTGTCGTGACAGAAGACAAAGTCATAAAGACCGAAGAGGAATGGAAGGCCATCCTGACGCCCGAACAGTTTCACGTGACCCGCGAGGCGGGAACGGAACGGGCCTTCACGGGCGAGTACTACAACCACCACGAAGAAGGTGTCTACAGGTGCGTCTGCTGCGGGAACCCACTTTTCAGTTCAGATGCCAAGTTTGACTCCGGAAGCGGCTGGCCGAGCTTTTTCGAGCCCATCGCGCCGGAAAGCGTCCGGACCAGGGAGGACAATTCCCTCTGGATGACCCGGACGGAAGTGCTCTGCTCTCGCTGCGACGCCCACCTGGGGCACGTCTTCAGCGACGGGCCGGCCCCCACGGGCCTTCGTTACTGCATCAATTCCGTCGCCCTCGACTTCGAGGATGGCAAATAAATCGTTCGCAGGGGCTCATTGAAGAGCTCCTGCAGTTTTATTCCCGAACTCTCCAGAGCAAAAGCTATCCCCGAAAAATCTCGTAATGATACTATGTAACAACGAGCCGCGTTGGTTCTTTGCGCGTTATCATTGCGTGGATTGAACGGAAGGGATAACGGACATGAACGGGGAAATCATGGCGGGAATCGCCTTTCTTTTCATCGTGGGAATCGCCGGCTGGAAACTGTTTTCCTTTTTGAGGTTTCCTTCTCCCGACATGCTGGGGGCCCTGTTTCTGGCCGCGGGGCTCGGTATGTCCGGGATCCGTTTTGCCTTTCCCACCGGCGAAGTGACCTTCCTCTGCAAACTCGTGATCGGCAGTTACATCGGCCTGAAAATCGACAGGACCGTTCTCAGGCAGCTAAAACAAGCCCTGTTACCCGGAGTGCTCGTTTCTGTATGGATGCTGGTCCTGTCCATAGGATCGGGATTCCTTTTGTATTTCAGCACCCACCTCCCTCTGAGCACTGCACTGCTGGGTTCAACAACAGGAGGTCTCTCTGAAATGGCACTCCTTGCATTCTCGATAGGTGCCGATACCGTCACCATAACCATCCTGCAGCTTTTCAGGGTAATTCTCTACCTTGTTTCCATGCCCCTTTTCGCCCGTTTCGTCAGCTCCAGAATGGCAGGAACAAGGGAGAGAAAGGCAACCAACCTCAACGAAAATGCCCCCCAGGAACCGACAAGGCCCGATTCGCGTGGCGTCGTACGCCTGATCGTTGTTGCCATTGCCGGGGGACTGGTCGGCCGCGGACTGGGGATTCCCGCCGGGGATCTTTTGGGAGCCATGGCGGCTGTGGGTTTCTTCAACACATTCAGCAGCGGTTTCCCCCGGGTCAATCCCACCCTGCAGTCACTGGCCCGAATCGGTGTCGGATTGGCCATCGCCCAGGAAGTCACGCCAAAGACCGTCGAACTCCTGTCGGAAATGCTTCTTCCCGTTACCATACTGGCGGTCCTGATGATTTCCTCGGCAATCCTTCTGAGCTGGGTCCTATACAAGATCACGGACTGGAACTACAGCACCTGCCTGCTTGTATCCTCACCCGGCGGATTGACTCAAATGAGCATGATCGCCGATGAGGTAAACGCAGATCCGGTCATGGTCAGCGTGCTTCACACGGTGCGGCTCATCAGCGTGCTTGCCGTCCTTCCTCTTTTCTTCCGGTTTTTGATGGGCTGACTCCCGCAGAATATCTGAAAAGGAGTGATCTCGATGAATGTCGTGGACCAGGTGGCCGAAAAGGGATTCTGCTCGGGCTGCGGCCTCTGCACCGCCGTCTGTCCTGAAAAGGTGCTTTCCATGTTTTTCGACGAAAGCGGCGAACTCCTCCCCGCCGAAAGCGAAGGCTGCACCCGTTGCGGCCTCTGTCTCGAGGTGTGTCCCTTTTCGGGGAGGGGACCTTCCATCGACGAGGTGGCGCAAAGACTCTACAAAAACGTCCCCGGAATAGAAGAAACCCCCGTCCTCGGGTATTCCCTCTCGTGCCGGGAGGGACACGTCGACAGGGGGCAATTCCGGGAGAAAGGCGCGTCCGGAGGCGTGGCATCCTGGTTTTTGACTCGCCTTCTCGAACGGGGGGATGTTGATGCCGTGCTGCTTGCCGGACCCGACGAGAACCGCCCCGGGTTCTGGACCTTTCACGAGGTCGAAGATCCTGACGAAATCATCCGGTTTACCGGGTCAGTCTATCACTCCGTTCCGGTCACGAAAGCCCTCGGAAAGATCCTGCAGGAAGAAAAAGACCGTAGGTACGCCGTGATCGCCCTGCCCTGCCTGGCCTACGGGCTCAGGAAAGCGGCATCACTCGTTCCGGCCCTTGGCGAAAGGCTCACCTTTCTGGCATCCATCACCTGCGGCATGGTTCCCACTCACCGGTACCAGGAATACGCCAGCCTGGAATCGGGGGTGCCCCCGAAGGATCTACTCAGGATGGATTTCAGGCGACCACCCGAGGAGGACGACAGCAGCAACTACCGCCACGTGGCGGTGTCCTCCAGTGGAACCGAGGGGAAAAGCGTATCGGCAAAAGGGCTCCCGCAGTTTTTGTGGGGCCACGGGGGCTGCATCCAGGGAGGGTGCCTCGTTTGTGACGACGTCTTCGGTGAAACGGCCGACGTGGTATTCATGGACGCCTGGCTGCCGGAGTACAAAAAAAGCCGGCTGGGGAATTCTCTGGTGGTTTCACGCCATCCTTTGGCCGATGAAATTCTTGAGGAAGGAACCGGAAAGCTCGAGTGCTCCCTGAAGAAAACTCCACCGGGTCGCGTCGTCCAGGCCCAGGCGGATACCATCCTGATGAAGCGCACGCTGCTGGCCGGTCGGTTGGCCAGACTGGAGGAAGCCGGA
>JBKHBH010000037.1:0-17808 GCA_046542505.1 Thermovirgaceae bacterium | reverse complement strand
TGACAAGCGTCGTGGCCGTGTCATTTCAAGCGGAGGTGACCGCCGCCGTGGGCGCCGTGCCGGTCATGTCCTCTCATCCTGAGGAGGCCCGGGTGATTGCAGGGGGAGCCGACGTTCTTCTCCTGAACACGGGAATGCCCGTGGAAACCTCACAAAGGGTCTTCCTTGAAGCTTTGGGCGGATTGCGGAAGGGAAAACCCTGCCTGCTTGACGCCGTGGGGTACGGTCTCACCCGTTTCCGGACGGGCTGGGTTGATTCGCTCCTTGCAAGTGGCCGCATCACCGCTGTCAAGGGAAACGAAGCCGAGATGGCCCGCCTCGGCGGGACTCCGGGCTTCATGAAAGGCGTTGAAAGCTCCGGAGCCCGCGAAATTGAAAAGGCTATGAACGGAATCACGGAGGAAAAAAAGGTACAGGTCGCCCTTTCCACCGGGGAGGAGGACAGGGTCGTTTATGACGGCACCTTATGGAAGGTGCGCGGAGGGTCACCTCTGCTGCCGAAGGTGCCGACCAGCGGTTGCGCCCTGGGAAGCGTCATGGCGGCCTGCATGGCCGTGGCTGACCCGTTTTCCGCCGCCGTGACGGCCCTTTTGGCCTTCAGCCTCGCCGCGGAGCGCGCAGGTACCGCCCCGTGGCCCGCTTCCTGGAGGAACGCCTTTGTCGATACCCTCGCCTCCCTGGACCCCGGGGAGCTTTCCGCCGCCATGGAACCCCTTGTCGAAGGACCTTGTTTTCTGGGTAGGTCGTCATGAAAGGTCTTGCCGAAAAACTCAGGCTGTATGTCATTCCGGACCCTTTCCAGGGGCGTGGCCGGCCAATGGCGGAGCAGGCCCGTCTGGCCCTGGAGGGCGGGGCCACAGCGATCCAGCTTCGCCACAAGGAGGCGTCCTCACGAGACCTGTATGATGAGGCGCTGGAATACCGGAAACTCTGCGATATTCATGGCGCGCTTTTTATCGTCAATGACCGTCTTGATATCGCCCTGAGCGCCGGGGCCGACGGAGTCCACCTCGGGGCGGAGGATCTGCCTGTGGCCGCCGCGCGGCGGCTGGCGCCGGAAGGTTTTCTCATCGGGGCCACGGCACGGGCGCCGGAGGCGGCCGTCGAAGCGGAAAAAGATGGAGCCGATTACCTGGGCGTGGGGGCCGCCTTCCCGACGGAAAGCAAAAAGGACACCCGCGTCATCGGACCTGAAGGCCTTCGAAAAGTCGTTCAGGCCGTGTCGCTGCCCTGTGTCGCCATTGGGGGAATCACCGTTGAAGCCGTGCCGGAAATCCTGCGGACCGGTGCTTCCGGCGTGGCCGTCATCGGGGCTCTCGTCGGGGCTTCCGACATTCCCACAGTGGCGGTAACTTTCAGGCAGGCTCTTGGGATATCCCGGGAAGGCTGAGACACGGTCTCTTCCGCCTCGACCGTTTATTCGGGGGAGACCTCGAGATACTTCAGGGATCTTGCGACAAAAGAAACCCCGAGCCCCCGGCTTCAGGTACAAGCCGTTTTCGAAAAAGAGTCCTCTTTTGAGAAAGGGCATTTCCAGGTTGACTTTTCTTTCTTGTGCATTGGCCTTGGCAGGAGTCTCGACGCAGTATTCGGTAAAGGACAGTTCTCTTTTTGCATATAGTTGCAGAATGCAACTGTTGCATGTAACATATGTATCGAGGTGACGATCATGTCTGATGAAATACAGGTGCGGGCCGTCCGAGACAATCTGAACCGCATCGTCAGGGCCATGGGGCTGCTCGAAAGCGGCCGGGCGGACTGTTGCAAGCTGACGATCGCCGAATGCCACTGCCTGACGGTGCTTGGACGTGCAGGGGATCTCTCGGTGACTGAATTGGCAGGCATGCTTGGCGTGGACAAGAGCACGGCGAGCCGGCTGGCCGATTCGCTGGTATCGGAAGAACTTGCGGAACGCCGCCCCGGGTACCCTGACCGGCGGTATGTGAGACTGGCCCTCACGGAAGCGGGACGGGAGCATTACGAAAGTGTCGAAAAGCTGATGGACGGGTATTTCCGGCGGGTACTGCAGGAAATACCGGAGGCCGGGCGAAAGTCGCTGGCCGAGGGGCTTGAATTTTTGACCAAAGCTCTTGAGGCTATTGATCCGCCTGATGGCAAGGCGCAAAGTTTCAGTTGTTCGAAAGGGGTTCGATGAAAAGAATGGAAGATCTCAGGGAGAAAATCAGAGAAAAATACGCCGAAGCAGTAAAGTCGGGGACGTCCTGTTGTGGATCCGGCGAATGCTGCTCCACCGGCTGCGACCCCATAACGGCCGATATCTACAGCGGCGAGGAGCTTTCGAAGATTCCCGGCACCGTACAGGGGCGGTCCTTTGGGTGCGGGAGCCCCACCAGGAAGGCTGGCCTGAAGAAAGGGGAAAGGGTCCTGGATTTGGGCTGCGGCACGGGATACGATGTCTTTCTTTCGGCTCTGGAAACGGGGCCCGAGGGGATGGTGTGGGGCCTGGACATGACGCCGGAGATGCTCGAGCGGGCGAGGTCCAACCAGAAGGCATGGGGGATGGAAAACGTCTCATTTATCGAGGGGTACCTGGAAGACATCCCCCTTCCCGACGGGAGCGTGGATGTGGTGATTTCCAACTGCGTGATCAATCTCTCTCCCGAGAAAGACAAGGTTTTCCGCCAGATCCACAGGGTGCTCGCTCCGGGCGGGAGAATCGCCCTTTCAGACATGGTTTTCGTGAAGCCCGTTCCTGAAGATGTGAAGAACAGTCTCGCGGCCTGGTCCGGGTGTGTCGCAGGGGCGCTTCTGGAGAGCGAGTACCGGCGCAAGCTTTCCGAAGCCGGTTTTTCGGCCATCTCTGTTGAAAAAGAAAGGCTTTTCACCTTTATGCGGGAGGAACTTGAAAACCTGTTTCCCGATCTTGCCCAAGAGATCTCGCAACACCTGAGCGGCTCGCTGGCAAGCGCCTTTGTCTCGGCTCGCAAACCTTCCGCCTGCTGCGTAGGCGATTGCTGCGGGAAGAAAGGCTGAAACGGGACCTTTCAGGATCAGAAAGCCAAAAGCTCCTATGACATGAGCAGGCGCGGCGCTTCAAATGCCGCGCCTTTCTTTGAAGATCGCGGAGGGGCGATTTTCGTTTCAATCGGAATCCGCAAAGGGAAGAGAAACGGTGAAACGGGCACCTTCTGCGGTATCGTCGGCGGTGATGGAGCCGCCGTGGGTTTCGAAGACGCGCCTGGCAATGGCCAGTCCCAGGCCGTAGCCGCCCGAGGGGACGCTTTCCCTGGAGCGGTCCGTCTCGGCCCGCTGGAAGCGTTCGAAGATGATGCCCCTCGCCTGGGGCGGGATGCCGATGCCGTTGTCCTCGATGACAACTTCCCAGCTGTCTTTTGTCCGGACGAGGGTCACCCGTATTTTCCCGCCGGGCTTGTCGCCATGGCGTTTTCTCGTGTATTTGACGGCGTTGTCCAGGATGTTGCCGAAAGCCCGCCAGAGGTCACCCGGGCGTCCGATGACAGGGGCCGGTCCGGAAATGTCACTTTCCACATTGATTGATTCGACCAGCGGACTGGCGAGGGTGTTTTCCACCAGGGAACTCAGAAGTCCCGCCAGGTCAAGCTCTTCGGGTTCTTCAGCAGGAACTTCCGACTCCAGCCGTGACAGCAAAAGCAGGTCATCCACGAGGGTCGTCATGCGCTCCTGCTGGGTGATGATCTTTTGGGCGATGGAACGGCGCTTTGCGTTGTCCAGCTCCCTGTCGTCGGCCAGAAGTTCGGCGGCGGCCCTTATGGCCGTCAATGGTGTCTGGAGTTCGTGGCCGGCGTCGGCGACGAAGGCCTTCCTGGATTCCTCAAGGCGCATCCGGTTCGTCAGGTCGTTCAAAACGGCCAGAACGCCCCAGTCGATCTTGATGACCTGTGCCTCGAGGAATTTTTCTTCCACGCCGCGAACGGAAAAGACGGCCCGTCCGCTTTGTCCCTTGTAGGCCTTTTCGAGGAGGTCGAGAAGTTCGGGAGCCTTTATGGCCGAAAGGTAGGCGGATCCCTCGATCTTTGCCGGGACATCCCTGAGCAGGGAAGACAGGGCCGAGTTGGCGTAACGGATCCTCCCGCCGTCATCCACGACCAGAACACCCACTGGAAGGGATTCCAAAAGGAAGCGGAGATATCCCTGTTCACGGCGCAGGTCGCCCATGGCCGCTTCGAGGCGGTCTGACATGTTCTCCAAAGCCGATGCCAGGCGTTGTACTTCAAGGGTCCCCGACGAGGGGAACAGGGGTTGTTTCCCTTCCCGGAGGCTGAAGGCGGCACGAGTGAGATCTTCAAGGGGTTTCGTGACCTGACGGAGGAAAAAAAGTCCCGCCGCCATGGCCGCACCACCGGCAAGAAGAAGGGAAAACAGAAGCCGGGTTCTCGCGGAATTCACAGCATCCAGGATATACCGGAGCGAAAGAGATGTCCTGAGAATGAGGGTGTCCCCCTGGGGGTCCGTGGCCAGGCGGGCGATATACAGTTGTTCCTCGCCGAGGCTCCGGCTGTAACGTGAAGAGATGCCCGTCCCTCTCAGCATGGCTTCCCGGATTTCGGGGCGGTCGGCGTGGTTGTCCATCCTCTCGGGGGCCGCCTGGGTGTCGTAGAGGACCTTCCCCCGCATGTTTACGGCGGTGACACGGGTACCTGTCGAGGCTTCCATGCGTTCGAGGACATCGCTGAACCCGTCGAGGCCCGTTTCGCCAAGGACCCCGACAAGAACTTCCATCTGGTGGAGCAGGGAGGTTCTGGCCTGCCGGTGCATGCGTTCCTCAATGCCGTTGCCGACGACGAACCATCCCGCCAAAAGGGCCAGGGCAAGCACCGTTGCCACGAGATCGGTCATTCTCCCTTTCAGGGTTCTCATTCTCCCTCGTCCTCCCACTGAAGCCGATATCCCCGTCCCCTGAGGGTATGAAGCATTTTCGGGTTTTCCGGGTCGGTTTCGATCTTCCGCCTCAGGCGCCAGATGTGCACGTCCACGGTCCTGGTGTCACCGGCGTAATAGCCCCACACCTTGCCAAGGAGTTCCTCCCTCGAGAGAACACGGCCGGCGGAGCGGGCCAGCGTTTCGAGGAGCCGGTATTCCGTCGGGCTGAGTTCCAGGAATTCTCCACGAAGGGTGACCGATTCCCTTTCGTGGTCCAGGACCAGGGGGCCGATGGATGTCTTCTCCCCCGATGTGGTGCTTTGCGCCGCACGCCTCAGGAGGGCCCGGACCCGCGCCACGAGTTCCGACATGGAAAAGGGCTTTCGCAGGTAATCGTCGGCGCCGAGTTCAAGCCCCGCCACCACGTCCCGTTCGTCACGCCTTGCGGTGAGCATGATCACGGGAATATCCCGGGTGGCTTCCTTTTCCTTCAGCCTCCTGCAGATTTCCCAGCCATCGAGACCCGGAAGCATCAGGTCCAGGACCACCAGATCCGGCAAGGTGCCTTCCGCTACGGCAAGCCCCTCGTCACCGTCGCCGACGGTTTCGACCCTGTAGCCCCACAGCCTCAGGGAGTCCGCCACCAATTCTGCGATGGTCTGTTCATCCTCGATGACGAGAATCCGCCCGGTGCTCATGAATCAGTTGCCACCATCCCTCGGGCGCCGGTAATCTGAAGCCTTGATGGTCTGGCCCGTAAGCACGTACACGGTCTGCTCGCAGAGGTTCGTCACGTGGTCCCCGGCCCGTTCGAGGCTCCGGGAGACGAGGATGAGCTGTGTCGCCTGCTCGATGTTCCGGGGGTTTTCCATCATGAGGACAACCAGTTCACGGAAGATCTGGTTGTCCAGGTCGTCGATCTCGTCGTCCATGGCACAGACCTGTGTGGCTTCATCGGCATCCTTGTTCATGAAGGCCTTCAGGGCGACGTCGATCATCCGACGGATGAGGTCCCCCATCCGCGGCACATCGATGAGAGGCTTGATCAGCTTCTGGCCGGAGAGTTTCTTGGTGATCTTCGCAATGCTGACACCCAGGTCTCCGATGCGCTCCAGGTCCGTCGCCATGTGGATGATCGCCGAAACGAGACGAAGGTCCATGGCCACGGGCTGGAAGCGGGCGATGATGGCCAGGGCCTGTTCGTTGATTTTTTCCGTCAGATCGTCCAAAACGTCATCGTTTTCCATGACCTCCAGGGCCAGGGCGTCATCCCGCTTCTGAAGAGCCCATATTGCCTTGCAGATGGCATCTTCGGCGAGGGTGCCGAGCTTCATGAGGTTCTGTTCGAGCTTTTCAAGCTGTTCGTCGAAAGCTTTTCGTCCAGACAAGGTGTTCGTCATTTTCCTTCCCTCTTTTCTCCGTCAGTAGCCTGCCGCGCGGAGGATTCTATCCGAAGCGGCCCGTTATATAATCCTCCGTCCGCTTGTCTTTCGGCGAAGTGAACATGGTCTGCGTGGGTCCGGCCTCGATCATCTCGCCCATGAGGAAAAAGTTCGTCTCGTCTGAAATTCTCGCGGCCTGCTGCATGTTGTGGGTCACGATGACTACGGTGTAAGTCTCGCTCAATTCCCTGACGAGCTCCTCGATACGGGCCGTGGCCATGGGGTCCAGGGCGGAAGTGGGTTCGTCCATCAGAAGCACCTCGGGTTCGACGGCGATGGCCCTGGCGATGCAGAGGCGCTGCTGCTGTCCCCCGGAAAGAGACAGTGCGGGGCTTGAAAGTTTTTCGCGGACTTCCTCCCAGAGGGCCGCCGCCTTGAGGCTGTTTTCCACGGCGGTGTCCAGTTCCTTTCTTTTCTTGATGCCGTGCAGCCTGGGACCGTAGGCCACGTTGTCGTAGATGGACATGGGGAACGGGTTCGGTCGCTGGAACACCATGCCCACGTCCCGGCGGAGGTTAATCGGGTCCGTCCCGGGCGCGTAAATGTTTTTGCCGTCCAAAAAGACCTTTCCCTCGATGCGGCAACTAGAGATGAAGTCGTTCATCCGGTTGATGCACCTCAAGAATGTGCTCTTGCCGCAGCCCGAGGGCCCGATCAATGCCGTGACGGCTTTCTCGGGAATCTTCGTGTTGATATCCTTGAGGGCGTGGTTCGTTCCGTAATGAAGATTCAGGTTCTCGATAACGATCTTGTCTTTCATGGTGCAATCCCCTTCCAAGGCGTCAGCCCCTCGCTCGTCGCCTGAGCCGGGACCTCCAGAGTACGCCGAAGAGCGTTATCCCCAAAACAAGGGCCAGCAGGACCAGGACGGTTCCGTACTGGATGTGGCGGGTCTTGTCGATGTGTGTTCCCGCCGTCGCCAGTACGAGAATATGATAGGGCAGGGCCATGATTTCGTCGAAAAGGCTTTTGGCGATTCGCGGAGCGGAAAAGGCGGCGCCGGTAAAAATGATGGGCGCCGTCTCTCCGGCTACCCTGCCCACGGACAGGATGGCCCCGGTGATAATGGACGGAAAGGCCGCAGGCAGGACCACTTTGCGAATCGTCTGCCATCGTGTTGCCCCCATGGCGTAAGAGGCGTCCCGGTAGTCTTTCGGGACGGCCAGTAGGGCCGATTCCGAGGCCCCCACGATGACGGGAAGGGCCAGGCAGCCCAGGGTCAGCCCCGCCGAAAGCAGGGACGAACCGAACTTCAGGAAGATGACGAAAAAAGTCAGGCCGAAGAGGCCGAAGACCACCGAGGGGACCCCGGCCAGGCTTCTGACGGCAAGCCGCAGGAACCGGGTGAACATGTCGTCTCTGGCGTACTCCACCAGGTAGACGGCGGTGAAAACGCCCACGGGAAAGGCGAAGGCCATGGAAACTCCGACGAGCTGCAGTGTCCCCAGGATGGGCGTAAGGATGCCGCCTGCGGTCATCTGGTCCCGCGGAGGCCTGGTCAGAAATTCCCAGCTTATTGCGCTCCAGCCCTTGGAGACGACAAAGGCAAGAATGCCGAAAAGAAGGGCGCAGGTTGCCGCCATGATGGCCCACAGAAACAGCGTGGCGGCGCGATCCTTTGCATGTCTTGCCGAGCTGGGCATCAGCGCCACCTCCTTCCCCGTTTTTCAATCCGAAGAGCGATGAGGTTGAGCCCCAGGGTCATGAAAAGCAAAAGCAGCCCGGCGAAAAACAGGGCGTGGTAATGGGCGGTCCCGACGGGTGTTTCGCCCATTTCGGCCGCGATGGCCGAGGTCAGGGGTCTGACAGGGTCCGTGAGTGCCAGGGGGATGATGGCCGATCCTCCGGCGGCCATGAGGACCACCATGGTTTCCCCCACGGCTCGCATGACGCCCAGAAGAATGGCCTGAAGAATCCCGGGAAGGGCGGCGGGGATGACCACCCGAGAGATCGTTTCAAGGCGGGTCGCTCCAAGGGCGTAGGAAGCGTCGCGGAGGTCTTTTGGAACGCTCCCCAGGCTGTCTTCCGCCAGGGAGGCAACGATAGGAACGATCATGACGCCCATGAGGACCGAAGCATTGAGCAGGTTGAGCCCCGAAAACACGTTGAGTGCCGAAACCAGCCAGGGGGCGATGATCACCATGCCGATAAAGCCGAGAACCACCGAGGGAAAGAATCCGAGGATTTCCACCACGGGTTTGAGAACCTCGCGAAGAGCCGAGGGGCAGACCTCTGACAAAAAGACCGCCAGAAAGAGGCTGACGGGGACCGCAAGCAAGGAAGCCAAAAGCGTTACCGAAAGGGAGCCGGCGATCAAGGACAGCATGCCGAACTCGGGCGGGTCGTCCGTCGGAAACCATTCGCTGCTGAGGAAAAGCTCCTTTACCGACGTGTCCAGAAGAATCGGGTAGCTTTCTTTCACCAGGAAAAAGAGGATGAAAAGCATCACTGCGAGACCGATGCTTGCGATGACGGATATTGCAGCTTTAGGGAGCCTGTCGCCTTTGAGAGTGGTTGCCATGATTCAATCCCTTTCCGTCTGTTTCACCGGTTTCTTGCCGGAAACATCCCCGGGCCGCCTCTGGGAGGCGCGGCCCGGGGTAAACCAGTTCGCCCTTGTGATCCTTTCAGAACTACCGAAGCGGCACGTAACCCGTGGAAGCCACGATCTCCTGGCCGGCATCGCTGAGGACGTAGTTGATGAAATCCATGGCGTCCCCTGTGGGCCAGCCCGGGGTGAACATGAAGAGGTGCCTGGTAAGGGGGTACTCCCCGCTGATGGAGGTTTCGTTGTTTCCCTCGGTGCCGTCGACTGTCACGGACTTTACGGAACTGTCGAGGTAGCCGATGCCGATATAGCCAACGGCCGCAGGGTTCCCTGAAACGCTCTGGACCATGGCGCCGTTGGAGGCTACCACCTGGGCACTGGGAATGATCCTTTCTCCGTCCATGATCTTCGATTTCCAGACCTCGAAAGTCCCCGAGCTGGTGTCCCTGGTTACGGGAAGGATTTTCTTGTCAGGTCCGCCGAGATCCTTCCAGTTGGTGGTCTTCCCGGCATAGATGTCGTGAAGCTGCTGGATCGTCAGGTCTTTGACAGGGTTGTCGGGGTGCACGACGGGAAGAAGGGCGTCGATGGCCACGGCGAAGGGGACGGGATAGGCACCGCCCTCGACGGCGGTTTTCACTTCCTTGTCCTTGATGAACCGCGAGGCCATGGCGATGTCGGTGGTCTGGTCGATGATGGCCTTGATGCCGTTTCCGCTGCCGCCGCCAGAGACGGAGATCGACGTGTCGGGATGAGCTTCCATGAACTTTTCCGCCGCGGCCTGACCGATGGGAAGTACCGTAGTGGAGCCCTTGATGACGAGATCGCCGGCGAATGCCGCGCCCGCGATTGCTCCGACGACAAGTAGAGAAACCGAAAGAAGCAGTCCGATTCGTTTCATTACACAATCCCTCCTGATTCATGATGATCCGGGTTTGTCCGGACCTTTCACGATGGAGTATAGGCGCAGGCCGTAACGGGTGTCTTACAGGAATGTCACAATTTTATTACAGCCTGGAGGCGTTTTTCGAATTCCGCGAACTCCTTGAGTGCATTATATCAGCACGTATGTGGAAGGGCGATTATATATCCGGCAAGATCGAGGTTGACAGAGGAAATGGCAGTGGCTATTATTTATGCAGGAAATCCTGCATAAATAGACTACCAGTGCAGGTTTTGCGTATGCAGGAAAGCTTTTCCCGGGAGGGAATGGATGCTCAGGAAACTGGTTGCCGACAAGATGCATGATCTTACGCCAGGGCAGCAGGAAACGGCGAGGTTCATTCTGGAAAACCCGAAGGACGCGGCCTTTTTGACCGCCGCCAAGGTCGGCGAGAGGGTTGGCGTGAGCGAGTCGACGGTGATCCGTTTTGCCTCGGCCCTTGGGTTCGAGGGGTATCCCGGTCTCCGGACAGCCGTGAAGGACCTCCTCATGGAGCGCCTGTCGACTCTGGAGCGGATCGGGGAATACTCCGCCCAGGAAGCGGGAAGCCTGGTCCACAAGGCCATAGAAAGCGACATGGATTCCCTCGCCTCGGCACGGGCGGAAGTTGATGTTGAGGCCATCGAGCGGTTGGGCGGCGAAATTGCGGGCGCCGAATCGGTGTTCATTGTGGGGCACAGAAGCTCGAGAGCCCTTGCCTACTACCTCTTCCACTACCTCTCCTGGCTTTTCCCGACGGTGGAACTCCTCGACTCGGAAACAGCCCTGGAAAAGATCACCAGAGCGGCCAGGGAGACTCTTGTCGTCGGGATCAGTTTCCCAAGGTATACCACCTGGACGATCCAGATGCTGCAGCACGCCCGGAAAAAGGGCCTGAAAGTCGCCGCGGTGACCAACGACTATTCGAGCCCGCTGGCGGCCCATTCGGAGCTGGTCGTCACCGTTCCCTGGAATCCCCTTTCCTTCATAGACTCTTTCACGGCGCCGGTCAGCGTCATCAATTGCATCATTCTTGCGGCGTCGCGAAAGCTGGGCGATGAGACCCGGAAAAAACTGGCGGAACTCGAGGAGGTCTGGAAGGAAACGGGCGTCTATCAGGCAAGGGAGCGCCATGGCGATCCCGCAAAGGCATCAGAAAGCAGCAGTGACGGCGGTGATTGAAACACGGCCATAAACCCCACGCGAAAAAGGAGATGAAAGGATTGGGCACAGGTCACGTACTCCCCAGGACGTTGAAGGGTGATTTGCCCCTCGCCGTTCGCACCGAAGGACTTTATATCCATGACGAAAAGGGCAACAGGTACCTTGACGGGTGCTCGGGGGCTCTCATTTCCAGCATCGGTCACAGTGTCCCCGAAGTGGTCGAGGCGATTTCAGAGCAGCTGGCGACCATGGCCTTCGCTCACCCGTCACGCTGGAGAAACAGGCCTTCCGAAGAAGCCGCCGAGGAGATCGCCGAACTCACTCCCGGGGACCTGGACTGGGTCTGGTTCGTCAGCGGGGGGAGCGAAGCCGTCGAATCGGCCGTCAAGCTCGCCAGGCAGTACTACGTCGAGCGTGACGGCTCCGGCTCGCAGAAGCACCTGATTCTTTCCCGCTACAACTCCTATCACGGGAGCACCATCGGCACCATGGCCGTAGGCGGCAACATGCCGCGCCGGCGGATGTACGCCCCCATGTTCAAGGAGCACCCGAAGGTGGACACCCACTATTGCTACCGGTGCCCCTGGGGTCAAAAATACCCTTCCTGCGGCCTCATGTGCGCCAAGCAGGTGGAGCTGGCGATCAAACGGACAGGTCCGCAGTATATCGCCGCCTTCCTGGCCGAGCCCGTGGTGGGCTCAACGGTGGGCGCCCTGAACCCGCCGCCGGAATACTGGCCCATGGTCCGGGAGATCTGTGACCGCTACGACATCCTCCTCGTCGCCGACGAAGTCATGACGGGTTTTGGCAGGACCGGAAAAGCTTTCGCCGTTCAGCACTGGGACGTTGTCCCGGATATCATGGCGGCTGCGAAAAGCATGGCCGCGGGGTACGTCCCGACGGGCGGCATATTTGTCAAAAACGCAATCGTGGAGGTTATCAAAAAGGGGAGCGGTGCCTTCGTGCACGGCCACACTTACAACGGCAACCCCCTGTCGGCGGCGGCCACGGCGGCGACGGTGCGGTACATGAAAAGAAAGGGGCTCTTCGAGAACGCCGCGAAACAGGGACAGCGGCTCAGTGAGGGGCTGAAAAAACTAGAAGAGGTTCCGATCGTGGGCGAAACCCGCGGGCTTGGCCTCATGCGAGGTGTCGAGATCGTGGCCGACAAGAAGACGAAGCAGCCCTTCCCGAAGGCTGCCCGGGCGGTCGGCGTCGTTTCCGAAGAGTGCACGAAACGGGGGCTGATCGTCTACCCGGGTACGGGCATGGTCGACGGCGTAGACGGCGACAGTTTCATGGTCGCGCCGCCGTTGGTGGTCCAGGAGGACCAGATCGACGAAATCCTTTCGATCCTCGAAGAGAGCCTCAAGGCGGCCTCGACAAGACTTCTGGATTCATCCCGGTAATTGGAAGAATCGAGGGAGGTGAGACCCGGCGCGTTTCCGAATGACCCATTTGGAGTCGGAAAGAACGGGAAACATCGGTAATCACCCGTTGATCGGGTGAAGCAGAGAAAAGGAGGAGTGTGCAGGATGAAAAAGGTTCTCGTACCTCTTGCAGTAGCAGCGGTTCTGGCGTTCTCGGCGGCGGCTTTTGCTGTGACTTTCGTCACCATCGGTTCCGGCGGAGTGGGAGGCACATACTATCCTCTCGGCGGTGCCATGGCCGAGGTCCTCAACAAGGCCGGCATTGATGTGAAGGCTACGTCCAGGACGACGGCGGCCTCGAAGGAAAACTGCCGCCTCGTGGCCTCCGGCAAGGCCCAGATGGGGATGACCATGGGGTCAACCCTGTGGCAGGCCTACACCGGGACCGAAGCCTTTGAAGAAGATGGTGAGCTGCCCCTCATGACTCTTTTCAACATGTACCCCGCGCCACAGCATCTTCTGACCATTGAAAAGTCCGGGATCAAGACCTTCGACGACCTCAAGGGCAAACGGGTCTCCATCGGGGCCCCGGGCAGCGGGAACCAGGTGCTGACCAGGATGATCCTCGATGCCGCCGGCATCGATCCTGAAGAGGATTTTGACATGGCCCAGCTGACCCAGCCCGAGGCGGCCACGGCCCTGAAAGACGGCAATGTAGACGCCGTATTCTGGAATTTCGCCGCTCCCGGCGCGGCCGTCATGGAAGTCGAGGCTGTCCGCAAGGTCCGCTTCATCCCGCTGCCGGAAGATCTCGTAGACAAGATCGTCGAGAAGAACCCCTTCCTTTTGCCCTACACCCTTGAAGGCGGCGTATACAAGTCCATCACCGAGCCGGTTTTGACCATCGCAGACGGGAACTACATGGTGGTTCACGAGAACATGGACGAAGAGCTTGCCTACAATCTCGTCAAGACCCTCATCGAAAACAAGGACGCGTTCATGGACGTGACGCCCCAGGCGGCTCACTTCATTCCCGAAGAAGCCAGCAAGGGGATTATCCCCTACCATCCCGGCGCTGCCAAATACTTCGACGAACAAGGCTACGAGTGTAAGAAATAGCAGAACACATTGCAGCACAGGGGCGGGCCTTTGCACCCGCCCCCCTTCCGGCTCGGGATTCTATTTGTCTTTTGGAGGGAGCGGCATATGAAAGACGAGAAAAAGAATAATACCCAACAGGGGGGAAAAATCGCCGACGAGGAAATTTTGAGAAAGCTCGAAGGCGGGAAGCGCCAGCTCGAGGGCTGGCAATACTGGACCATCGCCGCCCTGGCGATTGCGGCTTCATGTTTTCATCTTTACACGGCGGCCTTCGGGCTTTTCTACGCCATGAAGCAACGGGGCATTCACTGGCTGCTCATGGGAGCCATCATTTTCCTGCTTTATCCCATATCGAAAAAACGCCCGGTGGACAAAATCGACATCTGGGACTGGGCCCTGGCGGGGCTTCTGGTATATGGCTGCATGAACATCCTGATCAACTGGGAGGCCATAACCAACAGGGCAGGAAATCCCGTGCAGTCCGATATCGTTCTGGGCGTCATCATGACCGTTCTGGTCATCGATGCCACCAGGCGGACCGTGGGATGGCCGCTTCCCATTGTGGCCATCGTGGCGCTGCTCTATGCCGTCTTCGGCCCGTACCTGCCGGGAATGCTGGCCCATCCGGGATTTCCCGTCAGTGAACTGGCGCCCTACATGTACCTGCGGACTGACGGGATCTTCGGCGTTCCCCTGGGGGTCTCGGCGTCGTTCATCTTTTTGTTCGTCCTCTTCGGGGCGGTGCTGAATGTTTCCGGTGCCGGGCAGTTTTTCATCGACCTCGCCTTTGCCCTGACGGGCAGAAGCAGGGGAGGGCCGGCGAAAGCGGCAATCGTGTCCAGCGCACTCATGGGAAGCGTTTCCGGAAGCTCCGTGGCGAACACGGTGACCACCGGGTCCTTTACGATCCCCCTGATGAAAAGCGTGGGCTATCCCAGTCATTTCGCCGGCGCCGTGGAAGCGGCGTCTTCCACGGGCGGCCAGATCATGCCGCCCGTCATGGGGGCCGCGGCCTTTGTCATGGCCCAGTTTCTGGGAATATCCTACTGGACCATCGTCGTTTCGGCGGCGATCCCGGCGGCGCTGTACTTTTTCTCCATCTTCGCCATGGTCCACTTCAGGGCCGGCCGTGAAGGTATAAAGGGAATCCCGAAGGACCAGCTCCCGAAGTCGAAGGAAGTTCTCAAAAAAGGATGGCATCTCCTTCTTCCGGTGGTGACACTCATCGTTTTTCTCGCCTTCGGGTATTCGGCCATCAAAGCCGTCTTCTGGTCAATCATGCTTCTGATCGGCGTGAGCTGGATCGGGCCGAAGGAACACCGGATGACACCAAAAAAAATCATCGATTCCTTCATAGAGGGGGGGACGTCGGCCGTGGAAGTGGCCGCCGCCTGCGCCTGTTCGGGGATCGTCATCGGCGTGGTTGGCATCACGGGCCTCGGGCTGGCCTTCACGTCCTTTATCATCAGCCTGTCCCATGGCATCCTTTTTCTCGCGCTGATTCTGACCATGATCGCCTCCATCATTCTCGGCATGGGCCTGCCGACAACGGCCAAGTACATCATCCTCTCCACTTTGGCGGCTCCGGCTATCCACAAGATGGGAGTTCCCATGCTGGCGGCGCACCTGTTTATCCTTTATTACGGCGTCATTGCGGACATCACGCCGCCTGTGGCTCTGGCGGCCTACGCTGGAGCGGGAATCGCACGGGCCAACGCCATGCGCACGGGATTCACGGCTTTGGGACTTGCCCTGGCGGGATTTATCGTGCCCTTCATGTTTGCCTATAACCAGGCGCTTCTCTTCCAGGGGGAACTTTGGCGGGTTCTTCTGGCAAGCACAACGGCCATCCTCGGCGTCATTGCCCTGGCGGCCTGCGTGCAGAACTATTACATTGCGAAACTGAACGTGATCGAACGGATTCTCTTTGGAATCACCGCCTTTGCCCTCATCAAGCCCGGCTTTGTGACGGACATTTTCGGCATCGCGGTTTTGGGCGGAGTGCTGTTCCTGCAGCAGCGGAAGGCGAAACTGGACAAGGCGGAAATGGGCGAACCAATTGCAGCAGAACAGACAGATTCCGAGAAGGAGGGATCATGAACCTCATGCCTACAAAAGTCATCAAGCCCGTCACCTCCGCCGAGGAGGCCGTGAATCACATCGAGCCGGGAAGCTCGGTCATGGTCGGCGGTTTCAACTACGGTGGCATCCCCTATACTCTCGTGGATGCGCTGGTGTCGGCCGGCACGAAGGACCTGACCCTTGTCGCCAATGACACCGCCTACGATGATGTGGGGCACGGAAAACTGGTAACGGCCGGGCAGGTCAAAAAGGTCATCGCGTCCCATGTGGGGCTCAACAAGGCCACCCAGCGCCTGTTCAACGAAGGGAAGCTGGATCTGGAGCTCGTCCCCCAGGGAACCTTTGTGGAACGGATCAGGGCCGGCGGATTCGGCCTGGGCGGCATTCTCACTCCGACGGGTGTGGGAACGGTTCACGAGGAGGGGAAGCAGGTTCTCGAAATCGACGGCCGCAAATACATCCTTGAACTGCCCCTGAAGGCCGATGTGGCATTGATACGGGGCTACAGGGCGGACCGCTACGGCAACATCGTTTACTACGGAACGAACCGGAACTTCAACCCTGCCATGGCAGCCGCGGCGGACGTTGTCATCGCAGAGGTGGATGCCATCCTGGAAGTGGGCAAGCTCGACCCCAACGATGTGGTCACGCCCGGAATCCTGGTGGACATTCTCGTTTTGAAGGGGGATTCCTACTATGCTTCCCGTACTTGATGAAGAAGTCGTGCGCCACAGAATAGCCAGGCGGATCGCCCGGGAATTCGTGGACGGCGACGTTGTGAATCTGGGGATCGGGATCCCGACTTTGGTATCGGACCATATCCCCGCGGGCGTCAGGGTGACCTTCCAGACGGAAAACGGCGTCGTGGGGGCCGGGCCCAAACCGCCCGAGGATGACCTCCGTTTCATCGGCGCTGGTGGGCGGTGCCTCTCTGTCCTTCCGGGCGGTGCCCTCATCGCCAGCGATTTCAGCTTCGGCCTCATCCGCGGCGGCCACCTTGATGCTACGGTGCTTGGAGCGCTGCAGGTGGACCAGGAAGGAAACCTGGCCAACTGGTGGATCCCAGGCAAGCTCGTTCCCGGCATGGGCGGGGCCATGGACCTCGTGACCGGGGCAAAGCATGTCATCGTGGCCACCACCCACACCACCAAAAAGGGCGGGGCGAAACTGGTGAAAAAGTGTAGTTTGCCCCTGACGGGGGCGGGCGTAGTGAGCCTTGTCGTCACCGAGTATGCCGTCTTTCGATTCGTTGAGGGCAGGATGGTGCTCGAGGAACTGGCGCCGGGCGTCTCGGAAGAGGACCTCAAGGAAGTCACCGAGGCTGAATATGTGACAAGCCCGGACCTGTGCGTCATGCAGGGCTGCGAGGAAGAAGAGCAGGACTGAAAATCATCGGGGGACTTTGGAGTTTTCCCCTGGTCCCCCGTTTCCGGAAGACAAGGGAGCGTGACGAAAAATGGGAAAAGCTGTTGTGCTTTCCGCCTGCAGGACCGGCGGCGGAAAGTTTGGCGGAACGTTGTCATCCTTTGAGGCCACGGACCTCGGAGGGTTCGCCATCGCCGATGCCATGAGGCGGTCGGGTCTTTCCGACAGGGATATCGCCGAAGTTATCATGGGAAACGGCTGGCAGGCCGGCGTCGGGGCGAACCCGGCCCGAATTGCCTTGTACAAGGCGGGACTCCCGCAGAGCATTCCGGCCTTTACGGTGAACAAACGATGTGGCTCGGGACTCAGGGCCGTCATGCTCGCCTCCGACAGGGTGCGCCTGGGCGATATCAGGGCCGCTGTCGCAGGAGGCATGGAGAGTGCCTCGAAGACGCCCTATATCCTGCCTGAGGCTCGCTGGGGCCACAGGATGGGGGACAAGACCGCAATGGACGTACTGCACAAGGACGGGTTCATGTGTCCCCTGGCGGATATGATGATGGGCGCCACGGCGGAAATCCTTGTGGACGAGTATGACATCAGTCGCGAGGAACAGGACGCCTTCGCCTTTGAAAGCCACAAAAAGGCTCTGGCCGCGGTGGAAAAGGGGCTTTTCGAAGAGGAGACCGTCCCTGTCACGGTGAAAAGGAAAAAGGAGACCATCACCTTCGCTACCGAGGAGATTCCCAGGGCCGACACGAGCATGGAAAAACTCGGCCGGCTTCCCGCCATCTTCCGCGAGGGCGGAACAGTGACGGCAGGAACGAGCTCGGCCCTGTGCGATGCGGGAAGCGCCGTGGTCGTGGCCGACGAAGAGTGGGCCAGATCGCAGGGGTACGAGCCCATGGCCGAGATCCTCGGTTATGCCAGCGGGGCCCTCGCCGCCGACCA
>JBKHBH010000130.1:0-3292 GCA_046542505.1 Thermovirgaceae bacterium | reverse complement strand
GCGCCCACGGCGGCGGTCACCTCCGCTTGAAATGACACGGCCACGACGCTTGTCAACTGGTAGACCAGGGGGCGTTCTTTTCCGACGCTGTCCCAGATCTTTCCGGGGTCGTTCAGGCTTGTCATCGGCATTCTTCCCCTATCCAGGGCATGGAGACGGCATGGCCCACGGGACCGGGCCCTTTCCCGGGACGAAAGCCCCGTCTCAACGCAGCCTGAAGGTAGGCCAGCCCCCTCGTTACAGCCTCGGGAAGGGGACATCCCGCTGCAAGCTCCGCCGCCACGGCGGCGCTCAGGGTGCATCCCGTGCCGTGGGTGTTGGGGGTAGCTATGCGATCGTGACGGAAGACCCGGACCCGCCCGTCATGGTAGAGGTCCGTCACGGTTTCACCCTGTCCGTGGCCGCCCTTGATCAAAACCGCCCGGGCACCCATCTCCATGATGTGTTCCGCCGCTTTCTCCATTTCCTCAAGGCATGCGACGGAAAAGCCCACGAGCCGTTCGGCTTCCGGCAAATTCGGCGTCACAAGCTCCGCCAGGGGAATCAGGCTGGCTTTTATGGTCTCCTCCGCCTTTTCCGCTAGGAGCGGGTCGCCGGATTGGGCCACCATGACGGGATCAACCACAAGATGCCTGATGCCGAACTCCTTGAAAAGGGAGACCACCGTCTCGATAATGGCGCTTTCGGCCAGCATGCCCGTTTTGGCCGCCCTGACGTGAAAATCGGACAGGACGGCCTCCATCTGGCTCCTGACGCTTTCGGGCGAGGCCGTCTCCACGTGATGCACGCCCAGGCTGTTTTGTGCCGTCAGGGCTGTAATGGCGCTGGTTCCGAACACCCCAAGGGCCGAGAAGGTCTTCAAATCCGCCTGGATGCCAGCCCCGCCGCCCGAATCGCTTCCGGCCACCGTCAGGGCTATCCCCCGGTACATGCATCCTCTGAAAGAATTTTCTTGCGTCATTTTTCATCTTCCTTCCTGAACCCCGTCCGCTTCAAAAGAGCGAGGACGGCCAAGCCGATAAAGGCTCCCGGGACACTGCTGGCGAGAAAAGCCGGCATGAGGACACCGAACCCCACGGCGGATCCAGTTGACGGCGCGATGATGACCGCCGAGAGCCAGGCGCCGGCAATTCCCGTCCCCAATGGTTCAGCCAGGGCGGCAAGATCCTTTCTGAAAATCTTCCACGCGAACCCCACGGCGAGAGCGCCCGGAATGCTTCCCGGGAAGGCGAAGAGTGTTCCCGTGCCGATCATGTTGCGGATCGCCGAAGCGGCAAAGGCTGCACCGGCCGCCCACCATGGGCCCAGAAGAACCCCGGCTACCGCGTTGACGGCATGCTGGAAGGGAAAACATTTCGTCGGGCCCACGGGAATGGAAAGCCCCGAAAGGAGCACCGCCATGGCGCACAGGAGGCCCGCCTTGGTTACCGTTCTGATTTCAGGATGTGCCGGGTGTTTTGCAGACTGTTTCAGAAGGGTCCCTCCTCCGCCGGATCACCCCGGGAGAAGGGGAGAAAGGGGAACATTCGATACACCTTCCCTTCGCCGGCATGACCCGGATCAGGTTCAAGGGGTCGGGGTTTTGAACCCCCTCTCAGCCGGTCACACCGACTCCCCCGTGGTTTCATCTGAAATTGTAGCACATTTTGTGTATATGGGACCTTGCATTTTAATATAATGAAACACCCTGAGCCATAGAAATATCCTGTTTCACCTGTATCTCTGGGGTATAAAGGCCTGATCACCAAGAAGGACAAAATCAAATCCGAAGCTTTTATTTAAATGATCAGTAATACACTTGTTATTGGCGTTATTTTTCTTGTCAAATCAAATCAGTATACGATAGTTGCAACTTTTTCGCTATTCGGTATAATCCATAATCCGGCTTGAAACCTTTACAAAAAAAAGGAAATGACAGGAAACCTTCCCTGCAAGGAGGAATATTTTGATTCAGTACACATTGAGAGAATTAGCCAAGGCGGTCCTTATGGGCGGTCTTCTGTGCTTCGCCGTCGGCCTTGTCGTCGGTGACAAACTCACCCACTCGCCACCGGCCGTCTTCGCCAAACAGGCCGAGGCCAGGCAAAGGATGATCATGGCCGAGGCAATCGACGAATCCGTTCATACCACACTGAAAGGAATGGGGCTTCGCATACAAGACCTTTTTGCGTGGTCACAAACGAATCCGGCTTCAAACATCCGCTACCTCTGGGGATGGGAACGCCACGACCAGAAAAACACATCCGTCATTGCCCTCTATATCGCATCCCAGAACAAGGACATCGAACCTCTCGAAGCCTGGAGACAGGCTGCCTCCTTCGTCCACTACAGCAGAAAATATGATGTCCCGATCGGGCTCGCCGTCGCCGTGGCCAACACCGAAAGCCATTTCAAATCCGAAGCCAGAAGCACTTACGGCGCCATGGGCGTCATGCAGGTCGCCTGGCACGTCCACGAACATCTTTTGAAGGCGAACGGCATCGCCACCGCGAAAGAACTCCACGACCCCGAAAAGGGCATTGCGGCTGGGACGCTTTTGCTCTCGCGCTACCTCAACCACTACGGCAACACCCAGCGGGCTCTGGGCCGCTATTACGGCGGCGCCGTCAGCCAATACTGGCCGAAGGTCTCGCGCTATTTGGCAAAGATCAAAAGCCGGGGACTCAAAACGGAGATCTAAAGAGGAGCCTCACAGGCTGAAGCGCCTGATATAGGCATCCACATCGAATTTCCGTCGGCTTCCGGCGGCGTTCATGTACCGGATCTTTCCGAAAACCGGCCGCTCAGGCCAGGCCCTGTCGTGAACGCCGCCGATGCTCCAGGCGACCCCGGCATACCCGTTCGGATCCCGCCCGTCCAGTTCATACCTGTCGTTGAGAAGGATTGCCGTCTCCATGGCCTCTTCGGGCGAAGGTGACCATTCCAGGATCTTTTTCGCCCAGTACATCCTCATGTAGCCGTGCATTTTCCCCGTCTCCATCATTTCACGCTGGGCGGCGTTCCAGAGTGCATCGTGAGTCGCTGCCCCCTCAAATTCCCCGAGGCTGTAAAGGTATTTTCTCTTGTCGTTCCTGTGCTCGTCGAGGGTCTTTTTCGCCCAGCCGGGGAAGGATTCCACACTATCGTAATGCTCTTCGTAAAAACAGAAGTTGTCCGAAAGCTCGCGCCTGACCACCAGTTCCTCGATGAAAGCTTCAATTTCCTTTCTTTCGGGAGCTGTACCCAAGGCCTCCATGGCCGCCCGCTGGGGCGCCAGATGCCCGAAATGAAGCCAGGGCGAGAGGCCGGACTG
>JBKHBH010000129.1:0-3376 GCA_046542505.1 Thermovirgaceae bacterium | reverse complement strand
CGATGTGCGTGTCGGGGTATTCCAGGATGGTTCCCAGGCCGGGCGTGGAGCAGATACCTTCGGTTCGACCCTGCATGGTCAGGCCCTTGGCGCCTACGTCCAGAATGACCCGCTCAGCTGTCGGGCGGCTCATGACCGTGGCCAGCACCGTGGCGGCGCACCGTTTGAACGTCCCGATGGCGTTGGCCTGTGAGGCGTCCATCAGGGCATAGGTGCCCGGCCTGATCTCCGTGATGCCCTCCAGGATTTCCACGTCGTTCATCAAGGTGGGCGTGGCCCCGTAGCTTATCACCTCGCAAGGCATGCCGCGGTCTTTCGCCAGCCGGGCGAAATGCAAGGTCCGTTTTTGGGCTTTTCTGGCGATCTTCCGGCATTCATCGATATCTTCCGCGTCATAGCTGTTTCCGTCATGGGAGAAAAGCCCCATGAAGCGGACATTTTCGCAGCCTTTGATCGTTTCCAGGAGAGCGAAAAAATCACCTTCCTCAATAATTCCGGAACGATTTTCGCCCACTTCGATCTCTACCAGCACCTCGGCGGGGGCGTCGCTTCCGGCGAAAACGCGCTGAGCCTCCTGCACCTGACAGGGCGTGTCCACGCCAAAGGAGATCTTTGCATTTTTCGACAGGTCCCGTATCCGTTCCAGCTTTTTCGGCCCCACGATCTCGTTGGCGATGAGGATGTCCGAAATGCCCTCGGCCGCCATGACCTCAGCCTCGCCGACCTTGGCGACGGCGATGCCGCGGGCTCCCTCTTGAATCTGAAGATGCGCAATTGAGGGCATCTTGTGCGTTTTGGTATGGGGTCGCAGGCGTACCCCGTATTTGTCCGCGTAGGCCTGCATGTAGCGGAGATTGTCCATCAGGATTTCCCGGTCGATCAAAAGCGCCGGCGTGTCCAGTTCGGTATATTCCATTGAGTTTATCCCCCTCGCAAATTCTCAAACATTACCGCACATTATAGAGTGTCCTGAAAACCGGGCAACCAGCCTGATATATGCCAGCCTTCTCCACGCATGGCATTTGCGTGGTCACGAACTGAAGAGTAGGATAAAAAAGCGAAAGGGATGGTGACTATCAGCTACAAGGAGGAAACCCTCTATTATCCTCAGGATGAGATGAACACCTATCTGCTGCCCGTCACGTCGGGCTGTTCATGGAACAAGTGTGCCTTCTGCTCCATGTACAAAAACGTCCCTTACCGGCAGATTTCTTTTTCGGATATCGAAGCGGAACTCAGAAGCGGAAACCTCTATACCGAGAAGGTTTTCCTGACGGGCGCCGACCCCATGTCCATCGGCTTCGACAGGATGAAACGCCTGCTCGAAATGATCCGTCACCACCTGCCCTATTGCCACCGTGTCGGGGCTTACGCCTCCGTCAAGAACATCGCCGGCTATTCCGTGGAGGAGCTGTCCGTCTTGCACGACGCGGGGCTGAGGATGCTGTACATCGGGTTCGAGACAGGCCGGGACGATGTCCTCAAGCTGATGGACAAGGGGCACACCGTCAAGGAGGCCGTCGAAGAGGCCCAAAAGCTCAACGAGGCGAAAATCCCCTTTTGTACCGTCATCATGTACGGCATCGCGGGAGCGGGACAGTCCGTAGACAACGCCATTGCCACGGCCAACATGATCAACAGGTTTTCCACGCAGAAGGTCATCACCATGAGCCTCATCATCTTCAACAACACCAAGCTGAACCACATGGTCAAGCGGGGTGAATTTGTCCCCCCGGACGGCAGGGAGCGCATGATCGAAATACGCACCCTGCTGGAAAACCTCGAGCCCGAAAAGCCGACGATCTTCGACACCACCCACCCCTCGAACATCATCAAGATCAGCGGCACTCTGCCCTGGGACCGCCAGAAGCTGATAAAGGACGTCGAGCGGCACGCGGAGATCTCCTGAGGGCATCAGGGCCTGTTTCTTGCTTTACGACGGACGAAAGGAATTACAATAATTGATGCAAAACACACAATGCGAAGGCGGTCAGCTTTATGCCCCAGAAGATGGATCCCACACGCGGCAATCTTGTCCAGGCGAGAAAATCCTTTTCCGCCGCCCGAAGCGGCAAGGACCTTCTTGAGCAGAAGCGACAGGTCCTGATGATGGAGCTTATTCGGCAGATCCAGTCCGCCCGCCGGATCCAGCAGGAACTGAGCCGTGTTTTCGAAACCGCCTACCGCGCACTTCAGAGGGCCAACATTTCCATCGGGATCGACATGGTGGAGGGAATCTCCATGGCCGTCCCGGAAGAAGACGGTTTCATGATACGTCTGCGATCCGTCATGGGTGTGGAAATCCCGGAAATAGACCCCCTCCCTCAGGAAATCAGTCCCTCCTATTCCTTTTGGCAGACATCGGCATCCATGGATGATGCCTACAAGGAATTCAGGAACGTCCTGGTCCTTCTGGCCAGGCTGGCGGAAGTGGAAACCAGCGTTTACCGTCTGGCCGTTGCGGTCAGGCGCACTCACCGGCGGGTCAACGCCCTCGAAAAGGTGGTTATCCCCTTTTATGAACAAACGATGGCCTTTATCGATTCCGTGCTCGAGGAGCAGGAACGGGAGGACTTCAGCCGCATGAAAATCGCGAAAAAAATATCAGGGAAGGTGACCTAGGATGCCCTTTCTCGAGGAAGCCCTCACGGCCTTGTTGAATGCCGAGAAAGAGGCCCTGCGGAAAAAGGAGGAAGCCCGCGCCGAGGCGGAAGAAATTCTCGAGCGAGCGAGGCGGGACTTCCAGAAGGAACGGGAGGCCCGGCTCAGGGCGGTGCGGGAACAGGCCCAGGCGGTGGTCGAGGCGGCCGAACAGGCGACGGGGACGGAAGTCGGCCAGATTGTCCGCCTCGGGCAGCAGGAAACGGACGAAATGACCAGGCGGTTTCAGGCCCATGCTGACGAGGTCGTCACGGCTGTCGCCGAGGAAACGGCGGAGGAATACGTCAGGAGGGGCGTCAGGTGAGGGCCCCCTGCGCCGCCCTTGGCGAAAAAACGGCGGCCGGGACCCGGGCGAGGGCCCTGACCAGCCGCCTTCTTTCCGACCGTGAATACTGGGAGCTCTTTGAATGCGACTCTGTGGACGAGATCCTGGGCAAACTCAGAAAGACCGCGGGGTACGCCGGGCTTGAAGTGCCGCCGCCGGGACACAGGGCCGAGCTCGAATCTTCCCTCGAAGGGATTCCCTTCGAGGAAGGGGCGAAACTGACCGTTTCCGTCACTGGCTCGAGGCGCCTTTGGCTCGAGGCCTGGATTGGCCTTTACGACGCGGAGACGGTCAAGAGCGTCCTCCGGAAGATCTACTCCGGGCAACAAGGTCCTTCAGGCATCAAGTACCGCTTTCAAAGCGTGCCGGGCAAGCGTCTTCCCCAAGCGG
>JBKHBH010000036.1:0-18337 GCA_046542505.1 Thermovirgaceae bacterium | reverse complement strand
TTTTCCCTGTCCCATACAGACACTTTACCCATGACATTTTCCCTGTCCGTTGACATACCTGAAATGATTACAAAGACACCTGGCCAGGTGTCTTTGTAGCTCACCTTGCAAGAGCAATACTCTTTTGCAGATTTCACTGCCCGGGGTTTTCAGGCATTATTCTTCAAGAATGGAATGCATGGAAAGAAAGGCCGAAAGACTGTGTTGCACGTAGTCGATACGGACTTCGAAATCGTTCTGGCTTTTGCGGACCCCGCCCACGGCCCTGGAAGGACTCTTCATATACATGGCCCATGAGGGATCGATCAGGGTTCGCAGAAGGAACCCGTTTCCCAACCGAAGGGATTCGAGGATGCGTTTTTTCATCTCTTCGTCATTGACTGCGAGGGCAATTCGGTATGCCGCCCCCATTCCTTCCATACGTGTCGCCGCCGGTGTGGAACGCGGGTTGAACCCGAATCCGCCATTCCAGTCCACTGAAGCCATCTTCTGGTTTTGTGCGCCAATGATGGCTCGCGCGATCCTGAATGCGTGATTTGCGAAAAGCCGGCCCTTCTCCTGATGGTAAAGCTCATTCAATCCATAGAGCAGCCAATGGTCATGAGGTAACTGGACATCGGGGAGTCCCCTGTCCCGAACGGTGATCAGGTATCTTGCCGCCGCATCGGCCGCCTGGAGCCATCTCTCATCGCTATCGATTTCGAAGGTTCTCATCAGGCCGAAAATCGCCTCGCCCGGATAATAGGACGACCGAAAATCAGAAACCCGGCCATCGGGAAAATCCTGTTTGTGGACAATAAACCGCCCGGACGAATCCTGGACGTGCACCATCCACTCACACAGTTTCCGCAAAACGGGAAGATTTTTCCTGTCGCCTGTCACCTCGATGTATTTGGCGATCGCAAGGGCTGCGAGCCCGTTACCACCGAGTTTGACCTCGCCGTCCTCTACGACGCAGGCCATTTCGACCCCGTTGCTCCGTATTGTCTCTATCTGCCCCAAAAGATACCTCAAGGCTCGCCGTGCCGATTCGAGCGTCCGGCTATCTTTTTCGATCTGGCAATATTCGAGCATGGAAAAAAGCGTCCCGGCATGACGCAGGATGTTATACCCTCCAAGTTTTTTATCTTCGAGCGGATCATATCGATACACAAACCGACCCGACGCGTCCACCATCCTCGCGAGATAACCCGCGGCGCTTCCGGAAGCCGCCAGCAATTCATCTGAAGAAAAAGTTCCCTGTTGCTTCCCTCGAGACACGTCCCGAAAACCGGTCTCGTCCTTTATGAAGGAAGTCGTCCGGAAATCCAATCGGTCCGCCGAGTGAACATCCAGCAAGTGCTTGAAGAATTCCCGCGCCTGAGGCCCACCCTCGCTGACAAAGTTTTCCGCCCTCAGGAAACCGTCTTCACCGATGATTTTTTTTACCACTACCGTCTCAGGCAAAAAAACACAGGAAGGGCATCCTGGGAAAATGATTCCTTCGATACCTTTTTGTATCGCAACCGGTTCGGTCAGCAGCTCCTTGCATCTGAATTGCAAGCCGTCGATTATGTCGATCTTGATCCACAAAGGGTTTTCGGTTTTTTTAGGCAGCTTCGAAATGGCTGCATCGAGGGCTTCCCGGTAACCGTTTCCTTCTCCGATGCCAATAACCGCAGGACTTTTTCCGTCGCTTGCACTGACGAAAAGAACACGCTTTTGGTCATCAGAAGGGAGACCTTTCAGGGACCTTCCCGTCGCTTCTTTGGAAGACAGCTTCGAAGACGCGTAATCCAAAAGACTTTCCTTTTCCTCCCGGGTCAAGACCACATCAAGACCAACTGTCTTTATCCATTCGGCTGGCGTAAAAGCTGAGGAAACTCCACTTGAAAAATCCGCCAGAATGAAAAGAGCAGCCAAAATGATTCCGACACAAAACGGCGTCTTTTTCAGCCAGAAACGCTGCATGATGTTGCCTCCATAGACATTGGAATTTTGAATCACACCTGGAGTATAGCGACAAAGGCCTTCCCATGTACAGGCAGCGAAAGGGGGAGGAAAGCACGAGAATTGCTTACATCCAGCTATCTTGACAAAGACAAAAAACATGGTAAGGTATGTAAGCAACCAAGAGTGTTTCGCAGTGTAAAGTACAGCATCACCATCCGAAAGGGCAAAATCGTCGAAAGGCGATGGCGCAAAGCTACGGGTCTAAAGCCTGAAAAGGCAATGATCGCCGGGCCACCGAAGATTAAAATGTTTCCAAACGGTGCCTTTCGGATGAAGATTCCGGAAGGCACCGTTTTTTTTAACGCCTTCCGCGCACCTTTGAAAGAAAAAATATGCCCGAAACGGCAAAATCGCTGAAAGGCGATGACGCAAAGCTACGGGTCTAAAGCCTGAAAAAGGCCATGACCGCCGAGCTGCCGAAGGCACCGTTTCTTTGCCTTCGGGAAAATTCCCGAAGGCTTTTTCACGCCTTCCAGGAAGATTCCCCAAAGATTCCAGAGGCAGCAGGTTTGCGAAAGACCCGGACGCGTCCCGTTTCGAAAAACAGGAGCGTCAGAATCATGAAGCCAGTCAGAAGAAAACTTATTGAACGTATCGGAGCAAAAAGAGTCCTTGCGGCCATCCTTCTTTTTGTCTTCCTCATGTGGGCCGCGCCCATCGAAGCCTGCACATTGTGGGCGGCAACGGGTTCCGGGACAGCCGAAGGATACACCATCCTGGCCAAAAACAGGGACTGGAAACCGGGGCAAAGCCATGCCCTGCAGCAGGTCAGGTCTCGTGAGGGATATTCATATCTTGGGCTTTTTGCCTTTGATGGAGACAGCCCCGGGCTCAAGGGCGGAATCAACGAAAAGGGTCTGGCCGTCGTTACGGCTACTGCTTCGGTCATCCCGAAAAACGATCGAAGCGCTGACGGCGGAGATCCTATTTCGTCCAACGAAATTCTCACATCCTACGCCACCGTTGACGAAGTTATCGCCCAGAAAGACCGGTTCACCCGCTCATCGTATTATATGGTTGCCGACGCCCGGAAGGTTGCCGTCTTCGAAGGGGCGCCCGACGGCAAGACGGCCGTCAGGGTCATCGACAACGGGTTCCTCGCCCAGACGAACCACTACGTTTCTTCCGAGCTCAAGTGGTTCAACGACCGCGCTTCGAAAAGCAGCAAAACCCGCTACGAGCGGATAACGAGTCTTCTCTCGGACCGGCAGGGACAACTCGCAATGGAAGATTTCGTCACATTCAGCGAAGACCGAAACGCCGGCACCGACAACAGCGTTTTCAGAACCGGAAGCGACTCGCGGAAATCCCGGACTGTGGCCACATGGATTATCGCCATTCCGAAAGAGGGCTCTCCGGAACTCTACGTCAAGATGAAAGACCCCGGAGAAGATTTTCGCGCTTACTCAGGAAGCCTCGACGCCGAATTCTGGGGCGTACGCACAGCATCTGCAGCACGAAACGACAGTTAACACAATCCGGGTCCTGATCTGACCCACCGCAGGCGACGGCAGCTCCATTCTGCCGCCGCCTGTTTTATTCCGGCCCACTTCCAGCGGCTCCACTCCATTCGATTTCTCGAATCTTTTCCTCGAAACCGTAAATCGTCCCATCGATTTCCTCCACTGTGCGATCCAGATAGTGCATCCCGACTATTTCATATCCTCGGGGAAGATGATTGGCAAAGCGCTTGACCTTGAGGAGCGCCTTCAGATAATTTTTCTCGAAGAGATTTATGACCTGCGCTGCCGTAAGGGCATCCGCCTTGCCGTCCCAATAAAACAGCTGCGCCATTTCAAGGTTCTCACCTATCTCCATTTCTCCGTACCAGATATCTGCAAGCACCGATTTGAATCGCTCTCGCTCACCCGAGGAGACCATGTCCTTCACCGACCGGTCAATATATTTGAGTCCCCGACGCAATTCCGATTCAACAATCGAGACATCCATCGGAGGAAGCGAATATTCCGCGATGAATTTCGCTTCATCAGCGACTGTTCTCTGTTTTTTTAGGAGTTTTCCGTAATCGGGCTGGAGATTGACGAAGGCCCTTTCCGGGGGCGCCTTGACCAGTTTTTTGAAAACCGCCCCCGTGTTCGCCTTGCGCTGTTCGTAGGGGGAATCCTTGAGCCACGTCACGTAGCCCGTGTCGAAAAGGCCCTTCCTCCCCGCACGTCCCGCCATCTGGAGAAAATCGTTCTTCGAAATGGGCTCCCTGTCATGGTACCTGACAAGCTGCGCGAAAACAGCGTATTCCGCCGGCAGGTTCACCCCAAGCGCCAGGGCGTTTGTCCCAACCACAACGTCCAGGATCCTTTCCCTGAAGGCCGCCTCCACGAGCAGCTTTTCCTTCGGAAGCATGCCGCCGTGATAGACTCCCACCCCGCGCAAGAGCGGCATATGCACCTTGGGGACGTCAAGAATGTCTGCCAGGTCATAAAGTCGTTTTCTGAAAGACCGGCCGCGTCTTTTTCTCTTTCTTGCGGCCTTGTAGGCGAGGTCGACGGCACCTTTCTGGGAAAACACAAAAACAAGGGCATCGTGAATCCCTTCCAGCCTGAAGGGTCTTCTGGGGAGGAAAACAAGATCGGTCACGCGTTCCTTGCCTTCGTAAACGCTGAAATCGCGGCCGGTAACCCGTGCGAGGTACCTTCCCACGTCACGGGTCCCCCCGAAGGTGGCCGACATGACGAGCAGCCGGGATTCCGGGTGCGTGTCTCTGAGCCCCTCGATGTACGTTCTGGCCCGCTCGGGATCACCGAAGATGTAGTGGAACTCGTCCACAATGACCGAGAGGTTAGGCCTTCCCGCATATTTCAAGGTGTAGATCTCCTGGGTACAGCAAATGATCGGCGCTTCTTCGTTTTTCTTGAAATCTCCCGTTTCAATACCGACGTCAAGACCCATTTTCCTGAGGTCCAGATAACGTTCGTTGCTCAGGGCCTTGATCGGCGCCGTAAAAATGATCCGCCGTCCGCCTGGGTGAATCACATTTCCGTCAAGGTCCAAAAGTCCCGCCCACAAGTAGGCGACCCAGGTCTTCCCGGACCCTGTGGGGGCCGCGAGAACACCATCCCTGCCTCGAAGGCTGTCAAAAGCATTGAGCTGCCACGGATAAAATTTTTTCTCTGCCATAAGCCCTCCTGCACAAAAACTCCCGAGAAATGATCAGCGTCTATTTTGCCTTGTCTGCCGCCAGAACCCTTGATATCATTATAAGGAAACTTGGCAACAAAATAGTTTACAAATCTTGCTGACTTCGATCTGCCGTACAAAAGAAAAATCAACCTGCAAACACCCAACAACACCAAAACCTTCCGGCAAAACCCTTGCAATCACGCTCGCTGCGACGACGGAGACGCTTGTGCCGTATCAGGCGCACCGTCTTCCATTTCATTTATTCCCATAACCCTGTACGATGCTGCCGACCGGCCTGGGTGCTATTCGGGAGCCTGGCGTATGGGGAAAAAATAAAGGAGGTGGGACGATGTCTCCAGAAAAGAGACAAAACACGGACGCACCGAGCAAAAGCCAGGGAGGGAACCAGAACAACGGAAACACGGTAACGCATCTTGACTTCCGCCTGGGTCATTTCGGGGCGGCTGTCCCGATGCTCTTTTTCATGATTTGGGCTGTTACGCTCAGCGTCCTGGACATCGTGACCGAACAGGGCCTTATCATGGGCGGCGTACTGGGTCTTGCCATCGGCATGTTCCTGTGCCTCTCCCCGTGGAAAGATTATGCCCAGGGGATTTTCGAAGGCATGACGCAGACCGTCGGTGTTGTCGCTATCGTCGCCTGGTTCTGGGCGGGCATGTTCGCTTCGGTTCTCCAGGCAGGCGGCCTCGTTGAGGGGCTTGTCTGGATAGGGTTTCGGACCGGTGTGCAGGGAGCCATGTTCACCGTTGTGACCTTCCTTCTGTCGGCGCTCTTTGCAACGGCCGTCGGAACCGGGTACGGGACCACCGTGGCATTCTGCATGCTCATGTATCCGGCGGGAGTCGCCATGGGAAGCCATCCCGTCGTTCTCCTCGGAGCGATCCTCAGCGGTGCGGCCTTCGGCGACAACCTGGCCCCCGTATCGGACACCACCATCGTTTCGGCGGTCACCCAGGAAACGGACATCATTGGCGTCGTCAAATCCCGTTTCCGCTATGCCATCGCAGCCGCCATTCCGGCGATAATCGCCTTCATGCTCTTCGGGGGAGGCGGTGAAACACAGCAGGCGGCAGTCGACGTGGGCGCTCTCGGACAACCTGAGGGACTCGTTCTTCTGGTCCCCTTCGCTCTGGTTTTGATCATAGCCTTCAAGGGACATCACCTGATCACATCACTGACGTGGGGCATCATTTCGGCATGTATCCTCATTCTTGTCGCCGGACTGGGGTCCATGCGCGACATTCTCTGGTTCAATCTTGCCGAGGGCACCGTGGAAGGTGCATTACTGGACGGGATCCTGGGATATGTCAACATGGCGGTCCTGATCCTTCTCGTCGTCGCCTGCGGGTACATCATCAACCTGGGCGGCACGATGGAAGCCCTGAGGAAGTTCACCATGTCAAAAATACAGGGTGTCGCAAGGAGAGCCGAAATCGCCATATGGGCACTGGTCGGTGTTTTGAATTCCCTCATCACCATCAACACCGCCGCCGAGATCCTCGCGGCTCCCTTTGTCTATGAAATTGGCGTTTCCATGAAAATCCACCCGTACAGGCGGGCCAACTTCCTTGACGCCATGACGTCGGCGCTGGGATATATCTTCCCCTGGGCCGGAGGCACGCTTCTGGGAATTTCCACCATCCAGGGTCTGACAAGCGAGTATGAATTCATCTCTGCTGTCAACCCCGTCGAAGTGGTCCCTTATGTGTTCCATGGATGGTTCCTTGTCATCGTCATGCTCATCGCGGCACTGACGGGCTTCGGTCGTCGCTACATCGGCCCGAATGGCGAGCCCGTCAAGGAACCGCCAAAGTAGAGCCGGAGCTTTACTGCGGAAAGACAAAAAGAGCCTTCCCGTGATCTCACGGGAAGGCTCTTTTTGTGGTCGTTATTTTCTCATTTCAAAGGGCCATCCCGCGGTGCCACCTTCCAGGACAAAAACCCGATCGAACCCGAGTCGCGACAAAATTGCATAGGCATCCCAGCCGCGCACGGAAATCTTGCAATAGGTGACGATCTCCCTGTCTTTCGGGAGTTCCGCCGCCTTTTCCCAGAGCATGCCGAGGGGGATGTTGACACAGTCGAAGGGGAGCTGTCCCTGAGTGCTGATTTCATCGGGCGTTCTCACATCCAGAAGGACGGGGTACCACCCTTCATCGAGCCTTTTCAGCAATTCCGACGGGCTGAGAGACTTCATCATTCCGTCGAGCTTGTTTTTGAGTGAATTGGCGGCATGAGTAACGGGATCCAGCGCCGTCGAATAGGGCGGAGCATAGGCCACGTCGGTGTTCCCGAGCATATCGATGGTCAGGCCACCTGTCACGGCTGTCACCAGGATATCGAGGCGCTTGTCTGCCCTTCCAGGGCCGAATACCTGGCCGCCGAGGACCTTTCGGGATTTCCTGTCAGCCACAAGCCTGATGGTTATCGGGGCAGAACCGGGCATGAAATGCGGCGTATCGGCGTCGACTATGGTTACCGCCTCTGCGTCAAACCCTTCATCCCGGGCCTGTTCTTTTGTGAGCCCTGTCTTCCCGATGGTGTACTCGAAGGCCTTCATGATGGCCGTCCCGGCCACGCCGTGGAAGGTCGAGGAAATACCCGCAATGTTGTCGGCGATCACTCGTCCCTGGCGGTTCGCTACGGAGCCCATGGGCTGCCAGGTTTTCTTGCCCGTCAAGACGTGATCCACTTCGACACAGTCTCCCCCGGCAAAGATGTCGGGGTCGCTGGTTCGCATGTGGGCATCCACCACGATTCCGCCCTTTTCACCGACCTGAAGGTTCGCATCTTTCGCCACGGAGGTATTGGGACGAACACCCACGGCCATAAGTACCATATCGGCGGGGATTTCCCGTTTGTCCGTTTTGACGGCCGAAAGTTCGGCGTTGCAGCCGACGATTTCTTCAACCTTTTCGCCGCCGTAGAAGGTGACGCCCCTGGCCTTGAGCGCGTTCAGAAGGTATGTGCCGAATTCCTTGTCCATCATGGCCGGCAGGGGCGTTTCCAAAAGGTCTACGACTGACACTTCAAGTCCCTGGTTACACAACGCTTCCACAACTTCCATCCCGATGAGCCCTCCGCCGATGATGACGGCCCGCTTCACATTCCCGCTGTCAATTGCCGAACGCATGGCCAGGGCATCGGGCATGTTCCACAGGGTGAAAACCCTCGGGAGATCGGCGCCCGGGATGGGTGGCCTGATGGGAGATGCTCCCGTCGCGATTACAAGCTTGTCATAAGGAAAAGATTTCTCCTCCCCGGAAGCAACGTCCAGCGCCGTAACGATACGGTTCGTTCTGTCGATCTTCGTCGCCATATGGCCGGTGTGGACATCCACGTGCTTGACCTTTCTGAAAAAGGTCGCGTCCCTGATCACACCGATGGGGGTGCTCATCAGGTCCTTGTACTCCTTCACAACCCCTCCTACGTAATACGGGAGTCCGCACCCCGCGTAACTCAGGTAGTCACCTTTTTCGAGAATGGTCACTTGCGCTTCGGGGTCGACTCTCATGAGTCGGGCTGCCGTCTTTCCGCCGCAGGCGACTCCCCCGATAATGAGAACCTTCCTGGTCATCCTCATACCCTCCCTGATATATATATCTGAATATTATTACCCTTTGGGGTTTGCGGTCTATATTGCACTTTTCTGCACGGTTTGTCCAGAGCACCATAACGATATACTCTGGCGAAAACCCGCAAGGTCAATTTGACAAAAAGCGTTTAAAATGAACGCATTCCTGGACATGAGGAGGTCGTTCCGGTGAAGCTGGATTATCTGAAGGGACACATGGGGGGAAACCTGATACTTCTGCTCGATGGACGGCAGGTCTCAGGCAGCAGGCAGAAGATTCTCGAGGCCGCCCTGGAGGCGCTGGGGCCTCTCAGACTTTGGGGGCACCAGGCAGGAGTGCTCTTCCCGTCTCAAGAACCCGGCCATGTGAAGGCCCTTATTGCCGATATCACCAACAAGGATTACATCCCGGCCTGCGGCGGGTTCACCCAGGTAGCAGGACTGGCTTTCGCCACAACCAACTGGGCTGAACGTTTCGGACTGGAAACCGCCGGGACCGGGGGCACCATTATTCTCGAGACGGAATCGGGAGAAACCCCGCTTGAAATCGGACAAACGGCTGGAGGAACCTTCATCACCGGCAGCGACCTTGCCGGATTCGCCCGGCTTCTCCAAAAGATCGGCACGAAGCCCGTCAGCCTTGACGGGATACCGGCCTTTCAGTCAGGCATGTACCTCGTCCTTGACGCGGAAAAAGTCCGAAAGAAGCATCCTGACGCGGACTTCGACAGAATGAATCCTAAAGCCAGGGATGTCCTGGTCGGGCTGCAACGCGCATTCCATCGTGTCACAGGCAGCGGCAGCCTTCACTTTTCGCTGTATGACGGTCTGAGTTCCGGGTCAGGCCATTTGCGTGCCCTCTATCCCCACAGCATCACCACGGGCCACATCGAACCAGCCTGTGGAACGGGAAGCGTGGCTCTCGCTCTGGCCCTGCTTCTTTCAGGCGAAGGCAAAACCCGGGGCCTGGCGGACGAAAACCGCATCGATGTTGTTCTCGAAACAGGCGGAGAGCCTGTGCTGGGAGGCCCGGACACAACCCGTGTCACCATCGAAAAAGAAAAGGACCACGTCCTGCGGGCTGTTTTCTCCCACAGCCTGGTGGAAATAACCTCCGAGGGAACGGTCTTTGCGGGAAACTGGTAACTCCCCTTGCAACTCCCCGGATTTTTTGCCCTATAATGACAGGCGGGCGGTTGCCTTGCCGGTTTTCTACTTTGTGACATATTCGGAGGCCCATTCATGAACTTCGCCAAGATGCAGGGAAATGGAAACGATTTCATCATCATCGACAATCAGGAAGGCCTGTATGAGGATGTAAAAATCAGGGAAACAGCCGTCAAGGCTTGCCGGAGACGCCTGTCCCTCGGGGCCGACGGATTGATGACGGTGGGGAGGCCTTCGGAGGAAGGTTCTCACTTCGCCATGCGCTTTTACAACCGAGACGGATCGGAAAGCGCCATGTCCGGAAACGGTGCCCGATGTATCGCACGGTACGCTTATGAGAAGGGGATCGCTCCCAAAAACATGCGTTTCGACACCATAGGGGGCGCTCTTGACGCCATAGTCGAAGGGGCCAGGGTTACCCTGGACACCGGGACCATCGACACGTCCCTGGTGGTGCTGGATGAATCATTCAGCCACATGGGGGAAATGTTCCCCGTCAACCACATGGAACTCGGGCACGGGAACGAGGCGGCACCCCACACAGTGGTTTTTCTGGAAAAATCCGACTGGAGGCCTTTGGAAACCCTGGCGCCCTTCGCCCGGGCGCTTCAGAAAGACACCTCCCGGTTTCCGGATGGAACCAACGTCAATTTCCTCAAGATCCTGGGGCACGGAGCGCTTGAAGTCTACACCTACGAGCGTGGCGTCGACGATTTCACCCTTTCCTGCGGGAGCGGATCCATTGCCGCAGCCGTGGCGGCATGGCTCAACGGCTGGTGTGATTCACCGGTGGACGTCTACAACCCGGGAGGCACCAACACGATCATCATGGAGGAGACGTCGCCTTCGATCCTCAGGATCAGGCTCGAGGGCGTGACGGCCTTTATCGCAGAAGGCTCCTTGTATCCCGACGGACTGTAGGAAGGAACGCGTTCCAATGCCCGCCTTCGAATTCACGAAAATGCAGGGAAACGGAAACGATTTCATCGTGATTGATAACAGGGAATGCCCTTTCTCAAAGCGGGAACTCTCCCGCCTGGCTGTCGTGCTGTGCCCGCGGGGGCGATCCGTCGGAGCCGACGGGCTGATCGCCGTAGAAGTAAGTGGAGAAGCGGATTTCACCATACGCCTTTTCAACAGCGACGGCACCGAGGCCGAAATGTGCGGGAACGGGGCCCGGTGCATCGCGAGATACACTTCGAAAAAATGTATCGCCCCCTCGGAAATGACCTTTTCGACCCTGGCGGGACCGGTACGGGCAAGTGTCACAAGGGAATCCGTCACCCTCGACATGGGTACCGTTGATCTGCCTTCGGTCCGAAGGAAGGAAATTTTTTCTTTCTCCGACGAAAAAATCCAATATACACATCTCACCCTGGGCGTTCCTCACACGGTTGTTTTCCCGAAATGCATCGAAGGAAAAGACCGTCCGGGCCTCAGGCGGTTGGCGGAGACCATCCAGGCCGACACCGAAAAGTTTCCCGAAGGAACGAACGTGAATTTCATCACCGGAACAGCCGAGTCTCTTCATGTTCAAACTTTCGAGCGGGGTGTGGAAGATTTCACCCTTTCCTGCGGCACAGGCTCGGCGGCCTCTGCTGTAGCCGCCTGGCTTGAAGGACTGGTCAAACCGCCGGTCTCTGTAAAGAATCCCGGCGGGGTCAATATCGTGAGCTTCCCCAACGACAGGGGGCTCCAAACTCTTCCGGTAACACTCACCGGCCCTGCCGAGTTCGTTTACGAAGGGCACATGGAAGACCCTGCACTCCTCGAGTTACATTTTGGGCGAAGCGTGGCAAGACCTGACGGAAATACGGAAGGACTGTCATTATGAAAAAGGATAAAACCCCGGGACTCTCCCGGGGACTGATTTTTCTCATGTTTCTGGGGCTGTACGCCACATGGAGCACAACCTACCTGGCCATCGCTTACATGGTGGAGACCATCCCCCCCTATCTTTCATCAGGCCTCAGGTTCATTGCGGCGGGCGGGCTGCTTTATATCTTTGCGGCCACGCGACCCGACGCACCGAAGACGTCCCGCCTCCAATGGAGGGACGCCTTCATTACCGGTGGACTGGTCGTCATGCTTGGCAACGGGAATGTCGTTTGGGGTGAACAGTTCATACCGTCAAGCCTCGCCGCTCTTCTCGTGGCAACAGTCCCACTCTGGATCGTGGTTTTGAACTGGCTGCTTTTTCGGGCGGCCCGGCCCACACTTGCGGAAGCGGCAGGAGTCATCCTGGGCTTTTCGGGTGTCGCCCTTCTCATCGGTTTCACGAAAACAAGCGCCTCTGAAGCTTTTCACCCCTTCGGGATCGCTATTGTCCTTTTCGCCGCCGTTTCCTGGGCTACGGGGTCTCTTTACTCGCGGCATGCTCACACTCCGTCCTCGCCGCTTCTTGCCGTCTCTCTCCAAATGCTTGCCGGGGGAGCGCTTCTGACCGTCGCCTCGGTCCTCACCGGGGAAGTTTTTCGGTTCAACCCGTCCGCTGTCAGCACGGCTTCCATTCTGGCATGGGCCTACCTTGTCGTTTTCGGATCACTGGTAGGATTCGTCTGTTACATGATCCTCATGCGAAACTGCCGCCCCTCACGTGTCGCCACCTATGCCTACGTAAACCCCGTTGGAGCCGTTTTCCTCGGGTGGCTCGTCGCGGGGGACCCCTTGACGGTTCAGACGCTTTTTGCGGCGGGAACTATCATCGCCGCCGTCTTTCTTATCATTTCATTCGCACCGAAGTCCTGACAGGAAGCTGGTCGCTAGGGCCGTCGACCAACTCCCTGCTTTTCGAGTTCCCTGAGCCAGGCCGAAAGCCCGTCAAGCCCCTTTTTGAGTGTCTCTTTGCCGTAGGCGTAGCCGATCCGGAGCCAGTACTCCCTGTCAAAACATTTCCCTGGGACCAGAAACGTCCCGTTCATTCGGAAAAGACCGATGCAGAATTCTTCTGAAGGGATGTCGTAATCGTAGGAGAGGAAGGCCGTGGTACCTGCGCGAGGCTTGACCCAATCGACCCGTTCCTCCCTTTTCACCCACTCGTCAACAATGGCCACGCTTTCCGTGACAATCTTCCGGTTCCTTTCAAGCAACTTTTTCCGTTTCTCCAGGGCCGTTACGGCCAGTACCTCGTCGATGCGTCCACAGCTGATGGTCGTGTAGTCACGGTGATGAAAGCAGTCGGTGATAAACTCCTCGGGTCCCGAAACCCACCCGAGGCGAAGCCCGGCCAGGGAAAAGACCTTTGACATGCTGCCCGTGGCAACGGCCTTTTCATAAAGATCAACCACGGACGGGACGCTGTCTTCGGGGTCATGCTCAAGGCCCCTATAGGCTTCGTCGCACAGAATCCATGCACCCTTCTTTTTTGCGATGCCGACGATCTCCTTCAGGTGCTTTTCGTCCATAAGGGCTCCCGTGGGGTTGTTCGGGTTGTTGAGAACGACCAGATCGAGTCCGTTTGAGGCAAGTCGCTCCAGCTCCTTCGGATCGGGCAAAAAACCCTTCTCGGGGCGAAGGGGCAACAGTTTCACGTCGGCTCCGAAAGATTCGGGAACGCTATAAAGCTGCTGGTACGTGGGAGCCACGCAGACGACCCTGTCACCTGGCCGCACCAGGGTATACAAGGCCAGGAAATTCGCCGAGATCCCGCCGCTTGTGACGAGGATGTTCTCCGGCTTCGCATTCCCGTAAAGTTCCGTCAGCAATTCCCGGAGCCTGGGTGTGCCCGGAATGAAACCATATGTAAGGCGCGTGGCGAGAATCTTTTCGAGGATCTTCTCCTTTTCGCCGGAAAGTTCCAGCAATTCCTCCACTGTCAGAGAATCCACGCATGTTTCCGCGATATTGTGGACCGCTTCCATTTCGTGTGTGTTCATCCATTCCTCTACGGCAAAGGTCTTGATATCCATCGTGTTCCCTCCCGAAAATTTGCGGTTTCGCCGTTGATTCACGTAGTTTCAAGTATGAGGCGACGCCGGCAACCGGTCAAGAACGTCCTTCGGCAGGATTTATCTCCCCGCTGAATGCAATGTATCCTGAAGCCACGGTAGCAGAGGCTTCTTTTGAGCTGTAAAATGGCACACAGGATCTTTCCCGGCGGACCCGATAGAATATTATCCGCCGAGACATCCTCAGCTCCAGAGGAAAGAAAAGGAGGACCACAGATGATCAGCACTCAGAAAGAACACCTGTACCGGCTCATGCTGGATCTCGTACAAATCCCCAGCGTATCCCCCTCGAAAGACGGAGAAAACCGGATCGCCCGATTCGTCTTCGATACCCTCAGGGAACTGCCCTATTTTCAGGAAAACCCCGGGGATGTCAGGATTATCCCAATGGAAGGCGACCGTTACGAGCGGCATATCGTATTTGCCGTTGTCAGGGCAAAGAAACAAACTGCAGACACGGTCCTTTTGATGGGGCACATGGACGTGGTGGGCACCGATGCCTGCGGGAGCCTCAAGGAAATCGCTTTCGACGCTGAGGAATACACCAGGAGAATTGCCGGAACAGATATACACCCCGAAGCCAGAAGGGACCTCGAGTCCGGTGAATGGATCTTCGGGCGCGGGATAGCCGACATGAAGACCGGTGTGGCAACTGGCCTTTCCATTCTCGCGGAAGCCTCCCGTGGCGAGTTCGATCCCGGCGCGAACCTGGCCGTGCTTTACGTATGCGACGAGGAGAACAATTCCGGAGGCATGCTGGCGGCCGTTCCCGTCCTGGCGGAACTCCAGGAAACGGAAGGACTTCGGTTCCTTTCCTGCATCAATACCGAGCCCACCTTCGCCGGGGGAGCAGAAGCCGGACCCTCTATCTATCTTGGGAGCATCGGCAAGATCAATCCCTTCTTCTACTTCGCAGGCAAGGAAACCCACGTTGGAGAATACTACGAGGGGCTTTGCGCCGCGCCCATCGTCTCCCATCTCAATATCATGCTTGACGGGAACCCGCATTACGCGGACATGCTGGAAGGAACGGCCTACCCGCCCTACGGCTGTATGCGCCAGCACGACCTGAGACGGGAATATTCCGCCACAATCATGACCCGCGCCGTGGCATTCTACAGCTATTTGACGGCCCGGAAAATGCCCGGTCAAATCCTCGCGGAGCTGAAAGAACTGGCCATGGAGGCCCAAAAGAGCGCCATAGGACAGTACAACCGTTTCGCACGGGGATACATGGAGAGGAATGGTTCCGGGGCCGCCTGCTCCTCCTGGACGCCAAAGGTCTATACTTACGGAGAGCTTGTACAAAAGGCCGAAACCTTGTTAAAAGATGAAATCCGGACCGTCCTCGAGCAGGCCCACGCCTCCAGCCCCCCCGATGCCGACGAAAGGGAACGCGCCTTCGCAGCCATCGAGCATCTCGCCGACGCCTGCGGCCTTCAGCCGCCTTTTGGTATCGTCGGGTTCCTGCCCCCCTGGTATCCTCACCGGACGAATCAGGGCCGGAACGAAAAGGAGTCGGCCATGAGGCATGCGGCTGAAAAGGTCCGCGAAAAAGCAAAAACCGCTCACGGCATCGAGTTGAAGATCCGTACCCTTTTCGAGGGGGTTTCGGACCTCAGCTACTGCGGTTTCGAGGGGGACGCCGACGAAATCCGCACCGTAGGCGAGAACCTTCCTGGCTGGGGCACGCTATACCGTTTCCCTGAAGAGGATCTGCTCAGGCTGGACATCCCGGTTTTGAACCTCGGCCCTTTCGGGAAGGATGCCCACAAGAACACGGAGCGAATCCACCTGCCCTACTCGGTCGAGACGTACCCCGTCCTCCTGAAAGAGGCCGTCACCCAGGTGGTCCGAATCTCGACGGGGGCATAACGTCAGAGGAAAAGGGACCACTCCAGGTCCCTGCCAGGAGAGAAAAGAAATGACAGAACAAAGGACATTGGCTCAAAAAATCAAAAACATCCTGCACTGGCGCCCTTCCCGGCGTTTTTTCCGGGAGTGGACCCTGATTCACGGCGGGGCCTTTCTTGTGGCAGCCGGGATCGTTTATTTCCTGGTACCGAACAACCTGGCAGCCGGCGGGGTCAGCGGCCTCGCCATCGTGCTCGGCGCCTTCTGGCCCCAAATCCCAATCGGATTCATGATGCTGGGGATGAATATGGTGCTTTTCGTCGCCGGGTTTCTCCTCATAGGCAGGGATTTCGGCGCCAAAACGGTCTACACCAGCTTCTTCGTGTCAGGCCTCGCCTGGTTCCTGGAGACGTTTTTCCCCGTACCGGGCCCCCTTACAGACGACATCCTGGTACAGCTTGTCTTCGGCGTCCTTTGCTCCGCGATGGGTATGGCCATCGTGTTCAACCAGAATGCCTCCACGGGAGGAACGGATATTACGGCGAAGATTCTCCACAAGTTCTTCCACATCGACCTCGGGAAGGGTGTTCTTTTATCGGATTTCCTCATCGTCGCCGGTGCAATAGCCGTCTTCGGACCTCGGATCGGCATGTACGCACTCCTCGGCGTCATCATGAACGGCATTCTGGTGGACTGGTTCATCCTGGGCATGAAAGTCCACAAATACGTCATGATCATCAGCCGCGAAAGCGAACGTATTTCGACCTTCATCATCGATGAGCTCGAAAGCGGCGCCACCATCTACGAAGCCAGAGGCGCCTACACGGGGGAACCGAAGGACGTGGTCTCCACCATTGTAAACAGGAGGAAATTCATCCGGCTCAGGAACTACATCAGGGAGATCGATCCCGATGCCTTCATCAGCGTCCAGTCCATCCACGAAGTACTCGGTGAAGGCTTTTCCGACATCCGCTCAAACTGAGCCGTCCCGTCTTCGACAATGTTATACTGAAGCCGAGTTCAGGGGTTTTCCAGACCTGCTGTCCGGATGGCCCCTGCGTCAAACGACGGAGGACAAAAAGGCATGTCCTGGAGCCCTTTTTTGATTCTCATCCATAACATCACGTCGATAGGCATCCGTCTCGCCATGATCGCACTTATCCCGAGATGGCACCAGCCTGCGGTCGCAACGGCATGGCTTCTCGTCATTTTCTTCTGGCCCATCCCCGGGCTTTTTTTCTATCTGTTGATCGGGGGCAGCAAACTGCCCGGGGAGAGAATCGCCCGGCACGAACGAATGCTTGCGCGCCTCGAACGGGAAACGGCACTCATACGGAAGATACGTGAAAGCGCACCCCCCAGCCTTCCGGAAAGGCTGGAACGGTTCTGCAACCTTGCGACAACCCTTGGCGACATGCCCATCACGGGCGGGAATGACGTGCAATTTATCACTTCCTCGGAAGAACTTGTGAAACGACTTTCTTCAGATATCGACAATGCCTCGGAACACATTCACCTATTGTATTACATTCTGAACGAGGACAAGTTAACGCGCCCCCTTTTCGAGGCCCTGGAACGTGCCGCAGGAAGGGGAGTAACCTGCCGCATCCTGGCAGATACGCTGGGATCCAAGAAGTTTTTAAAAAAGACGGCGCCACGGCTTCGGGAAGCGGGAATTTCCGTCGTCGGCGCTTTACCCCCGTCACTTTTCAGACGAATCAGGGCAACGGCCCGCTTTGACCTCCGCAACCACAGGAAGCTTGCTGTCATCGACGGCAAAAAGGCCTACACGGGCTCCCATAATCTCATCGACCCGACCTATGGCGGAAAGGCCCGGGGGCGCTCATGGCATGATGTCACCATAGCCATCGAAGGCCCGGCAACAACCCAGCTCCAGAGGGTTTTCCTGGAAGACTGGTATGTCGAGACAAATGACATGTCAGAGGACGTTTTCTCCTTCACGGACATGGCCTTGCCCGGTTCCGCACTCCTCCAGACCGTCCCGAGCGGACCTTCATACCCTACGGAAAACTACCAGCGTCTTGTCGTTTCAGCTCTCCACGCCGCCCGGCGGCGGGTCATCATCACCACCCCCTACCTCATCCCCGACGAAGGCCTGATCGAAGCACTGGAGGTCGCAGTCCTCGGCGGGGCCAGGGTCCAGCTCATCGTCCCGGAACAATCTGACCAGTTTCTGGTCGGAAACGCCGCCAGATCCTATTACGAGCAGATCATGGAGCTCGGCGTGGAACTTTACCTGTATCAGCCGGGGATACTCCATTCGAAAACCATGACTGTGGACAGTGACACCGCCTTTATCGGCACAAGCAATTTCGACATCCGTTCCTTCGCCCTAAATTTCGAACTCAACATGATCCTCTATCACGGGGAATCCCTCTGGTCACTGAGGAACCTTCAGGAGAGCTACATGGAGGAGTCGCGCAGACTTTCCCTGGAAGAATGGCGGGACCGCTCGCTGGTAATGGAAACGATCCAGGGTATAACCAAGCTTTTCAGCCCTCTTTTGTGAATCTATAATGCCAAAAGGGACCGTAACGCAGGGAGGAGGTCTCCAGATATGAAACTCTGCCAGGTGGATGCTTTTACGGACCGCCCATTCGGCGGAAACCCGGCTGCCGTCTGT
>JBKHBH010000035.1:0-18472 GCA_046542505.1 Thermovirgaceae bacterium | reverse complement strand
GCAGCAGCCGCTTCGGGAATACTGGCGGCATCTATAGAGCCCTCGGACCCGCAGACGGCTGCCGTGCGTTCCATGCTGTTCTTTCTCACGGCTCTCTTTTTCTTTCTCCTCGTCAATTTTTCAACTCTTTCGATTCGAATCACCTTCAACGATATCGTCGTCCGCTTCGGCTTTTTCAACGTCCATGCAGACTGGAAGGAAGTATCAGGCATGGATTCGGTCCGGGAGCGGGATGGCGCCAAAAAACTTTACGGCATCAGGATGAGAACTTTACCTGACGGCACATGGCGGATAATTTACAGCGCGGGACTGCCACGAGTGATTTTAAAACTGAAGGAAGGTTCCATACGAGAGCTTGCCTTCACGACCATGGCCCCCGAGAAGGTTCTCACCGTCGCGTCTGAGTGCAAACGGCGAAAAGAGGCGCAGGCGGCAAGATCGGGAAAAATGATGGAGTAGACGAGCAACAGGAAAAATCGATGTATTCAAAAAGGGAAGCCCGGTTTTCCGGCTTCCCTTTTTATGATTGGGATCGTAGTTTTACAAACAGTGTTTACTTGCATATGTGATATAAACTGCACAAAATGCATTTGAAACGTAAGCAAAAACAGAGCCTATATTTACAAAGAAAATAATTTATGGTAGCCTTTTTTTGTTTCCGGGACTTTGGTCAAGCATCGTGGTTGCGTGGTATTGCTTTCGGGCGATGGGTCGACCAGGTGTTTCACGGAACCGATATCTAGGGGAGGTGCCGCTATGCGATCCAGAAAAGGCGTTTTGATGGTCATGTGTTTGGCGCTTGCAATTGTTTTGACGGTTGGGGTTCTGGTGGCCGGGGCCGCAACAAAGCAGGTTACCTTTGGCACAGCTTCGCCGACGGGCGGCTGGATGATGTTGGCTTCCGGTGTTTCAAAAATTCTCAACGAAAACTTGCCGGATTACAATGTAACCCCCGTCCCGAGCCCGAGAGGCAGTATGGAGAACATAGAAACCATTGCCAAGGGTGAACGGGAACTGGGTCTCACCATGGCCAACATCGCGCTGCTGGGACTCCGTGGAGCGGAACCTTTCAAAGCACCCTTAAAGGGTGTAAACGGCTGGTTCTCGGCACATCACGGATACTGGTATCTGTTGGCTCGTGCCGACAGCGGCATCAAGACCGTCGAAGACCTGAAAGGCAAGAGAATTGCCATTGGCAATCCCGGTGATGGTGACGAAGCCCTCAACAAGGAAGTCCTCCCGGCACTGGGACTGGAGTGGGACGAATTTACCCAGGAATACAGCGGTTTTTCCGATGCAATGAACCTTGTCAAGCAGAACCAGGTCGATGCCCTTGCCTATGTCGCGGCACCGAGGCTTCCCAGTCTTACCGAGTTGATGACCACGAAAGATATGACCTTGATCAGAATCGACCCGGAGAAGATGAAAGCCCTGGAAGAGGAAATTCCGTACCTTGTCGTCCGGACAATGCCTAAAACCGATTTTCCGGCTCTTGATATGCCGGAAGAAGCGCCTGTTTTCTCGGTCAACCACATTGTCATTTGTTCAGAAGACCTTGATGAGGAAACGATGTACAAATTTACGAAAGCCCTTGTGGAGAACATAGGCCAGGTTCAGGAAATCAGCAAGACTTTCTCCATCATAACGCCGGAAAATGCAGTAAAGGGAATGCCGATTCCCTTCCACCCCGGAGCTCTGAAATATTACAGGGAAGCCGGCCTGGTCGAGTAGGTCCGGTTCTCCTGCGCCGGATAGGGTAAGATTCCTGTCCGGCGCTTTTTCTTGCATTTTTGTTGGGAAGAGGCGTTGGAGGTGAATTGTTTGAACGACGAGAAAAATGTGCTATCCATTTCCTCTGCAGACAGCGGGATGGCTACAATTATCGAAAAAATCGAATCGATGGATACTGCTGAAATCGAACCTGTCGGGCTTCCCTCCGACAACATGGCGGTTCGGTTCATGTTTTCGCTTTGCGCATTGGGGCTTTTGCTCTTTACGTATTACTCGGCAGCCATCTCTCCGATGCCGGCCTTTGCACAAAGGGCAATCCATTTGAGCATCATTTTTGCTCTGGCCGTATTTATTTACCCCTCGCGAACAGGATGGTTTCTCGGAAGCAAAAACGCAGAGTATATCCTGAATATCGCGCTCGTAATCGTGGGCGTACTTGCAGTCGCACACCTGGTTTCAAGCTGGAGAAGACTTTATCTTGAAGAAATGGGGCTTTTGGACCAGCTGGCCGCATTGGCCGTTATTCTGATCACCCTCGAAGTGACCAGACGGACCATAGGCATGACCCTTATTATCATTGTTTTCGTTGGCGTTGTTTACGCCGTGGCCGGTCCTCACTTGCCGGACATAATCGCTCACCGGGGGTATTCCCTGTCAAGAATCCTGAGTCAGATTGCCGCGGGGACGGAGGGGCTTTTTGGCTCGACCCTGGGCATTGCTTCAACATACGTAGCAGGATTCATTTTTTTTGCGAGTTTTCTCGAAGCATTCGGGGGACTCCGGGGATTCATGCGCCTTGCCATGTCTCTGGCCGGCGGAATGACCGGCGGTCCTGCAAAAATTTCAGTTGTTGGAAGCGGTTTTTTTGCGATGATTTCGGGAAGCACCGTGGCAAATGTCGTGTCCACGGGTTCTATAACCATTCCGTTGATGAAAAACATGGGTTATCCGAAAGCCTGGGCGGGTGCCGTAGAAGCCGTGGCCTCCACGGGAGGCACCTTCACTCCGCCGATCATGGGTGCAACAGCCTTTATCCTGGCCGAATTCCTTGGGGTTCCCTATCTTGATGTCATGAAAGCCGCTGCCATACCCGCTTTCCTTTATTACGCCGGATTTTTCGCATCTGTTCACGCGCAATCTGCAAAACAGAATTTCATGGGCCTTTCGAGGGAATATCTTCCGGACATCAAGGATGCCCTCATGGGAAGCTTCCATTTGCTTTTTTCAATAGTGCTGCTTGTTGTTCTCCTTGTAAAAAGATTTGTCGCTATCGACGCGGCCCTGTATGCATCGATACTTTTGTTTGCTACAGCGTTCCTTACAAAAGAAAGCCGTCCCACGTGGCAGAAGATCGTGAAAGCTGCGAAGTCGGCATCCAAGGCTATGGTTGTGGTTTCCTCGGCCTGCGCAACGGCCGGGGTGGTCATCGCCGTTTTGAATATGACGGGGCTGGGTTTCAAGCTCAGTTCGATTATCGTGACTGTCTCAGGAGGGCGGTTGCTTGTGGGCCTGCTTTTGACCCAGGCGGCCGCTGTGATCCTCGGGATGGGGCTCGTGACGCCGGCTACATATGCCCTTCTGGCCGTCCTTGTCGCACCGGGTCTGGTAAACATGGGGGTTACCCCGATGGCGGCCCACATGTTCGTGTTCTTTTGCGCTGCTCTGGCGCCGATTACGCCGCCTGTGGCACTGGCCGCCTATGCGGCGGCAGGCCTCGCCGACGCGAGTCCTTTCAAGGTCGGGTTCAATGCAGTCAAAATGGGGATAGTGGCCTTTGTCCTTCCCTATTTCTTTGTCTACAGCCCGAGTCTTCTGGGTATTGGCACCACGGGCCGCATCATGGTGAATTTTTTGACGGCGCTGATCGGGGTGGTGGCCCTCGGCTTTGCGACTCAGGGATATGCGGGCAAGCATCTGTCTCGTGTCGAGCAGCTACTCCTTTTTTCTTTGGGCTTCCTGCTTATAGTCCCTCACAGGGTTTTATCCACAGCCGCCCTTGCGGGACTCGTTGTTTTCTGGTTCATGGTCAGACATTTCCGGATGGGGGCGAGAAAACATGAATAAAGCATTTGTCGTTTCAGATGTAACCATCATTGATGGAACGGGGAAAAAGCCCTTTTGCGGATGTATCGGTGTCAGAAACGGGAGAATAGATTTTGTCAGCAAGGGGAAAGATATGCCGGAAAACGTACCGGTTTTGGCCGGTCACGGTCTTTTCTTGACACCCGGATTGTTTGACTGCCACGTTCATCTGGCCGCTCCGCCGGATCCGGCAACGCATGAGCCATACTGGAAGCTTGCCACACCCCCGTCTTCGAAGACTCTCGCTACGCTGAAAAGCGCTTTAGCGTCCCTTGAAGCGGGTTTCACCACAGTTCGGAATTGCGGTGCCGTATCCTGGAACAACCCTGAGGACATAGCCGTTCGGGACGCCATTGCGGAAGAGATATTCCCCGGCCCCCGGATTCTTGCCTGCGGTGGTGGGATTACGATGACTGGCGGGCACGGGGACAGGGCTTTTCCGGCAGGGATCCCGAAGAATCCGGAAAAAGGCTTTGGTGACCGGACATGTGACGGTAAAGACGAATGCATCAAAGAAGTACGAAGGAAGATCCGGCTCGGGGTGGATTTTATCAAGATCTACTCGACAGGTGGCGTAAGTACACCCGGCGACGGTCCCGATTCCGTCGATTTTTCCCTAGAAGAGACTCGAGCAATCGTGGAGGAGGCTTCCCGGCATAACAAGCCCGTGGCAACACATGCTCAAGGCCTTGACGGGATCAGGAATGCTGTGTTGGCAGGTGTTTCAACGGTGGAACACGGGTCATGGCTGGATGAGGAGACTGCAAAGAGAATGGCTGAAAAGAAAATTTCTCTTGTCTCCACGATGGGGGTTTTTTCTGCGATTCTCGAAAGAAGGGGCGAATACCCGAATCCGGAGTCTCTTGGCAAGGCGGAGAAAATCATGGAAGCCCACGCAAGAATGCTTCAGGTGGCAAGAGCAGCGGGAGTGAACATGGCAATGGGTTCCGATGCCTCGATGAGCATACGAAACGGTGATAACGCGAAGGAGATGCGCGCTCTTTCGAGACTTGGAGTAGCAAATGCGGAAATTATGGCCATGGCTACGAAAAACGCGGCGTTGGCTCTTGGAATCGGGGAAAGTGCCGGGACAATCGAAAAAGGCAAATATGCCGATTTCCTGCTCCTTTCGGAAAACCCTCTTGATGACATTGGTGTGTTCGAGAGGAAAAACAGCATCAGGGCTGTAATCAGGGAAGGTAAGATCCAGTGTCTCCGGTTTGCTGACGGTGAGAAGGCGATTGCCGCTGCTTTCAGCCCGGGCTTTGCAGCTCGTGTTCTAGCCGATGAATGAATGCGAGGCATCTTGAAGAGACGCGTGTAACATGGACGGTCTTCTGTAATACTTGGTCTCAACGTTCAATCAACGCGTGGAGGCCTTGAGAAATTCGTTTCCAACGATACCTGTTCAAAGAGCAGCGGGCGTCCGGTATTTGAAGAAGGTAGTTTCCTGAGCCAAAGCGGTGGATATGACATTTTTAGAGAAAGGTACGACGGGACATGATGTTTTTTCTGGCTATAGCCCCGATCATGGTTCTCCTCTCGCTCCTTTTGTTTTTCCGTACCAGCGCAGGCAAGGCGGGAGCTGCCTCTTTCCTTTCCGCCGCCCTGGTAGCTGTCACATTTTTCGGCCTCGATATCATGGGACTGGCCGTTTCGGTTTCCAAGGGGATCACCCTTGCGTTGTATGTGGCCTTGATCATCACCGCGGCCATCTATTTGTATAACGTCGTTGATGACCTGAAAGCCGTTGATGTCATAGGAGAACACCTGGTTCATCATATTCGTGATCCTTTGGTTCTCTTTATTCTGATGGCATGGCTCTTTTCGTCTTTCCTGCAAGGGATAGCGGGGTTCGGCGTTCCCGTGGCGATTGTGGCGCCCATTCTGGTAAGGCTGGGATACAATCCGTTGCTGTCTGTAGCCGCCGTGCTTTTAGGTCACAGTTGGTCAATCAGTTTTGGTTCCATGGGCTCTTCCCTTTTTGCTCTCAGTCTGGTGACCAGCCTTCCTGCCCGGGACCTGGCTTTCTGGATGGGCGTGTATGCGATAACAGCACTTTTTTTCACAGGCTTCGGGGTCCTCTGGCTTTTCGGCGGCGTCTCTGCGGTGCGTCGGGGATCGAGGTATGTTCTTGTCGGAGGAACAGGAGTGACGCTTTCGCTTTTCGCCGTCATTTTCCTGGGTGTGACTTCCCTGATAGGTCTTATTTCCACCATTCTCGGGATTGCCGTATTTTTCGAATACTACAGGCGGAACAATAACAGGCGCCCGGAGGAACCCCCCCGAAATGAAATGGGTTTTCTTGAGGCAGGACTTCCATATATTCTGATAGCTTTTTTGTCCATAGGGCTTCAGTTCGTGCCCGTCAGTATTCCACTTCTGGCATTCGACTTTCCGGCCTATGAAACAGGTCTGGGGTTTTACGTGAAGTCCGTCTCGGATTTCGCGGCGGTCAAATTGCTCAGACATCCCGCTCCGATCATTTTTTCCTGTGCCCTGCTGTCGCTTTTTTATTACAGGCGGCGGAACCTGTGGCACGAAAAGCGGTTTTTCCCGGTGTTTGGGATCACCGTCAAAAGGTGCGTGCCGACATTTGTAAGCCTTGTTTTTCTTGTTTCAACGGCAACGATAATGATGGGAAGCGGCATGACCGAAAAGATAGCGCTCGATGTCGCCTCTTTTACGGGGCCTTCGTACCCTCTTTTTGCCCCGTTTCTGGGGATACTTGGCGCGTTCATCACAGGCAGCAATACCAATTCGAACGTTATCTTCGGTGCTCTCCAGCAAACCATCGCCGAGACTTTGAATGTCAATTCCACCGCAATGTGCGGTGTCCAGTCCATAGGGGGCTCGGCGGGATGTGCCGTCGGACCGACTCAGGTTTTGCTTGGAACCTCTTCGACTGGACTTCAAGGTGAAGAATCCCTGATTTATAAAGCATTAGTGATAAAAGTACTCTTCTTGGGTCTTTTGCTCGGTCTTGCCAACGTGTTGCTTTTACAGCTGGTTTAGGAGGGAATCATGAAAAGATCGGTAGTCCTCGTTTTCTGTCTGCAGGTGGCCGGCCTTTTATCGCTCTATTGGGGTATCCACGGTGGAGGAAACCGGGCATTGCTTCCGGGCCTGGCAGCCCTTCTGGGAAGTGCCGTTGTCGTTCTGGCCCGGTAAAACCGGCACGGTTCACTTGTTCGAGAATGCGAGAAAGAGCCTTCTGTAATACTATTAATAGAACCCGATGTCGGGGAGGTGGTCGAGCGAAATGGATGATATCGATATCGGCATACTGAAAGAGCTGCAGAAAAACAGCAGGATAAGCTATGCGGAGCTTGGAAGAGTGTTCGGTCTGTCCAGGGTGGGCATCAAGGAAAGAGTGGAAAAGCTCCGTCGCGAGGGAGTCATAGAAGAATTCACAATCATCATAAACCCGTCGGCCATTGGGAAGGAAGTTTCAGTGTTTTTCGAAATAGATGTGGAGCCGTACTATCTTGACGAAGTCGCCCAGGCCCTCAGCCAGGAGCATGCTGTGGAAAACCTGTACCTGATGACTGGTGCGAGCACGCTTCACATGCATGCCCTTGTGGATGACATGAAAGGTCTTGAAAAGTTTATTCTGGAAACGGTTTATTCGAAAAAAGGCATTACAAGAGTGAGGACGAACACGTTGATCAAGCGTTACAAAAGCAAAAAAGGCGGTGTCCGGCTGTAAGTCTGCCTGGTTTCAATAAACCCTTGCCCCGAGCGGCACAGGCCTGCGGCTTGGCTCGAGGAGGGAAAGGCCCCCGTCCTCGTGGGGCACACCGAGGACGAGAACCTCGGACAGAAAGCCGGCGATGTTTTTCGGCTCGAAATTGACCACGCAGATCACGTACCGGCCGAGCATATCCTCCTTCGTGTAGTCATTTTTTGCCTGGAGGCTCGATTTTTTAACGCCTGTTTCATCTCCGAAATCTATCTTTACCCTGTAGGATGGCGTTCGAGCCCTGGAGAAATCCTCCACATCGATGATCTTCCCCACACGAATATCAACCTTTTCGAAATCCTCGAAAGTGATCTTTTGAGAAAGGTTTTTTCCTGGCATCCTGTCATCTGCCTCCAGATACTGGCATTCCGGCCGTTTTGTTGGCCTCATCATATGGTACCCCGCGTGTTTCTTCAAGGGAAAGGCCTTAATCCCATTGTTTTGCTATAGTCAGAAGACAGGCTGTCGGAAAGGGGTGATTGTTTTGTTCGCCGTCAATATAGAAAGGATCAGGCGGGATATCGAAAGCATCTGTGAGTTCAATGCGACGCCGGGGTGCGGGTACACGAGGTTTACTTATTCGAAAGAAGATGCCCTGGCAAGGGAATATCTGCTTGAAGAGTGTTCGAAACTGGGCCTGGCTGTGAATGTGGACGGTGTCGGGAACATTCGGGCGAGGCGAGAAGGCGAAGATTCCCATGCCCCTGCGGTCATGACGGGATCACATATCGACACCGTGTTCCACGGGGGGAAATTCGACGGTCTCGCCGGGACAATCGGCGCCCTGGAGGCGATACGGACTATCGTCGAAAAGGACGTCAGACTGAAACACCCGGTGGAGCTGGTTGTTTTTTCGGAGGAAGAGGGATCCAATTTCAGCCTGCCCCTTGCGGGGAGCAAGGCCATGGTCGGCCGGCATGGCGTGGATGACCTGAAAAAATTCAGGGACCCCGACGGGGTTTCCATGTACGAAGCAGCGAAAAGCGCAGGATATGAACCAGACGGTCTCCCGCAGCAGGTGCTTCGGCCGGAAGAGGTCAAGGCAATGCTGGAACTACATGTTGAACAAAGCGTGGTTCTGGATTCTCAGGGACTTTCCGTGGGCATCGTAGAGGCCATCGCTGGACTTAGGCTTTATGAGACGGAGATATCGGGGGTGGCGAACCACGCCGGCGCGACTCCGATGGGACTTCGGAAGGATCCTATGGCTGCTGCGGCCAACGTCATTGCAGGAGTCGAGGATCTTGCGAGGCAAACGCATTCTGGCACGACGGTTGGTACGGTTGGGCGTATTTTCTGCGAGCCGAACGTTCCGAATGTCATTCCCGGGAAGGTTCGGTTTACGCTGGATGCACGCGATGTTGACGAGCCGAGTCTCGAGAAATTTGTGGAAGCGGTAGTGAAAACCCTGAAAGAGGAGTCATACAGGCATGGCGTCGTTTCCGAAATGAGCTTTCTCGGTGGCTCCAAAGCAATTTTCCTGCCGGAGGAAATAACGGGTCTTATTGAAAGCATTGCTAAAAAGCGGGGAATACCCTTTAGACGGATGAACAGCGGAGCAGGGCATGACTCGTGCCTTCTGGCGACGGTGACCCGGGTGGGGATGATTTTCGTACCGAGCATCGGCGGTCGGAGCCATGTCCCCGAAGAAGACACCAGGTACGAGGACCTGGAAACAGGCTGCAACCTGCTGCTTGAGACGTTGATGGAACTTGCCCGATAGCTTTTTTGCAGGACCTGTCGGCAACGGGCCCCGTTTCGCCGGGGTTTCTGGTTTTTTCCTGAGTGGAGAAAAGGATTACCCGGGAACAGGCTCCTTGGGTAATGGCCGCCTTGTCAGTCCATTTCGCGGAATGTTTTCCCCAGGTTTTCGATGAGGGTAACCAGTCCGGGCAGCCCGTTTCGCCCGTCGGTGTGCCAGGGAGTTTCAACCTCGGCCGGGTCCGCGCCCAGTGAGTGAAGGGCTTCCGAATTGCGTGCAATCCACCACCTTGCCCCGTCGAGGGCGATGGCATGGGCAAGATGGGCGTAAAAATGTACAAGTGTTTTTTTCACGGTTTCCGACGGGATCTGCGTCGCCGTCAGGTGACTCCGGAGGGCTTCAGCCTCCAGATTGCCTCGCCTCGCATAGGATGTCGGGCGTGTGACGATGAAGGCCCCGGCGAGGAGTATGACCGCGGCGCCGCCAACGTAGGCGGCTATATGGACGAGGGATTTGCCCGGTGTTGCGGCCAGGGCGGCCCCTCCAAGAGCCGCCAGTACGACTCCGGGAAGAAAAACGCTCATGCGGGGCTTCGACAATCGACGCCCATAATGATTGTTCATGAACCTCATGAAATTGCGACGCACCTGTCTGAAGCCGGCGTTTCCCTTGTGTTCGAGCAGGATTGAGGGTTTCTTCCGGAAAAGATTCTGGTAAAGGAACCGTTCCTCGGGGGCTACCGTTCCGGGGCAGGGGGATTCGCGGCGGATCATCCAGCCGAGATGATGATCGGAAATACTGAGGATGCCTTGGTGGCCCAGGTGGATGAGGGCCGCAGTGAGACAGGCATCGTCATATTCGAGCCGGAAAAGATAACCGGCTTCTGCGGGTGAGAAGGCAAGGTCATGCATTGCTTCCGGCAGGGTGTCGCCCCTTTCCGAGACCGCCGAGCGAATCCCGAAAATGAGAAAGAACAGGACAAAGTAGGCGGCCAAGAGCAAAAGGGTAATGATCACGACACCCCAGGAGGGCGGCATATCAAGGAAAAGGAAGGAATCGGGCGTAACAGCATTCGCCGGGGAAGGGCGGGACAGAAGCACGCAAAAAACTGTGGCACCAGCGGGAGGCAAAGCTGGGAAAAACGGTGCACGATGCCCAGCCTTTTTCCTTCCTGAACGGCCGTCACAGGTTTGATCTGTTTTCTTTCGCACCTTCATCCCACAACGGTTCCTTTCATTTTTGGATCATCCGGACAGAAAGTTGATTTACTCTATCATAGCAAAAACACAGGATTTAAGCAGTGGGGTGTTTCAATTTTATTTCCATCGAAAAGTCGGCCGAAAATTGCAAAAAGAAGAAGCCCCCGGACACCGGGGGCTTCTTCTTTTTTGTTGAAGGCATCCCGGGACAAGACCGAAACCCCTAGATCCAGACCGGATTGTTCCATAACGTCAGCCAGGTCCCGATCCCGCGGTTTACCGCTTCTTCGTAGATACGGCGACCTACGATAATGTCCTCCGCTCCCATCCCGACGGCGCAGAAATAAATGGTCTCCATGTTGTTTTCCCGCCCCGCCTTTTTCCCTGAAGTGATTTCACCGAGTTCCGCATGGAGGCGGTCCCGATTCATCCGTCCTTCATTGACGACTATCGCAACGGTCTGTATGCCGCGGTGGATGACAGCTTCCCAGTTATCCACCACGATTTTATCGGCGGCCTCTACGGCTTCGAATTCGAACTCGTAGTTCCCAACGTTGGCAAGGAAAACTCCAGGCTTGATCCAGTCGGCTTTCACAATCGGCTTGAGCGATGTCGTCGCCGTGACGATGATATCGGCCCCCCTTACTGCCTCCTCCGCAGAGGTGGTTCCCTGAAGGGACCGCCCCGGGTGCTTCGCCGTTTCTGTTTCAAGGAAGGCTTCAACCCTCTCGGCGGAAATGTCGCAGATATGGATCTCTTCAATATCGGGGACGGCAGTGGTCACTGCGAGCAGCTGGGTGTGGTTCTGGGTTCCGGCACCAATGAAAGCTGCACGCTTGGAATCTCTCCGGGCGAGGTGCTTCGCCGCCACTCCCGTGACAGCGCCGGTTCGCATGGCGCTGATCACTGTACCGTCCATGACGGCTACGGGGAACCCCGTTTCGGGGTCGTTGAGGATTGTCAGGGCCGACGCCCGGGGAAGGCCGTAATTCGAAGGGTTCATGGGTTTGCTGCCGATCCACTTTATGCCGGCTGTGTCAACGTCGCCGCCTACATAGCCGGGCATGGCGTTGATCCGTCCCGTCACGGCTTCGGAAGCGGCGTCGCCCCACCTGAGGGCGATCTTGTCGGGGACGATGGTCTCCCTATTTTCGTGGAGGGTGAAAAGGTGCTCGATCCTTTCCATGACCATGGCCATGTCGAGGGCTCCACACTGAACAACCTCATCCTGGTTCAGGTACAGAAATTCAACTTTCCTGCTTTTGCCGGTCACGTCGCACTCTCTCCTTTTTGTCGAATCCGGGATCAGGGCCTTCAGGCTTTCTCGGTGACAAAAGCCCGAATTTCTTTCACAGACATGTTTTCAAGGCCGAGCCTGCGCAGGTTTCGCCCTTCTTTGCGATAATCACGCTGATGTACGGTGCCTGCCAGCGTGATGACCGAATCCATGACGGGTGTCGGCACCCCGGCCAGACGCGCAAGCTCTGAAAGAGGGACGAGCCCCATGGGGACGTCTTCGCTCAAATATCTTGTAAACGGGTCTTTTGGGGCGGAGATGCCCCGGTAGACTTCCTGGCGTTGTACCGCATCGTAGATTCCCGAGGCGTCACCGGTCTCGATCCCGTAGGCGTCTTCCAGCCATTCCAAAATCGTCATGGTCTTCGTTTCCATAGCCTGGGCCAGGCGGACCCGTTCGGCGTCGAGTTCCTCGAGAACGTAGGCTATGGAGGGCGATATGCCCTGCATGTAGTATTCGAACTCCTCCCCGTCGTCGATTCGGCCTATGTTCAAGAGTGATGGGGTCGGGTGAAAGACGGCGCCGATGTTCATCAGGCTGGTTTCAAGGACATTTCCGGCGGCAGCGAATTGCGGAAACCACCGGACCACGGCTTTCAAGGCTCCTGCAGTCGACTGGGCGGGCAGTGCCGCCAGGGGCATGTGGTTTTTGATTTTGTATATCACCGCCTCCGCCGGACCTGTCCTGCGGCAGGCGAAAAGAAGAGACTGGGCCTCAGCTACGGTGAACCTCGCCTCTGGATTGTTTTCCTTCACCGTTTTACGGAACTCTATGGCTCCCGCCGTGCGTCCCGGGTTGAGAATGACTTTCTGCCCCTTCGTGAGGAAGGGTGCGCAAAAGCGTGCGACGTCACCGTGGGCAAAAGCGGGGGTGACGACCATGATGAGTTCGCTCCCCTCAAGAGCCACGGCTATGTCAGACGTTATCGTGCCAATTTGTGCGAAACCCTCCGTTGAAGGTGCCGCAAGCTTGATGCCCCCCGCTTTTTTGATTCCCTCGAGGGCATGGTCGAATTTGTCGTAAAGCCTTACAGGGCACGACTTGAGCGCGAGCCATGCAGCAATGCTTATGCCCCCGTTTCCCGCTCCGATAACGGTTACGCTATTCACGACCGGCCGCCCCTTCAGGTTCTTCGCCCTGGAGTGGTATCCTGCGGCTTTTTTTTGAGAGTTTCACAGAGGCGAAGACACTCAGGAGGAGTCCGAAACCCGAAAGGTCGGAAACCCAGCCGGGGTACATCAGAACCAGAGCCGCGATCCCCAGGGTCACGCGTTCCAGGATAACGAGCCTGCCGAAAAAGTAATTTTCAAGGCATGAAGCAAGGGCGAGGACCCCGAGTCCCGCCGTGGCCGTCGCAAGAAGTGCCTGCCCGAAATCGGTGTCGATAAGGAGGAGCTGTGGTTCCAGAGCAAAAATATAGGGGAGGATGAACGCGGCGAGGGCGAGCTTCAACCCGTTGAGGGCGGTGCGGACGGAATCTCCTTTTGCGATTGCCGCCGCAAGGTATGAACTGAGCGCCACCGGCGGAGTAACCGCGGCCATGCATCCAAAATAGAAAATAAAAAGATGGGCCGCAACGATGGGAACGTTGAGCTTGACCAGGGCGGGGGCCACCATGGAACCCAGGATGATATAGAGAGCTGTCGTGGGCATCCCCATCCCCATGACGATGGATGCGAGCATCGTCAGGGCAAGTGCTGGGTAAAGCTGCCCCATGGAAAGTGTAACGATGAGGTCCGCAAATTTCAGGCCAAGGCCTGTGAGGGTTACCGTGCCGACGATCAGGCCCGCCACGGCGCAGGCGCAAATCACGCTTAGCGAGTTTCTGGCACCGCTTTCAAGGGCTTTCAGGAATTTGTGCGGCGTAAGGCGTGTTTCTTTCCTGAAGAAGCTGGCGATGATGACAAAAGTCACGGCCGTAAAGGATGCCTTGATGGGGGAGTAGCCGGCGATAAGCATGTAGATGATGCTGAGGGGGGCCAGCAGGAGGAACCCGCCTCTTTTCAGGACCTCGAAAAACCGGGGGAGTTGGTCTTTCCGGAGACCGCTCAAGCCCATTTTCGCGGCTTCCAGGTCCACCATGAGAAAGACAGAAACGTAATAGAGAACTGCGGGGATCGCGGCATGAATGATCAGTTTCCCGTAGGGCACGCCGGTCATTTCGGCCATGATAAAGGCCGCCGCGCCCATGATGGGGGGCATGATCTGGCCCCCGGACGAAGCGGCGGCTTCAACACCGCCGGCGAATTCAGGCTTGTAGCCCACGCTTTTCATCAGGGGAATGGTGAAGGTCCCCGTTCCCGCCACGTTGGCGAAGGAGCTTCCTGAAATCGTGCCCATCAGTCCGCTTCCCACGACCGCTGCCTTGGCCGGCCCTCCCCTATATCGGCCGGTGATCGAGAAAGCGAGGTCGATGAACGCCTGGGCACCGCCTGTTTCAGCCAGGAAAGCCCCCAGTAGGATAAAAACGAAGACAAAGGTGGCCGTGACGTAAATTGCGACGCCGTAAATACCTTCGCTTGTAAGGAACATGTGCTCGATTATTCTCGTGAGCGTGTATTGACGATGTCCGAGAGATCCGGGAATGAGGTGGCCGTAAAAGGCGTAAAGAAGAAATGCCGCCGCGACGATTACCAGCGGCCACCCCATGGTTCGCCTTGTTGCTTCCAGAACAAGAAAGATAGTGATGCCGCCGAGGATGAGGTCCCTCATCAAGGGGTCCCCGGCCCGCATGACGATGTTCATGTAATCAAGGGTCAGATACGCTCCCACTGCAAGTGAAAAGATGATGGCGGCGATATCGAACCAGGGGACTTTTTTCTGCTGCCTGTCGCTTGCAGGATAGATAAAAAAAGTAAGGCCCATGGCAAAGGCCAGGTGAATGGCTCTGAGCTGCATTTGGGGAAGCATTTTGATGCCTGAGGAATACAGGTGGAAAAGAGACATGGAAACGGCCAGGATAAAACAAACCCTTCCGGCCCAACCTGTGAGTTCCCGTTTCCTGTCCAGTTTCCTGGTGATCTGCTCTACCTGGTCGTTGTTCTTTTCTTCTGGTTCCGGAGTGTTATTCTTGTTTTGGAAACTCATCGGTTTCACCTCGTATCAACTGTTTCCACCTCGGGTCACGCCGGGTGCGTATATCAAGACGGTCCATGTCTTCTGTGACACTGGAAAGTTCTACAACGCGGTCGCCCCCGTCCAGAAGAAGCCTCGGCCCGGTGATATGGCTTACCCTGAAAGGGATGAACCTGATCGGTTTGTTCATTCCTTCTATGACGAGAAAGTCCTCTTCGAACCGGGATTTTTCGCTGAACGTTGAGGGGACTCCCCAACCCAGATCCTGAAGCCGGGTGCCCGTGAGAATGATCCGGCCCGCCTTGTCGATTGTGTAATATTCGTAGACAGGCGTCAGGTGCACGGAATGGCGTATGAAAGTGGCGAAGTTATACCCGGCCCGGACGGGTTGCCGGTAGATGCACCGCCGGGCATCAGTGTTCTCGATTTCGAGAACCGTCACCGGGGTCAGGAGAAAAACAATTCCGGCAATCGCGAAAAAGAAACCCGGCAGAATCAGTCTTTTCTTCAAGGCCATAGGGGAAATCACCGCTTTTTCGGTAAAGAGCGGGACACCTTGCCGCTTGGCGAAGTGTCCCGCTCCTGGAACCGTGGGAATAGGGTTGTTTACTTCAGCACACCGACTTCCTTGTAATACTTTTTAGCTCCGGGATGAAGCGGAATCGACATGGCGCTCAAGGCGGTTTCAAGCTTTATCATTTTGCCTTGGGCGTGGATGCCTGCGAGTTCGTCGAGGTTTTCGAAAATCGCCTTGACGATCTTGTAAACGGTTTCCTCACTGATGTCTTTCTCCGCACTGAGGATAGCCGGGCTGGCGACGGCTTTGACGTCCTCGGACACTCCGGTGTATGTTTCGCCCGGAATTGTGATAAGGGTGAGATATGGGCGGTCTTCCATGAATTCTTCCATGACAGGGATGTCGAGTTCGAGGAGGTTGATTTCCATGGAGGCAGAAGCATCGACGACAGCAGATGTCGGGATGCCCGAGCCGATGACGGCGCAGTCGATGAGACGATCTTTCAATGCCGTGACGGCTTCTCCGAAGTTGAGGAACTGCACATCGATATCATCGTAAGTAAGACCGTGTGCTTCGAGAACCATTTTGGCCGTTCGCTCGGTGCCGCTTCCAGGAGCCCCAACAGCGACTTTTTTGCCTTTCAGGTCGTAAATCGTTTCCTGGTCGGAGCCTTCCCGTACGACGAACTGGAAAATTTCCGGGTAGAGGCAGGCGATGCCCCGAATATTCTTGACGGGTTCGCCCTCGAAGGGTTCATGCCCTTCATAGGCGCCCCAAGATGTGTTCGAGGCCCCGAGCATAAGGTCGACGCGTTTGTCCCTGAGCATTTTCAGGTTTGCCACCGAAGCGCCGGTGGTTTCTGCGGTAATCTCGAGATCAGGTAACTGCTTGGTTACTATGGAAGCGATTCCTGAACCGATTGGGTAATACGTTCCGGCCGTTCCCCCCGTTGCGAAGGAGAGCCTTTCAACCGCGAGAGCGGTTCCCGCTGATGTGAGCAACGCCGCTACCAGAAACAGAAGGATGCCTTTTTTCAAACTCATTTTCCCCCTCCTCAGATGTTACTGTATTTTATAACCCGGGTCGTGATTGCCCGGGGAGGTGCCTTGTATCTGACTTCAGGAGAAAGCATGATATGAAAATGCTTCAAAATAATTCAAAATGACAGGTTCATATTGCATTATTATCGAATATACTTCGGGTGCTCAAGCCTGTCAATTTTGTGATCATAAAAACAATTGGTTGACCCGTTAGAGAAGGAAAACTTCCCGGCAACCAAAAGGGGGATGGTAAAAAAATGGGAAAAAAAGAAGAAAGGGCCCGACGGCACGAGGATTTTATCGGCGGCATTTTCCAATACCTTCGGGCGGAGAAAAAGTCGCTCCCCCAAAGACAGAAGGAAATATGCGACTATATCCTGAACAATTACCAGCAGGCGGCATTCCTGACGGTTGAAGAACTGGCAAAGGCGACGGGGACAAGCCCGGCTACGGTGCTTCGAACCGCTACGAGGCTCGGTTTCGAAAGTTACTCAGCCGTGAAGGAGGAGTTGCAGAAGGTTCTGTACACTTCGAGCATCCCGCCTCTGGACAGGCTACGGGACACCTTTGCCGGGGCGAACGGAACCAACGTGCTTGATGCCGTTATCGAGGAAAATATACAGAATTTGAAAGGCATGAAGAGCGAACATCTTTCGGAAAGCTTTCCAAGGGCTGTCGAACTTCTTGTGAATTCGAGGCGAATCTACGTCATCGGCCTTCGATCGACCAAAGGTGTGGCCTTGTACCTGCAAGCCCTGCTTCAGCAGTTTCTGGCCGACGTTTTTCTTGTCGATGCCACTGGAACGGATACGATGCTCGACGTTTTACTGGACATGAATGAAAACGATGTCCTCGTCGCACTTATGGCCGGGAGTCCGCACTATACGAAACGCACGATCTCATGCGTGCAGTTCGCTGCTGAAAACGGAATCCCCACGGTTCTCATAACCAACAGCCTTTCCAGTGCCGCCGCCCCGCTTGCGACAGAATTGCTCCATGCGCCACAGAACACAAGTCATTACAGTTCCCTGTCGTTGATGACCATATGTGATGCCCTGGTGGCGGCACTGGGGTCCAGCAAGTTCGATGCCGCACACAAGAAGATCGACAGACTGGGGAAATTGTTGATGGATTATGACATCTCGATCTAGAATTCGTGTGTTCGGCCTTACTCCAACCATCTCTCCAGGTTCTGCAGGTACCGTTGGCGAAGCAGTTTTGCGACAGGCCCGGGCTGTCCGTTTGCGATGGATGTCTTGCCTATGCGGACCACGGGCAGGATTTCCTTCACACTGCCGGTAATGAAAAATTCCTGTGCCTCCACCAGTTCCGCGACGCGGGGAGTGCGTTCTTCCGTTTCGAAGCCCGCTTCCCTTGCGACTTCGAGGGTCATTCCTCGCATGGTCCCGTCAAGGACCCGCTCCAGAGGCGCCGTGATGATCCGGGCGTCTTTCACCATGAAGGCGTTGCTGTGGGAGGATTCGGTGATCTCGCCGCCGGGGCAGTAGAGGATTTCAAGAGCGTCGGGATCCTCTCGCAGGGGCAGGTAGCCCTGCATGTAGTTGATGCTTTTGAGAAACGACAGGGGACGTTCCATGTCCACGGGAAAGAGGGCGGCCCCTCTGGCGTAGAGCTCGAGCGGCGGAGGGTTAAGGGGCTCGAAGAAGGCGAAGAACCGGGGGCTCGGGAAGATGCCGTCCCGCATTTCGTCTCCGCCGGTAACATAGGGCCGGGCGCGGCTGTCACCCTCTATTTTCGACAAGCCTTCACGGATGATTTTTTTTATCTCTTCCAGGTCCATGGGAAGGGATATCCCGCAGCGTGCCGCGGAGTCGCGGAGCCGGAAAAGGTGTCTCGTGAGCGCCATGGGACGGCCACCGTAGGTTCGTATAGTTTCAAAGACTCCGATGCCCCGCTGCACCGAAAGGTCGGTGACGGGAATCCTCGCTTCGGAAACGGGGACAAAGCCGCCGTCGATATAGCACAGGGACATGAACGTACCTCCTTGATATTCGGAAGATGCCGAAGTGGAGTATACATCAAGAAGGTTCCGCCGCGACAGGTTTTTGCGGATCCATCAAGACTTC
>JBKHBH010000128.1:0-3483 GCA_046542505.1 Thermovirgaceae bacterium | reverse complement strand
GACGGTCACCCGGTACGCCGGGTTCAACTGGCGGGTCAACGTGGCCCTCTTGAGCGCCTTCGCCGCCAAGGAGAACATGGTGGCCACCCTGGGCTCGCTGTACAAACCTTCGGAGGAAGGAGAGCGCCTCGAGGAACGAATGTCCCGCGAAGAGGAGGGTTTCACCTCCCTGCAGGCCCTGGCAATGATGGTATTTATGGCCCTCTACCCGCCGTGCATCGCCACACTCCTGGTGGTGCTGAGCGAATCGGGGAGCCTTAGGTGGATGCTTTTGACCCTTTTCTACCCCCTTTTGCTGGGCCTATTTTTCTCCATCCTTATTTTTACCGGTGGGTCGATGCTGGGGCTGACGGGGCTTCAGGCGATGATCGCCTTCTACTTGGTAATGCTGGGGACTGCGGTGGTGCTTTCGCAGGTCAAAACCCCGGAAGAGAAAAAATTACTGACGGAAAGGAGGTGAAAAACGATGAAGATCACAAAGAGAGTAAAACTCGTGGCGGTCTTGGCGACGGTCCTTGTGGTTGCGGCAGCGGGGGGCGCGTTGGCGCATACACCGATTTTCAGCTGTTTCCTCAACGACGACGGCACGGTGATGTGTGAAGGCGGCTTTTCCGACGGCTCCAGCGCCGCCGGAGTGGAGGTCCTTGTCAAGGACACCGACGGGAAAACCCTCGAGGAAGGGGAAATGGACGAGTTTGGGACCTACGTTTTCGAGGAACCAGAGGTTTCCTACGTGGTTGTCATGAACGCAGGGCCAGGACACTCAGTCGAGGTAAAAAGCGAAGAGATCCAGTAAAGACGTCTTTTTCGTCCCCGCAGGGACGGGAAGGGGTGCACCGGCTGTGTGCGCGGCCGGAACACCCCCCGAAGCACGTAACTACCATGCCTGAAAGGATGATAGCACATGAGCAAGCAGTGGATAAAACGTTTTTTCGCGCGGCGGGCGCTTTTTGCAGTTCTTGCCCTTGCGGCGGCTGCGACTTTTGCCGCCTCGGAAGCTGCATGGGCGCACTTCCAGATGGCCTACACTCCCTCGGTATCGGCGAAGCCGGGGGAAACGCTGAACCTGAAGCTGGTATTCACCCACCCCTTCGATGCAGGGCATACCATGGACATGGGAATACCCAAAGCGTTCTTCGTGGAGCACAAGGGGAAGCGGACGGATCTTTCAGACAGTCTGAAGAAAATCATCTGGAAAAGCCAGAGCAACAGCGGGACCGCTTATGAGGCGGATTACAAGGTCCGCACCATGGGAGACTATGTCTTTTGCCTCGAACCAGAACCCTATTTTGAGAAGAACGAGGACAGCTACATCCAGCAGTTCACGAAAAGCTACGTCAACGTGGCAGGCATGGCGACGGACTGGGACAGGGAAATCGGCATGCCCGCCGAGATCATCCCCCTGGACAAACCCTACGGCGTCTGGGCCGGGAGCACCTTCCGGGGCGTGGTCATGGGCGGCGGTAAGCCCGTGCCCCACGCAGAGATCGAGGTGGAATTTTTGAATCACGAACCGGTCATGGAGAAAAACGCCTTTGCCGAACAAGCTGCAATGGAAGCGCCTGTTTCCTTCATGGAGGTGCTGACCATCAAGGCGAACGAAAAGGGCGAGTTTGTTTTCGGTATCCCCCGGGAAGGCTGGTGGGGCTTCGCAGCCTTGGGCGTCGGACCGGAAACCGAATACAAGGGGAAAGGGCTTTCCCAGGACGGTGTCATTTGGGTATATGCCCACGGAATGAAATAGTGGGCCGGTCTCGCTGGGGGGCCTGAAAAGACGCCCCCCCTTTCCCTCCGGCACAAAACGGATGCAACGCAACGCACGACGGTCAGGGGTCCGGGTGTTCACGGTGCGCCCGGCACCCCCTGCCGTTGTTTTTTTATTGCACTTCATCGAGGCCAGAGCGTGGGCATTCAAGCGGGCAGACCCATAGAGAGGCGGCTTCCCCGCGTTTGAGGATGATTTCCTTCCCCCCCAGAAGGATCTGGGCGTCTCCTTCACGGGTCATCTGCAAAAAGGTGATAACCTCATCGGGCATGAGCCCTTGGGTGAGCATCCTGCCACGAAGGGGGTTCAAGGCCGTGATGCGGACGATGCGACCCTTTTCGCGTGGAGCAAGAAGCGGCAAGGGGCGCGGCAGACAGGAATGACTTTCCATGGCATTTTGCAGCCTCCTGGTCCACTCTTCGCCGTTGCGATGGGCAGTGCAGTAGAATTCCGCAAAGGCGAGCAGGCGTTGCTCCGACTCCTCGCGCATAACATGTTCCATGGAACAGGCCACAGCTTCAGCTTCTTTTCGTGGAATGCCGAGCATTTCCGAAAAGAGAAAGGAAAGATGTTCGTGGCGGCGGTAAATTTGAAGTCCCCTAGCGTAGCCTTTGTCGGTGAGGCGGAACTGCCCGTAGTGCTCGTGGGTGAGCAGGTCCAGAGAGGCCATGCGTTTTACCGAGAGCGTGGCCGCTCCCTTGGTAATCCCCAGCCTTTTTGCAAGGCCTGTTATCGTGGGCTCAATACCCTGTATCTCGAACTCGAAGATTTTTTCCAGGTAGTCCTCTAGCCTTTCGGGAACTTCCTCTGCCTTTTTCCCCATTTGCAGACCCCTTTTTTACTGCGTTCCAGCCAAATTGTACCATGCAGGGCCAGAGGACTTTTCTGAAGAATCACAGGTCACTTTTCGCTCTGTTCGAACTTGGGTGCTCTCCCATGTTGACACCCGCTTTCAATGCACAGTAGGTGTTTTTACTCTCTTAGGCGACAATGGGTTTGATCCAGGTGATGGACCCTGGTAAACCTTCTCGTCCTGGCGTGAACTTTTACTGCGCAGGAGCCTCCCTGGCGAACCGGACAGGTGGCGGCCCTTCAAGCTGATGTAAAGGGCTCCGAACCTCCTGGGACCGGATCTTCGATTGGGGGATTTTCCCCGGATCGCACTCATATATTTGCGGGGGCAAAATTTTACTTCCCGCTGCGTCCGGCTTCCCAGTTGCCGCCCCCCGCTTCACCGATCTTTCCTCGCCATTTGCCTGAAAAGGCCGGACCTTCCAGCGCACCCGAAAACTCTCCGGAAACGGATTGCTTCCCTTCTTTCAGACCGTATCCCTTTCCGATATCGTTGGGCACTACATCGGCCGTTCCCGTCCAGTCCGCGAAGATTTCTCCTGTGGAGGAATCGAAGGTTCCCGAGATTGATGCTTCTACGGACGCTTTCCTCAATGGACCCGCGTAGTCGCCCTTGAAAGTGCCAGAAACAACACCGTTTGAAACCACGAATCTGAGCTTACCCGTAAAGAGTCCGCCTTCCACTTCCCCTTCATATATGTCTTCATGGGGCTCGCCTGACGCTTCCTGGCCCTTTGCCGGGAACGGTTTTTCCTTGACGGCATGCACGGAATCCACCTGTTCGGACCCGAAGACCTTTCCGTTTCCCCGGAAGGAAAAGGCCAGGCCGCCTACGTCGCCCATGGCAAGGGCGGTGAAGGAGATGC
>JBKHBH010000127.1:0-3487 GCA_046542505.1 Thermovirgaceae bacterium | reverse complement strand
TGTCGAAAGCTTCCTCGGCCGAGATCTTCGGCTTTTGAGGCTTTGGTGCAGGCTTCGGTGAAGGCTTCGGTTCAGGAGAAGGCGCCGGTTCATCCTTGTGCTCTTCCTGGACTGTCGGCGGTGGCGGCGGTGCTTCCTCTGTCTCCCCGGATCCCTCTTCGCCAGGCAGCGGGGGGGGCGTGAAAGCCTGGAGAGTGTCTGCGGCAGACAGAGTAACGCATACTGCAAGGATGGCAAGAATAACAACGGGTAACTTCGGCCTTTTTTTGCGCGTCATCATCGATTCTCCCTTCTACTTGAAAAGTCCCTTCCTGAACCGTGTGCCCAGGGCCTCGGAGAGGATATCCGCCGGTTTCGCCGTAGCACCCTGCAGCACCAGTTCGTACTTTTTGTCCGCTGTCTTTACCAGCACGACGGTTTCGGATTTCTGATATTCCCCGTCGCTGTGGAACTTCTCTTTGCCGCTGACCCTCCCCATAATGACACTCTCGAGGGGGATCACGAAATTCTTTGGGCCCCCTGCGGCAATCTCATCGGGATCGCATTGGCCCAGTCCGGCGAGAAGCTCCTTATTGGCATTCAGCGCCATGGCCATGCGGCCGAAGAAACCGGGCTTCTCTGCAGCCGATTGCTTCCTGATTCTTTCCGCCTCGGCAACCACCATGTCGTTGGTAACCTCTGCAAAGACAAGACGTCTGCTGGTTACGATCATGGCCATGGAGGCCGTCTTGAAAAGGCCCAGTTTCATCGTCCCTCCGAGGACGCCAAGGACTCTTTCCCCCTCCAGCATAAAACTTTCCCCCTTTGAAACAGGATAGAAGAAAAAGAATGCATGTATATCATATCAAAGTCAGCCCTCAAAATGTCCTGTGCCCCGTCCGACTCTGGTACAATCGGATTGTCAAAAGCACCTCGGGCGCCCGGACATCATATGTCCAGAAGAAAGGAAAACGTCGACGATGATCCAGATAGCCAGAAGAACCATTCTTTTTGCCGGGTTTTTTGCAGCCCTGATCCTGTTTTTCAACCACCGGGAAACAGGCTCGTCACTTCTGCCCTGGATTTTGCTGGTCTCGGGCTTTTTGGGATACCGGCTCGTCCCGTGGCCGAAAAGGCAACCCGGCTCTATCCGCTACAGCCGCTTCCGCGGAGTTGTGCTCCCGGATCTTCTGGGATACGGGCTCCTCACCTTCTTCTTTTCCCTCGGCGCCGGAGTCGTATCGGAAGGCGGCCCTTTCGGAGCCTTCATCGGCCTCGGCGCCATGGGGTTCTTGTGTCTTTCTCTCAACGCCATCGCCGCTTGGTACGAGGCCTACGAGATTCAGGTCCTGCCCGAGGGGATTCTTCGGCAAACCCTCTTCGGAAAGGAGCTGCTCCTTTTCGGCGAAATGACCGAAGCCGGACAAACAAGGTACTCCATGCCCGGATGGATGCGGTGGCTTTCCGCCGTCGCTGTCTTCGTGAACTGGCGGGCCACGGGACCCCTTCTGGTCCAGTCTGGGCGGCACGACCCGGGCATCTTAATCCGCATGGAGGACGGAAAGTCCCGGACAATCTGGGGGACAGCTCTGCCCGGATACAGTTCGATATACGAAGCTCTCCGCAAGGCGGGGGTCAAAAGAATCCACGACACAACCTGATTTTTTCATCACACTTCAGGGGGTGAAACAGGCGGAGATCACTTTACCTTGGAGAGTTCGTCATCGTCTGCGCAGAAATTTTCGAGTGCATCTTTGTCCGACAAAAATAAGGGGGAAACCATGAAAACGAGAAAAACGGTCTTTTTCGCTGGTCTTGTGGCAATGTGTGTGATATTAGCTGTTGCAGGAACCGTTACGGCACAGGATGCCCCCCTGGGAATCGGTGAAACGGGAAACGCCGGCAGTTTCGAAATCACCATCACCGGCGTGTCTAAAGCTTCCGAGTGGACCAAGACACCTGATGAGGGCTACGAATACGTTCTCGTAGCAATCCGTGCAACCAACATCACCGGAGAAGAACAGGGCATCAGCGCCGGCGACTTCCAGTTCTTCAATGAAGACCTGGGCCACAAGGACGGTTACTCCAGAACGACGGGCGTCAAGGCCGACCCGAAAGTTTTCTACTCTGAAAACATCCCGCCGGGTGAAACCTTCGAGGGAACCATTGTCTTCGCCATGCCAAAGGACATGCAGAAGGTGGAAATGGAATACCGGGAGGGCTATGCCCCCAAGCCGCAACTAGTCTTTTCCTTCCAAAAATAACGTAAGAATCCAATGGGGGCGGATCCGGAATGCGGAGGCATTGTCTTCAACTGCCATGCTCCGGGTCCACCCCGGCTCAATTCAAAAACCGCGCTTCACGAAAGGCCAAAACCCTTTCGACCCGAAACCTGGACGATTTCCCCAAAAAATCGGGGAAAATCATGGCATTTGATTTGTGTTTTTGCTATAATTTTTTGTCGCAAAACACTCTCAAACGGCAGAAAATACCCCTGGTTAGGGCAAAATGAACGAATACAAGCTGGAGGCGGCGGCTTTGAAGACGGCTTCTGAAAGTATCCTTTTTGACGGTTCGGGTTTTTGGAAATCTCTTGAAGAAGCCTGCCGGAGGATTTCTGCACGCCTAGGGGAGCCTTCATTTGTCCTCATGGCGTGGAGTGGGACCATTGATTGCCTGAGTCTCCAGAGATGCTCCCGGAAAATATTTTCCTGCCCCTTTGTCGGCGTCCACACGCCGGCTTTTTTTACCAAAAAGGGCCTCATGACCGAAGGCCTCGGCATCTGGGCCGTCAGCGGCGAAAACGTCACTGCCAGGACGCTGCGGCTGGACAACATGACTGATGACTCCTGGGCCAGTGGGGAGCAAGCCGCATGCAGTTTCCTGGAGGAGAACCCCGAAAAAGGAGTGTTCATCCATTTCCCCGAAGCCGATTCCTTCGACTTCCCGTTTTTTCTCCACGGCTTTCACGGCCGGACCGGGCCAGGTTTCCGTCACATCGGAGGCATGATAAGTTCAGAAGCTGCCTGCGGGATGTGCCACTTTACGGAAGCCGGAGAGGGAAAGGCCGGTGGCGTCATCGCCCTGCTGGAAGGGTTAACACTTGAGATAGAGTCGGTCCACGGGTTTTCACCCGTCGGACATCCCGTGATCCTTACCCGGGCGAAGGGGTCCAGGATCATAGAACTGGATTACATGCCGGCAGCAAAACGGTACAAGAGCATCATTCTGGAAGCCACGGGGGAAAATATAGAAGATACAACCCTGTATCCCCTCGGGGTCCCCGGCTGCGAAGGGAATCGACTTGTCAGGAACCTGACGGGGATCAATGAAGACGGCAGTATCGAATGCGTCTCTCATATTCCGGAACTTTCCCCCTTATCCGTCATGAGGGGGACAAAATCCGAACTTCTCAACGGAACGGAAAAGATTTGCAAGAATCTGAAAGCGGGCGAGAAAAAACCACGATTCGCCCTGGCCTTCGATTGCGTGACACGGAAATCTCTTC
>JBKHBH010000126.1:0-3491 GCA_046542505.1 Thermovirgaceae bacterium | reverse complement strand
ATACCCTGGGTTCATATTGACATTGCCGGAACGGACAACACCAAGGAGGAGTATGGCTACTACAGGAAAGGCGCAACAGGTTTCGGCGTCAGGACGTGTCTTGCCTGGCTTGAAAAGATTATTGACAAATGATTTGCCGTAAAGAAAACAGGCAGGAAAGGGAGGAGCTTCAGGCTCCTCCCTTTCCTTTTTTACGAAACGGCTTTCCGTCTTTTCGAAAAGCGCTTGTATGCCCCGGAATCCATGATTTCCTTCAGGTGGGAGGCGACCCGCCAGACGTCGTGGAAGCCAGTATAAAGCGCAACCGGGGCTATCCGGATGACGTTGGGCGGGCGGAAGTCGGGTATGACGTTCCGTTCCTTGAGTGCTTCGTTGATCCTGAGCGCCTCCTTTGGATGTTCGAGGGCGACATGCCCTCCCCTGCGATGGTCTTGCCGGGGGTTCCCGATCCCGAACCCGTAGGGGTTGTCAGAAAGGTAATTATCTACAAGTTCCATGAAAAACCCGGTGAGTTTGAGGGATTTTTCCCTGATCCTGTCGATTCCCGCATCGAGAACCGTCTGAAGACCACCCTCCGCCGCTGCCGAGGAGAGAAGCGGAGGTGTCGATATCTGCCAGGCTCCTGCTGCTTTCGCAGGGAAAAAGACAGGATCCATGTCGAACTGTTTTGACTTGGCGCACCCGAACCATCCTGCAAGACCTGGATCCTTGCCGAAATGCTTTTTGTTGACATACAGATATGCCGTTGAGCCCGGCCCTCCGTTCAGGTACTTGTAACTGCACCAAAAAGCGAAATCCACTCCCCACTCGTCGAAATGGTGCGGCACTGTTCCCGCCGAATGGGAGCAGTCGAAGCCGATGGGAATGTCTCGTTTGTTCGCCTCCCGGGCAAGGCGTTCCATATTCAGAAGCTGTCCGCTCCTGTACAGGACCGAAGGCAGCAGAATGAGACAGACGCTGTCATCCATCATGTCGATGATCTCGTCTTCATCGAGAAAGCGCCCGGATACGGCCTGCGGCATGACGAGTGACTCTTCGGGGTCAAGCCCGCGAAGCGCGATCTGGCTCTTGAGGGCGTAGAGATCCGAGGGGAAGTTCAAGGGATCGGCCAGGATTTTATGCCTCTTCCCATCGGGGCGATAGAAAGTCGCCGCCAGCGTGTGGAGATTCACCGTCGTGGATCCGGTGAGTATGACTTCATCCGGTTCAGCTCCAACAATCCCGGCGGCTTGCGCCCCGACGTGTTCCGAGAGTGAAAACCAGGGTGGATCCCCTTCAAGCCATCCGCCGATGGCCCTTTCCTTCCATTCCTTCATGACCCGCGAGACCGATCGTTCGGCGTCCCTCGAGCAAAGTCCAAGTGAATTCCCGTCCATATAGAGAATGTCCCCGGGGACATGAAACCTGTTTCTGAAAACGGCGAGGACATCCTCCTCGTCCATTTTGACGGCCCGTATTTCTTCATTACTGAATTCGTCGTTCAAAAGGAATCCCTCCGTTTGCGGAAACTGCCTGCTTCATGATGAGCAGTGACAGGAATTCAGTCAATGGCCGTTCATGAAGCAATATGAACGGATTTGTCCTGCCCCATACTATTTGTGTTCTTGTGGTAATGTAATAACAGAAGTGAGCCAAACGAAAATGTTGAAAATTGTAATCATTACAGATAAAATCGTCTTAGCTTTCAAAAGGCAGGAGGTGGCACCATGGAAGAAAAAGAAATCGGATGTGCGCGACCCACAGGAGGACGCGTAGGGGAACCTGAACCGGCGGAAGAATCCGCCGTCGCGGAAAAGGGTGAAAAGGAGGTCCAGCGGATGTCGATAATGGTTGGAAGAAAGGCCCCGGATTTTGAGGCTCCGGCATACTACAAGGGCAAATTCGTTTCGGTAAAACTTTCGGAATACCTTGGGAAATGGGTGACACTCTGCTTCTATCCTGGTGATTTCACTTTCGTCTGAGCGACGGAAGTGTCAGCGGTCGCTGACAATTACCCGGAATTCCAGAAGCTCGGTGTTGAAGTTCTCTCCGTAAGCGTGGACAGCCAGTTCGTGCACAAGATCTGGAACGACAACGAACTCTCCAAAATGGTCGAAGGGGGAGTTCCCTTTCCGATGCTCTCCGACGGGGGAGGAAACCTCGGCAGGCTTTTCGGTGTTTATGACGAAAACGCAGGCGTCGACGTACGAGGGCGTTTCATTATCGACCCCGACGGTGTGATTCAGGCCATGGAAGTGCTAACGCCGCCGGTTGGCCGCAGGGTTTCCGAAACCCTCCGCCAGATCCGGGCTTTCCAGCGTGTCCGGGAAACGGGAGGCAAGGAAGCCATGCCTTCCGGCTGGGAGCCCGGCAAGACAGTTCTCAAGCCGGGTCCCGATCTTGTAGGTAACGTCTGGAAGGTCTGGAAACCGAAAGACGAGCTTTAGAAAACCGCCGAACACTGCAGCAGTCACAGAGGGGTGGCCCGTGCGGGCACCCCTCTGTCTTGTATTTCGGGGACTGCGGGAGTGTTCGGTGAAAAGGCCCGGCTGGATCTGCTGGCTTACCCGATGTTTCCCATTTTGTGAAAGACCATCATGGAAACGGGAGGTGACGGCGATGGCGATAACGATAACAGGGTCAGGCCCTTTTGGGGCGGTGGTATGGATGATCTTTTCAATCGTGCTGACGGCCTTTCTCCTCTTTCCCTCGACGGCAGGCTTTGCAGATACGGGAAACCCCTCGTGTACGGACCGTGCAGCGGCCTGGTTCATCGAAGAAGTTAAGAACGTTGTAGAGGGAATGAAACTTGATGACCGGCTTCCGTTGGTGAGGTCTTCCTGAATGGGTGCTTGCGGTGAACCAGCTGCCATCAGCTTCAGGGATGTCATCTATCGGGGCATGGATCAAGAGAAGCTTCGAAACATGCTGGAGTCAATATTTCATTTTCAAACCGGTTGACATGGCGGGAGCAGGAGAGTATCATTCTACATGAGACACGTTATCAATAAAGGAGGGAAGAAGCATGCCTCGAGGCGATCGCACAGGACCTGCGGGATTCGGCCCAATGACAGGTCGACGTGGCGGATTTTGTGCAGGTTATGCTGCTCCGGGATATATGAACCCAATGCCCCGCGGAGGTTGTGGTTGGGGTCGAGGATACTGGGGCGGAGGCTTCGGCCGAGGATGGAGAAACCGCTTTCACGCCTGGGGACCCGCAGGCCCGTGGCCCTATCCGCCGGCACCGGCCGCGGCGTATCCCTATTACGGAACCCAGCCGGATCCACAGGACGAACAGGAGCTGCTGAAACAGGAAGCCGAGGAACTCAAGCGTTCACTCAGTGAAATCGAGAATCGGCTTTCGGAAATCGAGCAGGAACAGGAGGGCTAAGCCGACACGCAGCACCAAAAACAAAACCGCAGGAAGGACCGCCGCATATGCGGCGGTCCTTTTTTGTCGGACAGACGATTGGTCATTTCTATTAGGAGATTTGACTGAAGGGGGCTAGAAC
>JBKHBH010000034.1:0-19088 GCA_046542505.1 Thermovirgaceae bacterium | reverse complement strand
GGCACGGACAGCCACATGAACCTTCTGGGTTCCGTCGGTGCCTTTGCCACCGGTGTCGGCAACACGGATATTGTCGCGTCATGGATCCTCGGCAAGCTCTGGTACCGCGTCCCCGAAACGGTCAAGATCACGGCCAAAGGCTCCTTCAAAAAGGGCGTCTGCATGCGCGACCTGCTGACAAAGATCGTCGGCACCCTCGGTGCGGGTGGACTCATCTACAAAGCCGTGGAATTCTACGGAAAACCCATTGAGGAATCCAATCTCGCCGAACGGATCACCCTGTGTTCCATGGTGACGGAAATGAGCGGGAAAATCGGGCTGATTCAGCCAAATGGAGAGGTCCTTGACTGGCTTGCGGATCATGCGGGCGAAGAAGTCCGCGAGATGGCGGAGAATATTCGCGCCGACTCCGACGCCGTTTACACGGAAGAATACGAGTTCGATGTGGACCAGCTCGAACCCATGGTTTCCGCTCCCGACGCCCCCGACAATGTCAAGACCGTCAGGGAAGTAGCCGGCGAGCATCTTGACCAGGTTCATATAGGTTCCTGTTCCAACGGCAGGTTTGAAGACATCGCAGCAGCCTTCGAAGTGCTAAAGGCAGCTGATTTCAGGATCGACCCGGGCATGAGAGCGATCATAACGCCCAGCACGAGGGAAGTCATGAAACAGTGTGCCCAGGCCGGGTTCATCGACAAGTTCCTTGATGCGGGCGTGGTCTTCACCAATCCCACATGCGCCCTGTGCACGGCAAAACATTACGGGACCCTGCCCAGCGGCGACGTGGGCATGTCGACGACAAACAGGAACTTTCTCGGCAAGGTCGGCAAGGGCAGCCACACCTACCTTGCCAGCCCGATGACAGCAATGGCATCGGCCGTCCGCGGCGTGATCACCGATCCCCGCGAGATTCTCGGGTAAGGAGGAATCACAAATGGCAGAAAATATCCTGCGTGGCAGGGCCTGGGTTTTCGGTGACGACGTGGATACAGACCTGATCTATCACAACAAGTACCTCGGAGTCACCGATACCAAGGAAATGGCCCAGTACTCGTTCGAATACTATCCGGGCAAGGAGAATTTCGCCAAGGAAGCCAAGCCTGGCGACATCGTCGTAGCGGGCGAAAATTTCGGCTGCGGCTCTTCGAGGGAACACGCCGTCTATTGTCTCAAGGAACTTGGAATCCCCGTGATCCTGGCGGAATCCTATGCACGCATCTATTATCGAAACGCCGTCAATAACGGTTACCCCGTGCTCGTCGTACCTGACATCACGGACAAGGTCAGCGACGGCGACGAACTCGAAGTGAACATGGACACTGGCGAAATCAAGAACCTCACCACAGGGGAAACCATGCACGGCGACGCTGTAACGGACCTGGAAAAAGACATCATGGCCCACGGCGGGCTGATTCAGTATCTCAAGGCGCAGGCCGAAAAACAGCAATAGGAGGTGAAAGCAGATGGGTAAGACCTTTGCGGAAAAGGTTCTTGGAAAAGCCGCGGGAGAGGATGTCAAGACCGGACAGGTCGTCACCGTGGAGCCCCGTTTCTGCATGAGCCACGATAACGCGGCACCAATTTCAAAGATCTTCAAGAAGATCGGCGTTAAAAAGGTGTGGAATCCGGATCACCTGGTCTTCGTCCTGGACCACGCCGTTCCGGCTCCAACAGACAAACACGCCGAAAACCACAAGATTATCAGGGAATTCGTGAAGGAACAGGGGATAAAGCATTTCTTTGACGTCAACAGCAAAGGCGGCGTCTGCCACCAGATCATGTGCCAGGAGGGGTTTGCTCTGCCCGGACTTATCATGGTGGGAAGCGACAGCCATACCTGCACCTACGGAGCCTACGGCGCCTTCTCCACCGGCATCGGCAGAAGCGAAATGGCCGCCACCTGGGCAACGGGGCAGATCTGGTTCCGTGTCCCGGAATCGATGAAAATCACCGTCACGGGCTCTTTCAAAAAAGGGGTTGCCGCAAAGGACCTGATCCTCAAGGTCATCGGCGACATCAAGGCCGACGGAGCCGATTACATGTCCGTTGAATTTCACGGACAGGGCATCGCTGACATGTCTTTGGCAGAGCGCATGACCCTCTGCAACATGGGAATTGAAATGGGCGCGAAAAACGCCGTGTGCCCTCCTGATAAGAAGGTTCTCGACGCCGTTGCGAAAAACGCCAAGGCCGACAAGTGGGAAGCCGTCTGGGCGGACGATGACGCCGAGTATGTCAAGGAACTTGAATACGACCTCGGCGAACTTGAACCCTGCGTTGCCAAGCCTCACACGGTGGACAACTATGCCCCCGTCTCGGAGGTCGCCGGCACTGAAATCCACCAGGCATTTTTGGGAAGCTGCACCAACGCGAGGATCGAGGACCTCAGGGCGGCGGCGGAAATACTGAAGGGCAAGGAAGTGGCCGTCAGAACCATCGTCATTCCCGCTTCCTGGGAAGTCTACCGCCAGGCCATGAAGGAAGGCCTGATGGACGTATTTCTCGATGCGGGCTGCATCCTCAATAATCCCGGCTGCGGCCCCTGCATGGGGAACCACGAAGGGATCCTGGCCCCAGGTGAAACCTGCATCTCGACAGCGAACAGGAACTTCAAGGGCCGCATGGGCAACAAGGAGAGCTTCATCTACCTCGCGAGCCCGCTGACGGTGGCCGCTTCAGCCCTCAAAGGCGCCATCACCGATCCGAGGGAGGTGCTGTAGCCATGAAAGTGACAGGAAAGGTCTGGAAATACGGCGATGACGTCAACACCGACGTCATTTTCCCCGGGAAATACACCTACACCGTTTCCGAACGGTCCGAGATGGGCCAGTACGCCCTGGAGGACCTGGACCCCGAGTTCACCAAAAACGCACAACCGGGAGACATCATCGTGGCCGGCAAAAACTGGGGCTGCGGGTCTTCCCGCGAGCAGGCCGTGACGTGCATCAAGGAGCGCGGAATCGCCGCCATCGTCGCCAAGGGTTTCGCAAGGATCTATTACCGCAACGCTCTCAACGAAGGGCTTCCCATCGTGGTGTCTCCAGAAGCCGTGGACGCCATCGAGGCGGGAGACGAAATCACCATCGACTTCGACAAGGGCGAGATCACTACGCCGAAGGGGTCTTTCTCCTTCCCGAAATACCCTGACTTTGTCAGGGGGCTTATTGAGGACGGGGGACTGATTCCTCACGTAAAGAAATCTCTGGGACTGGAGTAACTGACCAGTGCAGTTCCGGCGGCCGTTTCAAATCCGGCCGCCGGATTACCAAAACTATTCAGGGAGGTCATTACCAATGGCAAGAAAGAATGTCATGCAGGTCAAGGAAAAAAAGGACCGCTATCAGGTTGCCTATATTCCCGGCGACGACTCGGGCTTTGACGTCATGGAAGCCGCAATGATCGTAATGCAGGCTCTGGACGCTCCTATAGACTGGGTGCGGGCCGACATGGGCTGGTGCATGTGGGAAAAGGCCAGCAAGGAGTATCCCGAGGGCGATCCGCGTCGGAACACCGTGCCGCCCGAGACGTTCGACAAGGTCAAGGACACCGATGCAACACTCATGGCGGCAATTACCTCAAAATCAGGCGTGAAGGGCTTCAAGTCGGCCATCCTGCAGATGCGGCAGAAATTCGATCTCTTTATCAACTTCCGCCCGGCAAAGCTCTACCCCGGTATCAGCACTCCCCTGAAGGGTGATCCCAATATTGATATCGCCGTTTTCAGGGAAAATACGGAAGACCTTTATTCCGCCGTTGAATGGCGCCCTCTCCCGAAGGAAATGTTCGACCTCCATCCCGGCATGGAACGCTACAAGGACAAGGAAGAAGTCGCCGTTTCCTGGCGCGTCTTTTCCAAGGAAGGCTGCGACCGCATCATCCGGGCCGCCTTCGAATATGCCAAGGCCAACGGCCTGACAAGCGTCGTAAACTGCAACAAAGCCAACGTCATCCGGGCCACCGACGGCATGATGAAGGAACGCTTCCTTGAAATCGCCAAGGAATACCCCGAAATCGAAGCCCGCGAGGAGAACGCCGACGCGACGGCCATGTGGCTTCTGAAGAACCCCCAGAATTATCAGGTCATTGTCACATCCAACGTTTTCGGCGATATCCTTTCCGACGAGGCCTCCCAGCTCATCGGAGGCATGGGATTCTCTCCCAGCGGTAATATCGGCGAGGAGGCGGCACTTTTCGAACCGAGCCACGGGTCCGTGCCAAAATACGCTCACCAGTACAAGATCAATCCCTGTGGGCTTCTGATCACCGCCGCGATGATGCTCTATTATCTCCAGCTTGACGAGCACGCTGAAAAACTCGAAAAGGCCATCGGCGACACCCTTGTCGAAGGAAAGGCTCTCACCTACGATATCTGGCGTGACAGGGGCGACAAGGACTGGGAGACAAAGGCCGTATCCACTCTCGAGATGGCAAAGGCAATTGCCGCGAAGATCGATCCGGAGTTTGACAAGAAGGCCGACGAAATCTGTGCCAAGGCAAAGGAAATGTGTGCATGGGAGCATCTGGTTTAACCTGGTAGCACCAGGGAATCTCCGGGGCGGGAAGCATATTCGGCCCCGGAACGGTGCCGAATATTTCGAGGCAGGCGCGGTTTGAGCCACCAATGAAGTGGCCTTGCCGTTTAGGCGGTTTAACCGCTCCTGCCTCTTTATGCATTGGAGGAATGGGAATGAAAACAGCCCAGGCAGGAACCCTTGAATCCATGGATTGCCTGGTTACCGCCAGCGAAGTGGACAAGGGCAGAGGTATATCCGTTTCGATGGAGGGAGCAAGCATCACCAGGTTTGGTGAAGCCATCCTCAAATCGGCCAAGGAAACCCTCAAGGAAATGGGCGTCAAGGACATAAAACTGTCCATTCAGGATAACGGTGCGACGGACCTGGTGCTCAGGGCGCGCGTTGAGGCTGCGGCCTCCAGGCTCCTCGGAGGTGATTTCCGATGAAACTCCGAAGAACGAAACTCTATCTTCCGGGAAACAACCCCAACATGCTCCTTCGGGGACACCTCTTCCGGCCCGACGGCGTCATCCTGGACCTCGAGGACGCCGTCTCCATGTCCGAAAAGGACGCCGCAAGGATCCTTGTGAGGGAGGTCCTCAAACAGGGGGATTTCGGCGACTGTGAGGTCACAGTCCGGATCAACGGCATGGACACCGACATGTGGAAAAAGGACATCGAGACCGTCGTCCCTTGCGGCATCGACGGAATCCGTGTCCCGAAGGCGGAGTCCCCCAAGGATATGCAGATTCTTGATGAAGCCCTTTCTGAAATCGAGGAGAAAGCAGGTATCTCCATAGGGAAAACCCTGATCTTCTGCCTTCTGGAAACGGCTCTTGGTATCTGGAGAGCCTACGACATCGCCACATCTACCCCGAGAATTGCAGCAATCTGCCCCGGCGGAGAGGACCTGAGGGCGGATCTCAAGACGGACCGGTCTGAGACGGGCGAAGAACTGATCGGCCCGAGGCGGATCGTCGTGCTTGCCGCACACGCAGCAAAAGTTGACGCTCTTGACACGGTATACGCGAATGTCACCGACGATGAAGGACTGCGCCGGGAAACGGAATGGGTTAAACAGCTTGGTTTCCAGGGCAAAAGCGTCATCCATCCGAACCAGATTCCTGTCATCCATAATGTTTTTGCCCCGACGCAGAAAGAAATCGACCGGGCCCAAAAGATTGTATCCGCCGCGAAAGAAGCCGCCAAAAAGGGCCTCGGAGCCGTTTCCGTCGACGGACGCATGGTGGACAAACCCGTGATCAAGCGGGCCGAGTACACCCTGCAGCGGGCAGGGCTTCTCGAGGGAGGTGAATAGGACATGGCTGTCAACGCGGCAGGACGCAACATACCCAATACGATCCCGGGCTACGGAGACGTACTCCCCTTCAGGGGATATACCAAGCGACTTCCCAAGGGAAACAGGATCGGCAAGAAAAACAGGGCCGCCTTCAATACCAAGACGGACAAGACGCTTCCGAACATCAAGGCCGCCATCAAGGCTTCCGGTCTCGAAAGCGGAATGACTGTCTCCTTCCACCATCATCTTCGCAACGGCGACTACGTGGTCAACATGGTCCTCGACGCCTGCTACGAACTGGGGATCAAGGACCTCATCGTGTTTCCCACGGCTCTTTTCGGTGTCCACAAGCACCTGACGAAGCACATTCAAAAAGGGGTCATCAAGCAGATCCAGGGCTCGGTGAACGGCCCAATCGGACAACTGGCCTCGGAAGGCGGCATGGAGCTGCCTGTGATCCTCAGGAGTCATGGCGGACGCCCCCGCGCGGTCACAAGCGGTGACGTCCATATCGATGCAGCTTTCGTCGCCGCTCCCACGGCGGACAAATACGGGAACATCACCGGCGCCCATGGCGAATCGGCATGCGGTTCACTGGGATACGCCCATACCGACGCCGATTTCGCCGAATGCGTCATCGCCGTCACGGACAATCTCGTCAACTACCCCGCCCTGGACATCCAGATACCCCAGACCCAGGTCGACTACGTGGTTGAAGTCGACAAGATCGGAGACCCCTCAGGCATCGTCTCGGGAACGACCCGGGTCACCAGGGATCCCATGCGGCTTCTTATCGCCCGGTACGCGGCTCACCTGATCGAGGCAAGCCCCTATTTCCGGGAGGGTATTTCCTTCCAGACAGGAGCGGGCGGCATTTCTCTTGCGGCGGCGGCATATGTCAGGGAAGCCATGCGGGAACGGGACATAAAGGGCAGCTTCGGTCTCGGGGGAATCACGAGTTTCTTCGTCGACATGCTCGAGGAGGGACTTTTCGAGCAGATCCTCGACGTCCAGTCCTTTGACCTGGCCGCAGTCGAGTCGATCTCTCGCAACGCAAAACATGTTGAGATTTCCGCCGACTGGTACGCAAACCCCTGGAACGCCGGCTGCGTGGTCAACATGCTCGATACCGTCGTCCTCGGGGCCACCGAAGTGGACCGGAAGTTCAATGTAAACGTCAACACTGAGGCAGACGGAGCGCTGCTTCACGGTATCGGCGGTCACCAGGATACGGCCAGCGGCGCGAAGCTGACGATCATCACCACACCCCTTTTGCGCGGAAGAATCCCTTCGGTGGTCGACTCGGTCTACACGGTAACCACCCCGGGTGAAGTCGTCGATGCCGTGGTGACCGAATTCGGCGTCGCCATCAACCCTAACCGTAAGGATCTTCTCGAAGCCGCAAAATCAGACCCGGAAATCCCGCTCGTTTCCATCGACGATCTCGTGGAAAAAGCAGAAAAACTCACGGGGCCGATGTCGCCCGTAGAGGTGGAAGACCGGATTATCGGAGTCGTCGAGTACAGGGACGGGTCAGTCATCGACGTGGTCAGGCAGTTGAAAAACAAATAACACAGTACGGGGGGCCTTTTCCAGGCCCCCCGCTTCCCGGTGGTTTCCCCCTTGCCTTTTCTTCGCCCTTTTGTTTCCATGAGAAAGGCCCTTTTCACAGCGGCCTTTCCCGAAAACTGCCCTATGGTTTGCCGTCATCGGCTGCAACCAGGCTTCCTTGCGCAAACAAGCCACGGCCTGTCCCGTGGTTGATGGTGGCGAGTTGCTTCATTGCGAGGATGGCAGGTGCACGAAAAGCCAAAGGGGCTGTGGCAGGACGGTAAGCAAGCCAGCCTTTCCTGCGGCATCAACCGGAAACAGGAATGAAGTCTGGAGTGATCGAAAAGGACATGCAGGAACTGAAACGCATTCTCTCACGCATCGACGGCAAGGGGTACAAGGCCTACAAGGATCTCCAGGGGAAAAGTTTCTCCTTTCCCGGGTTTGTCTTGACTGTCCAGTACGTCCAGGGGGATCCCTTTGCCTCACCTTCCCAGATCGCCCTGTCCATACCCATGGCCGGAACGGGACTTCCGCGGGAGCTGATATCAGGTAAAACGAGGCGGACGGCCATGGAAGATTTCCTTGCCCGCTCCGTTCACACAGCTTTGGAAAAAATCTCTGGGAAACGGAGAGGCTCAGGTAAAAGCGGGATGATCACCATAGATGCGCCGAAACAGGAAGTACTGGAAAGAAGCTGCGTAAGGATCTTCCCCGAGCGGCTTGAAGCCAGGCTTCTGGTCGGCCTGCCCGCCAAAGGAAGGCGCATAGACGGCGGCGAGGCGCTGAAGATGCTGACGACAGACCTGCCCGAGGTGGCCGCAAAATCCCTTTTGGCCGGCGCCCTCCCGGAAAAGGCGATGAAGGACCACGTGCATGCCGTCGAAGACCAACAAGCCCTTCGACAGGCCCTCGAAGCAGAGGGGCTGGTGGCCTTTGTCGCCAACGGCGCGCTGCTTCCGAGACGAAGCGGCATCGACCCGAGGCCTCTTGCCAGAGACAGGGCGGTACTCTTCGAAAGCCCCCCCTCCCTGGAAGTGGAGATAAAAACACCCAACGGCGGCAGGGTGCGTGGCATGGGGATCCCAAAGGGCGTCACCCTCATCGTCGGAGGAGGGTTTCACGGCAAGTCCACCATTTTGGCGGCTCTGGAGCATTCCATCTACAACCATGTCCCCGGCGACGGCCGGGAACAGGTGGTCGCCGTCGGCTCGGCGGCCAAGATCAGGGCGGAAGACGGCAGAAGAGTCGAGGGCGTCGACATCTCCCCCTTCATCAACAACCTTCCCTTCGGCAGGGATACCGGGGCCTTCAGGACCGACGACGCGAGCGGAAGCACATCCCAGGCCGCCAACATCATGGAGGCCCTCGAAGCGGGGGTAAAACTGCTTCTTCTGGACGAGGACACGTCGGCGACAAACTTCATGATCCGCGATGCCCGGATGCAACAGCTCGTGGCAGCGGAAAGGGAACCCATCATCCCCTTTATCGACCGCGCCCGAGAACTTTATGAACAAGACGGTGTTTCGACGATCCTGGTCATGGGGGGCTCAGGGGATTATTTCGATACCGCGGATCACGTCATTCTTATGGACCACTTCCGCCCCCGAGACGTTACCGCCGAAGCACGACAAATCGCCTGTGATTTCCCTAACCTCAGGGCTTCGGAACAGCCCGCCGCACTTGGGAACGTGGCATGCAGAATCCCCCGGCCTGAAAGTTTCGATCCGAAGAAGGGGAAAAAGACGGCCGTGCGGGCTCGAGGGAAATGGCATATTCAGTTCGGGCCCACGACGATAGATCTGGATCGGGTGGAACAGATCGTCGACGAGAGCCAGACGCGGGCCATAGGCGACATCCTCCTCTTCGCGCTCCGTGAAGGCATCATCGACGGCAGACGACCCCTCCATCGCATCCTCCAGGCTGTGGAAGAACGCATAGACAGAGAAGGACTTGACGTCATCTCCCCCTTCGGCAGGCCCCCCGCCGAACACGCGAGGCCGAGACCCCAGGAAATATCGGCAGCCATTAACCGCCTCAGAACCCTCGCCGTGGGGCAGGAAAGTTGCTAGACTTGTTCCGGAGGTGCAAGGCTCCTGCTGAAAAAACGCCGAAAAACTCTCGATGAATTTCTGGGTACTCTTACGTCTTTGGGCGGAGACATTGCGGCCGAACAGGTTCTTCCTGAGCGCCCGCCCCACTTCTGCGAATGGCCGGATGTCGACCAGCGATTGCGCGTTGCGTTAACACGACGGGGTATTGAAAGTCTCTACAGCCATCAGGCAAAGGCAATAGAAGCCACCCTGTCGGGCCGTAACGTTGTGACCGTGACACCCACAGCCTCGGGGAAAACGCTTTGCTACAACATTCCCGTTCTCGACGCGATAATGAAAGACAATGCATCCCGTGCGCTCTACATTTTCCCCACCAAAGCCCTGAGTCAGGATCAGCTGACGGAATTGTACGGCCTCATCCAGGAAGCCGGTGCTCCCGTCAAGACCTTCACCTACGACGGGGACACTCCACCGTCGGTGCGGACGAAGCTCCGCGCGGCGGGACATATCGTGATTACCAATCCCGATATGCTGAATACGGGGATTCTCCCCCATCACACCAAGTGGGTCAAACTTTTTGAGAACCTTCGGTACGTGGTCATCGACGAACTGCACACATACCGCGGCGTCTTCGGCTCCCACGTGGCAAATCTCATCCGCCGGCTAAAGCGGATTTGCGCCTTCTACGGCTCAAACCCCCGTTTCATCTGCAGCTCGGCCACAATCAGCAATCCGAAGGACCATGCCGAAAGGCTCCTGGAGGCCCCTGTGGAAATCGTCGCCGAAAACGGTGCGCCGAGCGGAGAAAAACGGATCGTTTTGTACAACCCTCCCGTGGTGAACAGCCAGCTCGGCATCCGGAAATCATCGCTGAAAGAAACGGCACGCATCGCCGGCAACGCCGTCTCAAACGGCATCAGCACCATCGTCTTTACAAGATCCCGGATCAACGTCGAGCTGCTTCTCACCTATATCAGGAAGGCTCTCCGCCAAAGCGGGCTCCCTGCCGATTCCGTCGCAGGCTATCGCGGCGGCTACCTCCCCAACGAGCGCCGCGCCATCGAAAGACGCCTGCGGGACGGCTCCCTTTCCTGCGTGATCAGCACCAACGCCCTGGAACTCGGGATCGACATCGGGTCCCTGGAACTTGCCGTTCTCCACGGATATCCCGGCAGCGTTGCCTCCACCTGGCAGCAAATGGGACGAGCGGGACGCCGAAGCGGGATATCGGCCGCAGTCATGGTGGCGTCGTCCTTTGCGCTGGACCAGTTTCTGGCTTCACGCCCCGACTATTTCTTCGGCGCCTCCCCTGAGCAGGCGAGGATCAACGCCGACAACCTTTATATCCTCGTGAGTCACCTCAAATGCGGCGCCTTCGAACTTCCCTTCGACAAGGGGGAGCGCTTCGGCGAGGAGGACCCCGAAGAGATTCTAGAATACCTTGAGGCCCAGGGCATTCTCCACCACGCCGGAGGCAGGTATCACTGGCAGGCCGACTCCTTCCCCGCCGAGTCCCTGTCCCTGAGAAGCGCCACGAGCGAAAATTATGTGATCACAGACATCACCGAGACGGCAAACCCCGTGGTCATCGGCGAGGTGGACAGACCAAGCGCCCCCATGCTGATCCACCCCGAAGCCATCTACTTTCACGGCGGAGAATCCTACCAGGTGACGGAACTCGACAGCAAGGGCATGCGTTGTTACGTCAGGAAAGTGGACGCTGATTACTACACCGACGCCGACATGGCGGTCCGTTTCCAGGTCATTGACACCTTTGATACACAGAACCAGTGGGGCTGGGGAGAGGTCCTGCTTGCGTCGAGGCCGACGGTCTACAAGAAGATCCGCCTCCATACCCACGAGAATGTCGGATACGGCCACATCCACCTGCCGGAGGACCAGATGCACACCACGGCATGCTGGTTCTTTCTCCCTACGGGCATCGTCTGGGAAGGATGGTCCGAGGACCGGCGGAGCTCGGCTTTGACAGGTCTTGCACATCTTTTGAAGGGCACGGTCCCCCTCTTTCTTATGTGTGACCGCCACGACCTCAGGATCCACAGCATGGTAAAAGACCCCTTCCTTGGAGGCCCGGCCATCTATATCGCAGACAATTACCCCGGTGGAGTCGGCCTCGCCGAAGCAGCCTACGGACTCAGAAAGACCCTTCTCAAATCCGCCGCCGAAGCACTCGAGGGATGCCCCTGCGAGGATGGCTGCCCCGCCTGCGTCGGTGCCATGGGATCGCAGATGCATTCGAAACGGGACACCCGTTTTTTGCTGGATACGCTCCTGGAGAAAAGCCGGGGATTCTCCAGAGACAAGGAGCCTGAGGGAAACAATGACTGACGGGACTGAGCGGTTTCAGCGTCTCGAACGGCTTCTCGGCCCTGTTCAGCCGGAAAGGGTTTCCCGCAAGCTCCACCGAATATCGGGGCTTCCCGAAGGGGAATGGCTCGACGACGGCGTCTTCCTCATGGAAGGGAAATTCCCCCTTTCGGGAAGGCACGGTACCGTCCCCCTTGGGGACGTTTCCAAAGCCGAAGAAATCTTGCAAGAGTGGGGAGCCACATCAAGCCCGGTCTTTCTTGATTTGGAGACCACCGGTCTTGCGGGCGGTACGGGGACCTATGCCTTTCTTGCAGGAACCGGCAGGATTATCAATAGTTCCTTCGTCATCAGGCAAATTTTCTTGAGTACCCCCGAAGCCGAAAACACGTGGCTCGATCATCTTTTCGAATGGATCGCTCCGGCTACGGGGTTCGTTACCTATAACGGCAAACGTTTCGATCTCCCAATACTCCAGTCCCGTTCCATCCTGAACAAAAAGCCCCCTCCCGACGCGGAAAAGGGGCACCTGGACCTTTTGTACCTGGCCAGATGGATCTGGAAAGGCCGACTCCCCGATTGCAGGCTCGGGACCATAGAAAACGGCGTCCTGGGCGTCAAAAGGGACCATTCCGACGTCCCGGGATGGCTCGTACCCCGGCACTACGCCGATTTTCTGCGGACCGGCAATGCCGGGCCCCTGTCGGGGGTTTTTATCCACAACATGACGGACATCCTCTCCCTTGCCTCCCTCGAGGCCCGGATCGCGAGCCTGCTCAGCGGCAGTACCACGAAAACAGAGGACCTCCTGCGGGCGGGCGATCTCTGGGCTTCCAGGGGAAAACTTCACCAGGCGGAGCAACTCTGGAGTATGGCGGAAAAAGATGCTTCCACGAAGGCGACCCAGGCCTGCCTGCGGCTCGCATTCACCGCAAAACGACACCAGCGATGGGAACAGGCGGCCGAGCTTTTTGAACGCAGTCTCGTGGACCGTTCCTCGCGGATCACGGCCCTGGTGGAGCTCTCTAAGATCTTCGAACACAAATTCCGCCTTTATGGGCGAGCCATTGAATACGCCGAAAAGGCCATGGAAAGCCACCGCGAGATCCGACCCTACATGGAAGCCCGGGACTGGTCCCGCAAGAGTAAGGAGCTTCGCCACAGGCTAAAGAGACTGTGCAGGAAAGAAGGGGTGCCCACCTCCGCTCTCCGGGGGCAGGATCGGGAATCCTCCTGAAGAAACACCTGACAGGGTCCTGTATAATGTTATAGTAAAAAGAAAAACAGTGTTCCTTTTTTCCGCGACAGGCTCGACACGGGACATTGCTTTTTCTTCCGACGAAAGCGGAGGGAGGTTGCTGTAATGAACGTTCCGGCTCATATCTTCAGGGAATACGACATCAGGGGCAACGCCGAGGAGGAGCTCAATTCCGAAAACGTCCGTGCCATAGCACAAGCCTACGGCACGTTTCTCGCTCGCGAGGGGATAACAAAAATTTCCGTGGGGGGTGATATACGACCTTCCACCATCCGCATCAGGGAAGATGTCATCGATGGCGTCACCGCGGCCGGTATCGATGTCATTGACATCGGCACTGTTACCACGCCCATTCTGTACTGGAGCCTTTTCCATTTTGACCTCGAGGGCGGCGTGATGATTACGGGAAGCCACAACCCGCCGGAATTCAACGGCCTGAAACTGGCTTTCGGCAAGACGACCCTCTACGGTGACCAGATCCGCCACATCCACAGCATGATCACCGCAGGTGAATTCCTGGATTCCCCCAAAAAGGGGACCGTCTCCAGACAGGACATCGGAAGCTCCTACATCGATATGCTCGTGTCGAAGACGAAACTCGGCGGGAAAAAACTCAAGGTCGTCACCGATTCGGGAAATGCCACGGCAGGTCCATTCGTCAACGATTATCTGAGAAGGATAGGCTGCGATGTGATCCCCCTCTTTGCCGAGCCTGACAGCCGTTTCCCCAATCACCACCCCGATCCCACAAAACGGGAGAATCTTGTCGACCTCATCAAAACGGTCCGCCAGGAAAAAGCAGACGTGGGACTGGGTTTCGACGGTGACGCAGACAGGATCGGCGTAGTGGATGACAAGGGAAACATCCTTTGGGGCGATATCCTGATGATCCTCTACTGGCGTGAGATCCTCCCTTCCAGCCCCGGCGCGAAAGCTATCGTGGAAGTCAAGAGCTCCCAGGCCCTTGTAGATGAAATCGAACGCATGGGTGGAGATGTGGTCTGGTGGAAATCGGGACATTCCCTGATCAAGGCCAAAATGAAGGAACTCGACGCACTGTTTTCGGGAGAGGTCTCGGGACACATGTTCTTTGCCGATGAGTACTACGGGTTCGACGATTCCTTCTATGCGGCGGGCAGGCTGCTCCGCCTCCTGTCAAAGGACGACCGGAGCCTTTCGGAAATACTCTCCGACGTCCCTGTCTACCACAGCACGGCGGAAACCAGGGTCATCTGCAGCGATGAGGCAAAATTCGAGATCATCGAAAAAATCAAGGAAAGCGCCTTGAAAGATTTCGACGCCATTACCGTCGACGGCGTCAGGATCAGATACCCCCGCGGATGGGGTCTGGTACGGGCCTCCAACACCCAGCCCGTTTTGGTCGCCCGCGTCGAAGGGAAAACACCCGAAGACCTCGAAGAATACGCTGAAGACCTTAAAAAACGCATGATGGAAGCCGGAGTCGAGGAATTCGAGTGGGAATATTGACAAGATACGAAGGAGCGGGACCTGCGGGTCCCGCTTTTTTATTCCCTCTCGCGCCGGATGATCGTACAGTTTTTCAACCCTTCGAGGGTCACCCTTCAGACTTGTTGAAAGATCGGGGAAAAACAAGCAAAAACGGCCTGCGGTGCCTTTCCCCGCCTCAGCTGCCGGCTTCGGCATCATTTCCAGAGGCTCGCGTGATTCCGCCTATTGTCCGGGCTAACCCGCAATCACCGGGCGCATTCAGCCTAGCGCTTTCCACACCATCCTACTTTCATCGAAATCAAACCCGATCCTGCCGAGATCAGACAATCTGGACAGGTGAGCCCTCAATGTGGAGCCAACAAGCACGTACTGGTTCTCGTCGAGGGACAGATTCCACCGATTCGTCAAAGCCCGGAGGATGTCCTCGAAACATTGCGGGTTTTCGCTGCAAATGCCGACAATCGCTTCGCCGACAGTTTCCAGGGCCTTCCGGTTCAGGTGCGCCAGAGGGGCGATATCCTCCACAGGTTCCGCATGGGCAGGAATATACAACCTAGCAGGAAGAGACGGCAGGACTTCGAGGGTTTTGATGGCGCTCTCGACGTCAAAACAGAAGGTAATGCCGTATTTTTCCATGATTTTTTTCGAAAAGACCGTATCAGCCGCAAAAAACACCCCGTCCGGCGTCTTGACGCCGATCATCTCCAGAAAATGACCGGGAAGAGAAATCGTCTCCAGCGGAAAACCCGGAACTGTCTCCCCGGGAGTCAACCGGTCGGTCACCTTTGAAGGCTGTGCCTGAAGGAACTTGTTCCTGAGCGCCTGGAACGGGAATCCTCCCCAGAGAAAGGCCGGTTCGAGCAGAGGGTTTTCAATAAGGGGAATTTCCTTCGGCGTAGCCGCGATACGACACCCCGTCTTTTTTTGAAGGTAGGCGTTCCCCCCGATATGGTCCGCGTTCGAATGGGTGTTCACGATCATTTCAAGGGTCCATCCCCGGGCTTCGATCAGTCTGAAAAGCTTCCGGCCAAAACTTTCGTCACCGCCGCTGTCCACAAGCACCGCCCGGTTGTCTTTCGCAACGAAAATCCCGACATTGACCGGACCGGGGACATACCATGTAGACCCTTCAACATGCAAAGCATCCAGTGCCATGAAACCACCCCCATTTCAAGTATATCGCCTCCATAAATCATGTATCATTGACAGGACGTCTCTCGACCGAGGCGGATTTTGCAAGCAGCCCTCAACAGCGAAAGGATGTTTTCCTGAAGGTGCCCATGTTTCTTTTGATCTTTCTTGCGCTGTACGGAATTGCCAACTGGTACATAACCAGCCGGGTCTTCCGGATACTCCCCTTGCGGGGCCCCTGGAAGCTTTTTTCCCTTTCTCTCTGGCTTTTTCTTGTTTTTGCCTTCCCAGTCGGCCGGCTCTGCACCGCCTTCTGCAGGTCCACCTTCTCGGACTGGATGCTCTGGCTCGGAAGCTGGTACCTCGGCGCCATGGTATACTCCCTCTTTTTCTTCGCCATCATCGACCTGTTGCGTTTTTTGTCTCACCTTTGGCTCCGGCTGAAATCCCCGGATTCAAAAAACCAAATCAAGCTGCCCGAAAGGCATCGCCTGCGCCTTTTGGCCGCTTACTCCCTTTTCATCATCTTCGTGGTCACCGCAGGTCATTACAATGCCATACGTCCGGTTGTCCGAAGCTATGAGCTGTCCCTGCCGCAACGCAGCGACGGGGGCACCGTAAGGGTCGCCCTCGTATCAGACATCCATGGCGGAATCATGGTCGACAACCACTGGCTTCAACGGATCGTCAAAACCATCAACGAGACGGCACCCGACGTGGTGCTTCTGGCGGGGGACACCGTCGACGGAAACGTCACCCATTCCCAGGAGGAGCGCCTGTCCGAGGTTCTGGCGGAACTGTCCGCACCTCTCGGCGTTTATGCCGTGCCCGGGAATCATGAATACTATACAGACACCGAAGAGGCCGTCCATGCCATTGAATCCGGCAACGTGACGGTTCTTCTTGACGAAGCCGTTGAAATCGAAGGTCTTTTCATTCTCGCAGGAAGAAAGGACATTGCGGCGGAGCAATTCGGGGAAAAACGCAAGTCCCTTGAGGGCATTCTCACGGAAACCGGCAATGCCCTTGCCGTTATCGTCATGGATCACACGCCGGTAAATCTCGAGGAAGCGGCCGAGGCGGGGATAGCTCTTCAGGTTTCCGGGCATACCCACAGGGGACAGCTGTTCCCTTTCAATTTCATTACCGGGATGCTTTTCGAACAGGACTGGGGCTTTCTACGGAAGAAAGACACCCTGTTTTACGTCAGCTGCGGTGCGGGGACCTGGGGTCCGCCCATAAGGACCAGTTCACGGCCGGAGGTTGTGCTTTTCGACATCACCTTCACTGCAGGGGACGACCTGCGGGAATTCCGGGAAGAAGAATAACCTGACAAGCCATCCTCCTTGTTTATTTCACGCTCTTTTTCCCTCCGGTACGAGAAGCTCCCACATCCGCGCCAGTTCGTCCTCCTCGCACGCCATTTCAGTAAAAAGCCGGTCTTTGTCCTTTTCGCGCAGACGAACACCTTCCCCTTCCGTCGCGACTCCCACCTGTTTCAGATCACACAACCCTCTGGCAAAACATTTTTCCGCTTCTTCAACAGATTCGGGAGGCAATGTGACAGCCAGGGTCCCCGAGGATATCATCTTGAGCGGATCAAACCCGAAGGCCTCGGCAAAACGGTTCACCACAGGGGGAACGGGAAGAGCTGATGCATCAATATCCATGCACACTCCGGAGCAGGACCCTATCTCAAGGAACGTCTCGAGAACGCCTCCGCGGGTTACGTCGTGCATGGCCGTGGCTCCCAGGTCGGACAGTTCCAGGGCTTCGGGGACCACACTGACGGACTCGAGCAGCTTGAGGGCATCCTGGATATCCCGTTGTTCAAGGCCCCTGGAAAGAGCCTCCTCCGCAAAATCAGAGGCAAGAATACCCGTTCCCTCGAGCCCGATGCCCCTCGTCACGTAGATCAGGTCGCCGGGCCTCGCTCCTCCCGTCGTCACCACCCTTCGGCCTTCCGCAGGCGCGAGGGCCGTCACCGCAACGAGGGGGCGTTCAAGTGCCGCAGAATACCCCGTATGCCCCCCGATGATGGTCACCCCCAGGCTTTCGGCCGCCCTGGCCGCATCGGACATGATCCTCTCGACCTGGTCCACCTCTTTTGCGGAAGCCACCAGGACCAAAAGCTGGATCCACCTCGGCTTGATGCCGCTTGCGGCGATATCGTTGCAGGCCACATGAACAGCCAGCCAACCAATCCCTTTCACGGCACCCACAATGGGGTCAACATGAGAAAGCAGCAAATCACCGCCGACGCGTGTGACCGCCACATCTTCGCCAAAGGTGGATCCCAATACGACACCGGGGTCGGTATGTTTTCCTAGGGTAAAGGGATAAACCTTCTTTCTCAGCACCTCAAGAGGAAATTTCGACATCCCGTGACTCCTTCATTATGCGCACGTAGTAGGTCCACTCTCCGTAGGTTACCCGCCTGATACGCCTTTCATTGACAAGGGATTCAACGATTTCGTGATCGGCGCCCTGACGACGCAGCACTTCTTCAACGGCATCGCTTCGCATGGGATGAACGGCGGTAATGTTCAGGATTTCCTCTGCGGGGTCGTCGGTAACGATGAAAGCGTTGCCTTCATATCCAGTCAGGGTCTCCACGGGTATTCCCTTTTCGGCGAAAACGGCATAGGCCGCCGCGACGGCATCGGCTTCAGGCATCCTGACCCACGAAGCCGCCGGCGGGCGGGTGGGGACAGATATGTAGGCGATGTCGACCTCCAGCCTTGTCGAAATGAAGCGCGCAATGCCTTCAAGCTCTATCGGTCCGTCGTTAAGGTCTTTCACGAGCATGGTCTCGGTGCAAAGCGTCCCCTTGTAGGAACGGGAAAACTGCTCCATCCCGTCGAGAATGTCCTCATGGGAAAGAGATGGATGCGGCCTGTCAACCCGTTTCCACACATCCCGCGAGATTGCGTCAATCTTGAGGCTGACCCAGTCCGCAAGAGCAAGCTCCGAACGAACGTCGGATCTCCAGATGAGGGAAGCATTGCTGATGACGGCTACGGGTAAACCATTTTCTTTCAGCTTCGAAAGCAATTCCCCAAGGGCGAGATCAAGTGTCGGCTCACCATCTGGAACAATGGTCAGGTAGTCGACCTTTCCTCCCTTTTCTTTCAGCCGTTGAAGTCTGTTCTTCACAAGACCGGCCAGCTCCTGCGGGTCACTGTGACGCTGGCGCTTGATCTCCATCTTCAGTGTCCGCCCTATCTGGCAATAGGCACATGTGTAGGAGCAGACCTTGTAAGGGATGTTGTTGATTCCCAGGCTTGAACCGAGCCGCCTGGATGGTACAGGGCCGAAAATGCTCACGACACCCACCTCTTTTGAAAACATTTATCAATCTTAATTATACACCTGCTCTGGGCCTCTCGACAGGACCACAACAGCCCTCTTTAGGGCTCTTTCTGGACACAATCGAGTAGGGTGAGGCGGGGCGATCAATCTCCGCCTCATCCCTCTCACAG
>JBKHBH010000033.1:0-19673 GCA_046542505.1 Thermovirgaceae bacterium | reverse complement strand
GAGGTTTCCAGGTAAATAGGCGTTCCGGCAGGAACCTCCTTGGCTTCACCCCGGACAAAAAGCCCCCCGACGAGACCGACAGGACCGAGCGCCGCGAGTCCCACGATGCTCGTCCCGATCGCCGCCGCCACTGTTTTGTCGCTTTTGGCCTTTGTTACCGAGGCATCCCCCAAAAACACGGGGATCTCCTCCGGTCCCAGAGGTTCCATATAGTCAAAGGCAAAGGTGATCTCCGAAGGTCTGCCGAAACTCTTCGGCTGCTTCACGGACTCCACCTTGGCGTACACAAGACTCCCGGCGGGCGCCACGAGATGTCCTTCGAAAACAAGGTTTTCCTCAAGCTTGAGAAGCACTTCGTCGCCTTTTTCCACCGTGGCAGGAGAGACCGTATCCAGGAAGGAGGCTAAAAAGACACGGTTTGCCGGCAGATTGATCTCCGTCCAGCTAATCTGGTCGGGGAAAAGAAGTGACACGATTTGTTCAAGGCGCATGGCCAACGGTTTCTCCTCCGAGGCGGCTCCTTCAAGCACGCGTTCCAGTTCCGAGATACGGGCGTTCACGGGTTTTTGCATGTACACCTCGCGCCCTATGGACCATTCGCACACACCGAGCTTAAAGACCATCGACGGCTGCCCGGGGCTGCCCTCGACAATAAAGTTTTCGAGGCCGCTCAGGCGTTCTGTCAGGCTTCCGGGAAGTTCTCGTCCGAAAAGCTCTTTTTCCACACGCACAAGGCGTTCTACCAGGCCCCCCGACATGGACCTACCGTAAAGGGCCATCTCTATGTTTTCCTGGGACACGACGGGGGGCGTCTCCGCCTCTTCCGCAAGAGCACTTACAGGACTTGCCACCAATATCGCCGCAAGGAACAAGGCCACATACTTTTTCATCGGCACTTCGCCTCCCTGTCTCGAGGTTCCTTTTTCATGGCCGCGGCCAGGAATTCCCTGAAAAGCGGGTGAGGCCGCACCGGTCTTGAACGGAACTCCGGATGGAACTGCACTCCAACGAACCAGGGGTGATCCTTGAGCTCCACGATCTCCACCAGGTCTTTCCCAGGGCAAATCCCTGCCATTTTCATTCCCGCTTCTTTCAATCGTTTCCGGTAATCGTTGTTGAACTCGTACCGGTGCCTGTGTCGTTCGTGCACAAGTCCGGTTCCATAGGCATCCCGTACTCTCGTGTCTTCAGCAAGTTCACAGGGATAAAGCCCAAGACGCATAGTTCCCCCCTTGTCTGTTACGTTTTTCTGTTCATCCATAAGATGGATCACCGGGTTCGGTGTTCCAGGATCGATCTCGATGCTGTTGGCCGCTGCAATGCCGCAGACGTTCCGGGCAAACTCAACGACGGCGATCTGCATTCCAAGACAAAGTCCAAGATAGGGGGTTTTTTCCTCCCTGGCATATCTCGCGGCTTCGATCTTGCCTTCCGCCCCTCTGGATCCAAACCCTCCGGGGACAAGAATCCCCTGAACGCCCCCCAGGGTTTCTTCGACCCCGTGGCGTTCCACTTCCTCGGCCTCGACATGGCGCAGCCGTACGCGACACCGGTGGGCCGTCGCAGCATGGTTCAAGGCCTCCACAACGCTGAGATAGGCGTCCTTGTGGCTGACGTATTTCCCGACCATGGCGATTTCAATCTCACTCTGCGGGTTTGCGTGGGCTTCGACGAACTCACGCCAGTCTTCGATATCGGGCGTTTCGTGGTCCGAAAGACCAAGGCGTTCCATGACAAGCCCGTCAAAGCGCTGTTCGCACAACTGAAGTGGAACCTCGTAAATCGTCGAGGCGTCGACAGCCTGCAGGACCGCCTTCTTCGGGACACTGCAGAAAAGGGCGATCTTGTCGCGGATGTCACTCCCGAGGGGACTGCTGGACCGGCATACAATGATGTCCGGCTGGATTCCGATACGCCGAAGTTCATGAACACTGTGTTGCGTGGGTTTGGTCTTCAACTCCCTCGCAGCCTCGATGTAGGGGACAAGCGTTACGTGACAGTAGACGACGTTTTCCCTTCCGACCCGGTTCGCCAGCTGTCGTATCGCCTCAAGGAAGGGCAACCCCTCGATGTCTCCCACCGTTCCGCCGATCTCGGAGATCACCACGTCCACACCGTCATCAACCTTGAGGATGCTCTCCTGGATCTCGTTGGTCACATGAGGGATCACCTGGACGGTAGCCCCAAGATACCGGCCGCCTCGTTCCTTGGAAATGACCGACGAGTAGATTTTTCCCGTTGTAACCGAATTGCCGGAACAGAGGGATTCATCGATGAAGCGTTCGTAATGGCCAAGGTCCAGGTCGGTTTCGGATCCATCGTCGGTGACGAAGACTTCGCCATGCTGGAAGGGATTCATCGTACCGGCATCTACGTTTATATACGGATCCATCTTGATGATAGAAACCCTGAAGCCTCGCCGTTTCAGGAGTACTCCCAAGGAGGCCGCGGTAATCCCCTTGCCGAGGGAAGATACGACACCTCCGGTGACGAAAACATACTTGGCCATGTCTGGTCTCCTCCCGCATCGGTTCGCCTGTTCTTCAAAAAAACCGGACCAGAGCGACATGCTTCTGGTCCAGTTTATTTCAACTCCGCAATTTTGTCATAGGCCAAATTGCCTGACTGAAAAAATTCGCTTTCCTATCGCAGGACCTTCAACGGATTCATGGCCTTGTTTTTGTAACGAACTTCGAAATGCAGATGGGGCCCCGTCGCCCGTCCGCTGGATCCGACCTTTCCTATGGCCTGACCGGCCGACACGCGCTGTCCCTTTCGTACCAGCAGGCTGCTGCAATGGGCGTACAGCGTGGAATAATCCTTTCCGTGGTCGATGACCACAACCCGGCCGTATCCACCCATCCAGCCGGAGTAAACCACCCTGCCGGCCTTAGAGGCACGTATGATCCGGCCTGTCGGCCCCTTGATGTCGATTCCGGTGTGGAAATCACGTCTTTGCGTAAAGGGATGCCTTCGCCACCCGTATCCACTCGTGATCCTTCCTGAAAGAGGCCACCTGAATCCGGCGGAGACGCTGCTCCCGGAGGACCCTTTCGCAACGTTATACACTGATGCGACAGGTTTCGCCCCCGGAAGGAACAGTTCCTTGCCAGCGGCGAGATTCGTTCCCTCGAAGCCGTTAACCTCCCGGATGGCTTCAACTGGAAGTCCGTACTTGCTGGCGATCTTCGCAAGGGTGTCGCCCTTTTTTGTTTTGTAGAAGACACCATCCTGGTTCGGGATCCGCAGGGTGGTCCCCACGCGGAGATAGTTGGGGTTTTTCAGGTCGTTGCACCCGAAAAGGGTGTTGATATCGAGATTGAAAGAGTTCGCTATAGACCAGAGGCTGTCCCCGTCGCTCACGGTGTACTCTTGGGTCTTGAGGGTCTTTACACGGACTTCCTTCTCGCGCTCTTCCCTGGCCTTTACCTCTGCAAGGACCGCATCGACATCCTCTTTGGTCAGGGGTATCAAAAGTTCCTGCCCCTCCATGAGGAGGTGGGGATTCTTCAAGGCATTCGCTTTTGAAATCAGATCCGGGGGCAGGGAAAAATACTCGCCGATGCCGATCAGGGTGTCGCCGGCCTTGACATAATACTCGACCCAGCGTTTTTCTTCCTGGTCCTTGGCTTCCTCTAATTCGCCGGATTCTCCTTCAGCATCTTGCTCTTTTTCAATTCCATCGGGCTCGCGCTCCAGCACATTTTCCTCGGGAGTCTTTTCCGGTTTCATTTCCTCAAGAATCAGATCGTCTTCAAAAAGCGACGGACCTTCCGGAAGAGGGCCAATCCCGAGCGCCATGGCTCCCGCTACTGACGCTTGAATATCCTGTGTGCGCCCTTCCAGAGCCGCAGACCTCGACATGTCGATGACGATAAAACCTGAAGGGACTTCCTGGGGCACACCGTTTCTGCAGCTGATTAGATCCTCCAGGGATCCGACGCCCGATTTTGAACCCGAGCATATGGTCAGAAACAGCGTCGCGCTAAGCATTGCAGTGATGGCAAACCAGAAACCGACTTTACCGGAAAGCCTCAGTTTCCACCAGTTGCGGCTTTGCCTCAAAGAGACTCACTCCTCTCAAACGGGGCTCTCGAAAAATCAGGCCTGGTTGACTTTTATCGTAGCCAGGAAATCGGTATTCGTCGCCGTGCTTTTCAGTTTTCCGAGAATGAGGTTCAATACTTCAGCCTCGTCGACATTGGCGATCCTGCGCCGCAGCACCCAGACCCTCTGGAGTTCTTCCTCTCCCATGAGGAGTTCCTCGCGCCGCGTACCGGAGCGTGTAATGTCAATGGCGGGGAAAATCCTCTGCTCCGAAAGCTTCCTCGAAAGATGGACCTCCATATTCCCCGTACCCTTGAATTCCTCGTAGATGACTTCGTCCATACGGCTTCCGGTGTCAACCAGGGCCGTCCCGATGATCGTCAGGCTTCCGCCTTCCTCGATGTTCCGTGCGGCCCCGAAAAAACGCTTCGGGAAATACAGTGCGGAGGGATCCATGCCACCAGAGAGGGTCCTTCCGGAAGGAGGAACCACGAGGTTGGACGCACGAGCAAGTCTGGTAATGGAATCGAGCAGAAGGACTACATCTTTTCCCACTTCCACCAGGCGTTTCGCCTTTTCCAGGGTCAGGTTGGCCACCCTCATATGCTCCTCTGCCGGCCTGTCGAAAGTGGAGGCTATGACCTCGCCGTCGACGGATCGCTCCATGTCGGTGACCTCTTCGGGCCGCTCGTCCACCAGCAAAACCATAAGGATCGTTTCCGGGTGGTTCTCCGTCACGGCATTGGCGATCTTCTTGAGAACCGTCGTTTTGCCGGCCTTGGGAGGTGACACGATCAACGCCCTCTGACCTTTCCCGATTGGGGCGAACAGGTCGATGAGCCGTGTCGTCAGTTCGTGCTTTTTTGTCTCGAGCTGCATCCGGAAATCGGGGAAAATCGGCGTAAGGCGCTCGAAGTGAGGGCGTTTTCTTGCCTCTTCGGGGTCCGAGAAGTTGACTACCTCGACCCTGAGAAGAGCTTCATAGTGCTCCTGATCCTTGGGAGGTCTTATGAGGCCCCAGACGAGGTCCCCGTTCCGGAGTCCGAAACGCCGAATCTGTGAGGCTGAGACATAAATGTCATGGTCGCTCGGCAAAAGTCCTCTCGGGCGCAAGAAACCGTATCCCTCGGGCAGCACCTCAAGGGTACCGCCGCCGAACCGGAATCCCATGCTTTCCGTCTGGGCCTTGAGGATGGCGATGACGAGATCATCCTTGCGCAACGTCGAAGCGCCGGGCAGCTTGAGCTGTCGGGCGGTCTTGCGCAACTCCGTCAACCCCCGCCCGTGAAGATCCCCGAAGGAGTGTTTGGGCCGGGGAACCTTCCGCGTTTCGCCGTTGCCGTTGACACTCTGACCGTTATCCCGCGTTGCTTCTGTCTGGGCCCTGGTTTCAACCGTTTCGTTGTCAGCCATTGTTCTTCCGGGCTCCCTCCCAGTCGGCAAGAAACCGTTCGATGCCTTTGTCCGTCAAGGGATGTTTGAAACACTTCTCAAGGACGGCGAAAGGAACGGTGGCGATGTCGGCCCCGGCAAGAGCCGAATCGATCACGTGCCGTGGGTGTCTGATGCTGGCGGCGATGATCTCGACTGGGATATCCTGGAGCAGGAAAACCTCCGCAATATCCTGGACGAGCCCGATGCCGTCCTCGCCGATGTCATCAAGCCGCCCGATAAAGGGGCTTACATAGGCCGCTCCCGCCGCGGCCGCCAGAAGCGCCTGCTGCGGAGAAAAGACAAGGGTTACGTTCACATCAATGCCCTCGTCGGAAAGCCGCCGGGTGGCCGCCATGCCCTCAGCGGTCATGGGTATCTTCACCACTACGTTGTCGTGGATCGAAGCCAGTTCGCGCCCTTCCTGCACCATGCCTTCGACATCAAGGGAAACAGCCTCGGCGCTGACCGGGCCGTCAACGATATCGCAGATTTCGGTAATGACGCTTTCAAGATCCTGGTTGCTTTTCGCTACAAGGGTGGGATTTGTGGTAACGCCACTGATGACGCCCCAGTACGCTGCCTTGCGGATTTCACCAACTTCCGCGGTGTCAAGAAAAAAACGCATTTTGCAACTCCTTTGCGCTGAATCGGTTTCAGCGTGTGATCGAAAAACAACGGCGCAAAGTTTCCTTGCCGTCGCTTTCTATTACAACGCAATAATCGCCCATTGGAAGGGGGGTGCCGTCTTCTCTTAGCAAATAAAAGGCCTTGACGCCCTTTTTTTCGGTAATCGTCAACTGTTCCTGGGAAATAACACGATTCTCGTAAACCCATTGTATCCGTACTTGCGAACCCGCGCGCGGCGCGCTGTAAACAAAGTGAAGGCAAACCTGGCGTGTGCCCCATTCAAACCGCTCCGCCGGTGTCGAAGGAAGGTTGTTCTCGTCAAGCTCCTTGCACAGGTCGACGCTGTGAATTTTCAGCGGGCCGGCAAAATTGTGCTGCCCATACAACCATACCAGAAAGACGATGGCGGGCACACACAATATGAGGGAAATGAAAAAAAACTGTTTTCCTGTCTTCAGCATTATACCTCAACTACCTCGGTTTCTGGCAAGTTTTTCCCTGAACATTGAGCCGGTGCCTTTTCTGCGACATTCCGGGTTCTCTCGATTTGTACAAGGCCGCATCCATACGAACTCCTACCCCTGTGCGGCAACAAGTCCAAAAAGACGTGCGGGACGGCCTTCACTGGATCTGTACCATCTTCCCTGTCAAGCATACACTCATAGAGAACGATGAGGAAGAGGAGGATGAATTTCAGTGAAAAGTCACGACATCACCAGAAACGTCGCTCTTGGCGCAATGCTCGCTGCAGCCGTCGCCCTGGCGACCATGATTCATGTCCCCATGCCCGGGATGCGCATCTACTTCAACCTGGGAGAAGGAGTCATCTACGTGATCGCCATCCTGCTCGGGGCCAGATACGGGGCACTTTCCGGCGGGATCGGCGCTGCATTGGCGGACATTCTTCTGGGCTATCCTCTTTGGGCTCCGCTGACACTTCTCATCAAGGGGACGGAAGGAGCCGTCGTAGGAATCCTCGCTCCCAAGGGGAGAAAGACCGCCATCCTTGCAGGCGCTCTCGTCATGATCGTCGGGTACACCACGAGCGCGGGATTTCTTTATGGATGGAAGGTCGCCCCCGTCGAACTTGTTACGGATTTCGTGCAAACGGGAATCGGCGGCGCCTTCGCACTTCTTTTCGCGCCGCTGATGGAAAAACGGCTTTCCGCCCTGAAGGGAAACCGCTTTTGACTTCAGGCCCGTGCTGATTCGGCGCCTTTTTTCTGAATATGTTCCATGCAAAGATTTCTTATGCGATTGACCACGGCCTCGTGGACTTCAGCAGGCATCCCGTCCACCGAGGCCGTTCGCAGGCAGGAAACCCCGTCCACCGCCCCTCTTTCGACCATGGCCTCGATCATCGCCCGCTCCTCCCTCAAATCGTGGCCGAGCCATCTTCCTGCTTTCACGGAAAGCAATCCAGAAAGGGCATAGGCACCCCAATTTGAGACGTCCACGGGAAGGGCGACGTCGGCCGTCACCTGGCACAGACATTTCGAAAAGGAGGGAAGCAGATTTTCAAGCTCCTCCTTCAGGCATCCCATCCCTGCCTCGTTCCCTCCATCGCCAATGGCAACCACCGGGATTTCCCCCTCAACGAGGCTGGCCGCCCGGTCCAGGCACGCCGTCCAAAAAGTGATGTCCTCCCCGCGCATGTTGTAATACCGACCGTCGGCCGCAGCGCCAAGGCGCTCGACAAAGACAAGGGCATCCGGGTCCCGGGCGAGGATCTCCTCCGGGGAAAAAACACAAAGGGGAGCCTCAATCCCCAGGACAGAGCAGCATGCGGCAAAAGCTTCAATATTCGGGCGGTCCGTTGCTGTTTCAACCGTCTTGCCAAGACCCTGAAGTGCTCTTGCGAGAACCGCCGTTCCCGGGGGCCCGTCCGTTTCAGGCGACTTGGCGATCGGGACGTAAAAACCGGTGACCAGGACAACCCGCCCTGCCCTTTCCAGGATATTGACGGCCCGGGTAAGGATCTCTCCTTTGCAGAGCCTCGCGACGCCACGTTTCGCCCGTCCCGAAGCAACAATCGCACACAGGGATTTTGCGACGTCCATCAGATGCTCAAGACCTCCACAATCTCCATCAGTTCCGCGTCAAGGCGCTTTTTCTCCTCCCACGCCCTTTCAAGGGGAACAACTTTGACACGTCCGCAGGATGCGGCGGTCATGCCCCGCCTCTCGCCTGCAAGCAAGGCTTCTACGGCCGCCCGCCCCATTCTCGAGGCAAGTATGATGTCTATGGCGCAAGGACTGCCCCCCCGCTGGATGTGCCCCAGGACGGTGACCCTGGCATCATAGCCCCCAGTGTCCTGGATTCTTTCACGAAGCTCGCTGGCACCCATGACTCCTTCTGAGAGGACTATCAGTGAATGGGTCTTTCCCTTCTGTCTGGCAGCGTGAAGTTTGTCTATGAGACGTCCCAGGCTGAATGGGACCTCGGGAACAAGTACCGCCTCGGCCCCTCCCGCCACGGCCACCTCAAGGGCGATAAAACCCGAGTGACGACCCATGACTTCCACGATAAAAAGACGATCATGGCTCGAAGCCGTGTCCCGAAGTCGCATGACGGCGTCAAGGGCCGTTTCTACGGCCGTCCGGAACCCGATGGTCAGGTCCGTGGCTCCGATGTCGTTGTCTATCGTGCCGGGGATGCCCACCACCGGGAGACCTCGCCTTTCAAGCTCCGCGGCGCCCCGAAATGATCCGTCACCGCCGATGACCGCGAGGGCTTCGATATCCATTGACCGGAGGTTCTCCACCGCCTTGTCCTGCTCCGCCGGCATCCGAAACCGTTCCGACCGTGCCGTTTGGAGGATGGTCCCACCCCGGTGGATAATCCCACCCACGTCCCGTACCCGCAAGGGGTGTATATCCTTGTCCAGAAGCCCTTCAAAACCGCGCATGACACCATAGACTTCAAGACCTCCGGAGATGGCAGTACGGGTCACGGCCCGGGTCGCGGCATTCATTCCCGGGGAATCTCCGCCGCTGGTCAGTACCGCAATTCGTTTCATTGGCTTCACCCTTTGAAAGTACAGGTTTTCCACATCGTACCATGCAGCGGCCTGCAAAAAAAGGCGGCGGGGTAATTATCCCGCCGCCTTCTGTTTTCAAATCTCGTATCTTTTACTGAAGCTCTTCAAGTCGTTGTTCAATTTGAGTGATCTCGGATGTAACGTCTGCCAGCTCTTTTTCCAGTTCTGATTTTTTATCGTTCAGTTTTTCAAGGCGATTTATGAGACGATCTCTTTCGAGTCTTTGCCCGGCCTCTCCGGTATAAAACCTTGAGGGATCATCCTTGTTGACATCCCAGTAAAACTCGACAGCATGTGGTTTGATGGCCATGCTTACACTCCCGCTGATTTCGAGCTTGACCGTATCGGCTCCTTCCAAAAGGTCCTCTCCTGTTTTTTCATCATACCTCGGGAAATGTATCATGCCGTCGCGTTCGTCGGAAATCTTGAAATTAAAACGTGGATCATATTCCACCGGGCTGTACCGTTCTCCACCTATACGCAGCCAGATCTGCTCTCCAAAAGGTGCCAGATGGAGTGACGGCCCCCTGACCTTGAATTTTATATGAACGGGGATCGTATCCTCCAGCTTCAGGTTGGTTAATAGCCGGTATTTGTACTGTTCCAGTTCATCGGCCGTCCAGAGGTTGGTTTCAGCCTCTTTTTGCGCGAGGGCCTCTATGTATTCTGCAGCATAGTAAGTGGCCGTTATTTCGATCTGTTCTCCGCTGTCGCCAAAGTTTTGTGTCTTCTGCCACCTTTGAAGTGTTTTGTCAAAAGATGCTGCATAACAGGATGTCGCCAATGTAACGGCAAGAATACCTGTCAGGCCTAAAGAAATAATCCTGCGCATACGCCGATCACTCCAGTCAAAAAAAATGGGCGGGAGCAATTGCTCCCGCCCTGAGTATAGCACATCCTGTTTTCCTAGAAGAACACCGCCGTGCGGACCCAGATGGTATCCTCGTCGATCGCATCACCGTAATTCGAGGTTCCATCGAGCTTGTCGTAGCCAACTTCAAAGGCCATGTTCGGGGTATACCAGTACTGGATTGAAGCTGTCCAGACATCGTAGTCGGCAAACTGGCCGCCGTCAACCTTGTTGTAACGCAGGTAGGTTCCCCATTTCTCGTTCCACTTCTGCTGGGCGTAGACATTCCAAATGTCCGTATCCTCAGCAACCTGTCCCATGCTGTTCAGGTAATGTACGCCGCTGACCCAGCCGTAGGACCAGGTGTTGTCCATGACAAACCCTTTGTCCAGCTGAGCATACTCGACCCAGAGGCTGGTGAAGCCCAGTACATCCTGATCAACGTCAAGAACAGCTTTCCAGGCGGTAGGAGAGTCGTCTGGTGTATCACCTGTTACCTGCCACGCCGGGTCAAGATCTTCTTTGAAGTACTGTCCCTTAAATTCGATGCCCGGTGTGAAGTCGACCGTAAAGTCGGCCCAAAGAACGTTGTAATCTGCTGCCAGGGTGACTTTTGGGCCTTTCCACAACCAAGTCTGACTTGTTTCGAAGTCACCGTCAATCACAGTTTCGGTTTCTTCAATAAAGAGCTGACCTTCTGCGCCGCTGTCGTAGTCGAAGTTCATCCAGTTGAGGCCCATACCGAACATCTCGTTGAACTGGAAGTCAAGGCGCGCACCATAAACGTAACGCCCAGTATCGAGACTTGCCTTTGCGTAAAGGTCGTCTTCAATAACTACATCTATCTCTCCGTAGCTGTACTCATCAATCACATCGAATTCGTCTTCTTCAATGCTCTGGTCAACGCTGTCACGTGCCACGTAGAGATTGAAGCTGCCGAGACCGGCAAAGGGCACGCTGTAGGCGAAGCCAAGATCATCGGCCCTGTCGGTGATCCAGGCATCATTAATGTTGAAGAAGAAGGGATCAACAGCGTAGAAACCACCTTCCCAGTCATGCCAGAACTTGCCCACCGTGAGCGAGGATCCCTCGAAGAGGAAATCCTTGATGCTCAGATAGGCCAGTTCGACCGCGAGGGACTCTCCAGCGCCGCCCTGGAGTCGGATGTTCATGGTGACCTTGTCATCGAGGTATTTCCTCATGTTCAGACGGAAACGGTCGGCACTCCAGTCATCGTCTTTGTTGTCATACATTTTCGCAGTGGTCCGGAAATATCCGCTGAACTCCCATCCGCCGAGACGATCCTCAAGAACACCGACCCTTTCGTCGAGGTCTTCGACCTTCACGCCGAGGGCGTCAAGCTCATCCTTGAATTCGACGACGAGTCTCTTGAGGAGCTCGAGGTCTTCCTTGCTCGCCTTGTTCATGTCCACATGGGCGAGCGCCCTGGCCACGACGGAAGCCATCTCGTATCTGGTGGCCTTCCACTCGCCCTTGAAGGCGCCATCGGGATACCCGGTGACGATGCCTCTGGAGGCGAGCTGGCTGACCGCGTCATAGGCCCAGTGTTCCATGGGAACATCCATGAACGGATTGGCCGCAAAGGCTGGAGCCGCAAAGGCTACCAACGCCGCAACTGCTACAAGCGCAACAAATTTCTTCATAGTTGTGTTACCCCCTTGATGTGTATTGGCCCTGACACATCAAAGCGACGGTCATCATGAAGTCTCCACGTTTCCTTCCTGACGTTCCGCCTGCCCTTTTGTGCCTTGAGGCCTTCTCTTTCCCCGCGTGCCCTTTGTGGCGGTCGGGGGTTGCACCTCCTTTCGTGCCTTCAGGGTCGATGCAGGGACAAGAGCAAAAAAATTACCGGGGCAATGCGCCCCTCGGTGATTGTGACCGATCCGGGGCCGGGAGTCAAGCCCTCTTGCCTGATCGGAAACACTTAACTTCTTCACCATATAAAAATATACCCTGTTACGTGCAGCTTGTAAAGCCTTTTCGAACCTGTATCCAAGTATGTCAGCAAGTCTCCGGTGCGGCCCCTGTCTCTTTTCCGCCGGCGGAGGAACCACCTTTCTCCCGCGCCGCCGCGATGCCGAAAAGGACCCAGAAGAGAAACCCCACCTTGTGCCTGGCGGCGAAGATGCTTCCGCCTATGCCATAAAACATTATTGCCGCAATGGTCGTAAAGACAGCGGCGTAAAGGCAGCGTCCCCTTTCACCCGAGGCTTTCATCTTCTTCAGGGCACTCCTTCCTCCAAGAGCAATAAGCCCGATGCCGCCTACAAGAAGTGGAATCCCGCCCGTCACGAAGAGCTCAAGGTACATATTGTGCGGCTCCATGGGGATCCCGATCCCCTTGATCTTGCCCCTGACCTCTTTCACCAGGGTTCTGAATTCAAGCCATCCCCATCCGGTCAAAGGCTTTTCCAGAGAAAGGTCCAACGTGGCCCTCCAGATAACGGAACGCTTGTTCGTAAAACGGGACAAATCCTCCGAAAAGGACAGGAGCTGCTTCACTTCCCTTCCCGCATGGGAAAGGACCTTCGGATTCGAGACCGTCAGGGCGGAAAAAAGAAGCGCCACCACAAGGGACGTCGCAGCGGCGGCCTTGACCAGACCTTTGAAGGAGGGGCGCACCAAAAGCAGGAAGCAAACCGTCTCGAAGACCCCGACAACCCATGCGCCCAGGCTGAAACTGAAGATCAGGGTCAGCACGTTGGCGGCGACGAGAAGCCAGGAAAGAAAGATCTTTCTTCTTGTCCGTATTTGAGCCACCAGGGAGTAGCTCATGGGGAGGGTCATCACGGCGTACAACCCGAGGGTGTTCACATTATGAAAGGGTCCGGCAAAGTCATCGGCCTTCATCACCGTGACAAGAGTCCATGCAAAAACAACGGCGCTTGAAACCCACCAGACTCTTTCAAGTCTCGCTGCGCCCTTCCGTGAGAAGACAAGAGTGGCGACAAGGACCCCAAAAAAGGCCTCGACGGGGATGGAAAAACCCTTGGCGGCATCATACCAGCCGTGAAAATTGATAAGGGTGGAAAAAAGGGACCAAAACAGCACGAATAGCATAACCCTCCCGAGAGGAGGGACAAAAAACCCTTCCTTCTCCCGAAGCCCGCCCGTGGGGAAAAGTACAGCAAGGCCGCCCAGACAGAAGAGCCAGCCAAAGTACCGGAAAACCGGTCCCCAGGGTTCGAAGAAAACCGAAAAATACAAACCTGACTCCAGGAAAAACCAGGGCCAGGAAGCGGGTCTTTTTAACGAGCGTACCATCTGCAATGACAACCTCGTTTTTGGGTTTTCGCATCGACTATGCGCGACTGGATCCATGCCGGAGGCATTCTACCATACAAACGTCGCCAAATGGAGGATGAAGGCATCCGAATCAATGAGAGCCCCTGCAGGATTTTCCCTTGTGCACGCTCCGATAGATCTCACTGTGGAGTTCAGCGGCCCTTTTGACATCATGGGCCTCGGCCCGTTCCCGTGCACGGGACGCAAATTCCTTTTTTCCTATTTCCTCAAGGGCCTTTTCGAGAACCCTTTTCAGGGATCGCACATCGCCGGGAACGGCAACCCACCCGTTAAAACCATCCTCGATGAGGTCCGGCGCTCCTCCACAATCGAAGACTACTGCGGGGAGGCCCGCTGCCTGTGCTTCAAGAAGGGCAAGGCTGAAGGTCTCAGGCCCCCCCGATCCCTGTATGTGCCAGGAAGGCTGCACGAAGATGTCGGCCGCCCTGAGGTAAGGCCTCACGTCATCGGCGAAGGGGAAAAAGGACACCTTCACGGCATTTTCCCTGCGGGAATTTATCCCTTTCCCCAAATCGAAAAGGCGGTCTTCCATGGGCCCCTCCCCTACTATCCATACCTTGATGGGCTCACTGCATTCAATTGACTCCAGGGCCTGGAGGAAAAGATCAAAGCCCTTCCAGGGGACGAATCGTCCCATGGCCAAAAGGATGGGCGTCGCGTCATTCACACCTGCCGCAAAACGGACCCTTGCCCGCTCATCAGAGTCGGGCGCGTATTCGGCGACTCTGATGGCGTTTGTGATGACCCGAAGCTTTTCCGCTGGAAACCCCAGGCCTTCCATGTAGCGCGCCACGTCGCAAGATGACGGCACGATGCAGTCGGCCTTCGTGTAATACCTTGCCTTGGGGTACTTATCCACGGTGGAGATCACGGGAATCTTTACCTTGCGTCCCCAGTATCCGGCGATGGCTGCCGCGGACGACAGGCGCGTGTGGATAATATCGGGGCGGAGTTTGCCCAGGGACCGCCCGAAACCGGCACACAAGGCAGGACACCATGCCATGAGGGGTCTGTACACGTAGACCTCGAACCCGGCCGATTCGACCTGGTTTCGCAGGGTTCCACCTGGACGGCAGAGGACAAGCTGTTCCACATCGTCTTCGAGTTTCGCGATCTCCTCCAGAAGCTGCAGCCAGGGTCTGCTCCAGGAAAGCCTGTTCTCGTCCACATAGTGCAGGATTCGCATTACGCAGTCTCCTTCCCTTGCCATGCCTTTTTTTAGGACATCATATGGTATTTTAAGAGCTGTTTCGCATACTACCTGCTACTGTATGGAGGTCAGGCTGAAATATCATGAAAATCCTTTTCTGCAGCGAAGGCTTTCTTATCGACGGAGTCGCTTCATTCAACCTCTACCTCTCTGGGGCCCTCCGTGAGGCCGGACATGAAGTAGCCGTGGCGGGCCGCTGGGCGGGATTCAAAAGTTTCAAGGACCGCCACCGGCAAAAGGGTGTCGGGATCATCGAAAGCATAGGCCTTTCCCCGTCGGGGGGCGGCCTTCCGCAAAAAGCCGCTGCCTTCGGCCCGGACATCATCATCTCCGACTCCAGGAGGGCCTTTCCTCTGGCGATGGCGGTCAAGGAACGTTCCGGGGCCCGATTGGTAACGGTTTTCCACGATCCCGTACGGGACGACAACAGGCGGAACAGGAGCCTTGAAACTATTGTGGCTTCCAGCGACGCCTGGATCACGGCTGAAGAACCCATCTTCGAACAGATGAAGGCCCTCAAGCCTCCTTTTCCCGCCAGGCTCATCCGAAGGCCCATCACGTCCATGATGGAGACGTCACCCCTTCCCGACAGGGACCCCTTTCGTGTTCTCTGCCTCGGCCGCCTCAGCGGCTACAAGGCGCCCGGGTTCAGGGCCCTGCTGGACAACGCCCTTCCTCTCAAGGAAATCATCCCGTCCCTGGAAATAACTTTCATAGGCGGAGGTGACAGGCTCCCTCTGTTCAAGCTTACGGGCATGAAGGCCAACATGAGGTCCGGTGAAACCTTCGTGAGGGTCCTCGGAACACGGCCCGACCCGAACCCCTGGATCGGGTGGAGCACGGCCGTTTGCGCCGGGGCTACATCGGCCGCCGAAGCCGCTTTAAGCAACAGGCCCGTTTTGGCCTTCAGCGGGTACTGGATGGGACCCCTTCTCCCGGATTCCGTCAGCCGCGCCATAGACTGCCACTTCGGCGAGCGTGACGGAGCCTTTCTCATGAGAGACCGGCCCGACGCGGCCGTTTCAGGGCTCAAAAAGCTCTACGAAACATGGGAGCCAGCTCAAATACGACATCAGGTTAACGAAACCCGGATGCTCCTCTCGCAGGCCTTCGACTCGAAGAAAATCGTCAGGGACTTTCTCGATCTCTTCAAATCCCTCCGGTAAACCGGGCATCACTCCCCGAGCGGATCGCCGTCTGCAAAAAGTCGTCCTGAAAGCAGCTTGTCGAAATAGGAAATTGTTTTTTTCAATCCCTCGCCGAGCTGAACTTCAGGCTCCCATTCCAGCTTTTTTCGGGCAAGCCCGATGTCGGGGCAACGCCTCCTGGGGTCATCCTGCGGAAGCGGCCTGAAAACAATCTCCGACGAGGAACCTGCAAGGTCCCTGATGAGCTCGGCAAGCTCAAGAATGGTTTTCTCTGACGGGTTGCCAAGGTTCACGGGGCCCGTGAAATCATCTGGAGTCTCCATCAGCGCCGTCACCCCCCGCACCAGGTCCTTGACGTAACAGAAAGAACGTGTCTGTGACCCGTCTCCGAAAATCGTCAGGGGTTCGTTTTTCAGTGCCTGGATGATGAAGTTCGAGACCACCCTCCCGTCATCAGGATGCATTCCGGGACCATAGGTGTTAAAAATACGGGCCACCTTTATCGGAAGATCGTGCTGGCGGTAGTAATCGAAAAAAAGCGTCTCCGCACAGCGTTTTCCCTCGTCATAGCACGACCTGGGCCCAATTGGGTTCACGTGCCCCCAGTAATCCTCCCGCTGGGGATGTGTTTCCGGATCGCCGTAGACTTCCGACGTTGAGGCCTGGAGGATTTTCACCTTCAACCTCTTGGCAAGACCCAGCATGTTGATGACACCATGGACACTGGTTTTTGTCGTCTGCACGGGGTCAAACTGGTAATGCACAGGGGACGCCGGGCAGGCGAGGTTGTAGATTCCGTCAGCCTCGACATACAGGGGGAAAGTCACGTCGTGCCTGTAGAACTCGAAAAGCGATTCATCCAGCAAGGGCCTGATGTTTCGCTTATCCCCCGTGAAAAGGTTGTCCACGCAGATAACTTCATGCCCCATGGCGAGAAGCCGCCTGCACAGGTGGGATCCAATGAACCCCGCACCTCCGGTGATCAGAAAACAGGTCGTCACGAAAACCGCCTCCCGAAATTCTCAGAACATATAAATCTGCAGCCGTGCTTTCCCGCCGGAATCCATCCTGAATGTCTACCTTGCTGCTGCAGCTTCTGCGTAGACCTTCTCGATTTCATCTGTACGGTCCGCCACGGTTCCTATTTTCGATCCGTCGAAATACGAAAACTTCCCCTCGTCGCGGATAACCTCTTTCAGACGCCTTCTCCAGGCCTTGACATCCCCCGGGCTGATGAGGTCCGCCGCTTCCCCTGCGGCGAGCTCCCTCGCAGCGGGAATGTCGGAAGCCAGAATGGGCACTCCAATGTGGATTGCCTGCATCAAGGTCAAGCCCATCCCTTCCTCCAGGGAGGGGAAAAGGAAACAGTCGCACTCTTTCATCCATTTTCCCGTATCATCCCTGAAACCATGGAAGGCAACCCTTTTTGCAATCTTCAATTCCCGGGCCAGGGCCTCGAGTTCCGGACGGAAGCTCCCGTCACCCACCACATCGAGCCTCCAGTTCTTTTCTCTGATTTCCCCCAAGGCCTTCAAGACGACCTGAAGTCCCTTCTTCGGCACAAGTCGTCCCAGAAAGAGAAACCGGACCATTCCATCCCTAGGGCCCGGATCCCAGCTTTCGTATGCCTGAGGCAGTCCATTGTATATGACCATGTTTCGCGGGGGTAACCACCCTTTCAGGTGGTCTCTCACGGCTTGACTGACGCAGATCACAACCTCGGCCCGCCTCAACGGATTTAACGCAGCATTCAGCGTATAGAGTGCATGAGCGGTAGAGACCCAGGGGGCTTTCGACATCGCGCTGCTCCACCAGGTTATCCAGATCGGCACTCTCGAATGTGCATGAAGTACATCCCATTTCTCCCGCTTTACTCTCCACGCAATTCTTGCGGCACACCAAGCCCCGGTGACAGGGTTTTTTACATGTACTGGAAGTCTCCAATGTTTTACGGAAGGCTCAAATTGTCCTTCAAGCTTCCCACCCGAAGAGACGACCAGAATTTCATGCCCCCTGGAGGCCAGTTCGTTCGACAACCACAGGACATGTCTTTCTACACCGCCCTCTTCAAGACCGGGAAGAATCTGGATGATTTTCATGGGTTCCACCTTGCCAGTATCCATTCCGCAGCCCTGCGGGCCTCGTTGAAATCTTCCGGCAGCCGGCTTTCCTCATCCCGAAAATTTTCGGCCACTTCCTCGGCTTCCGCAAGGTATCGGCACAGACCTCTTTCCTCAAAACTCCGAATCATTTTATCGAACCGTGGGGCACCGAAGATCCATTTTTCGTCAAAAAACCCCTTTTCAGCAAAAAGGGAAGTCGCAGCCGCCGCAACGGTTGCAGGAGATTTTTTCCTTTCCGCCCGGAGCACAACGGGCCTTCGGCCCGCCGTAGCCGCCTCGGAGACCATCGATACGGAGTCTTCCGTGCAAAAGATCCTGTCGCATAATCCCAGCATGCCCGGCACGGGGTTCCAGTCGTCTTCCGAAGCCAAAAGAAGCATCCGGACCGTGTCATCACCATGAACTTCTTCTTCCAGCGCCCTTTCAGTCTCTCGAAGCGTCCTGCGGGATGTTGTCACGTACAGGTCCGCACCGGCTTTTTCCGCCGCAGCCAAAATCTTCTGGATGACCCTTTTGGTCCATTCCGGACCGATGTGGTAGTTTCTGTCATCCCCACCCACGAGAAAGGCCCAGCGATTCTGACGCAACGGTGGGAAACGCCGCATCAGTTCTTCCTTCTTTCCATTCAGGAGCTCCGTCCTGATCCTGTTCGGGGCGCCTAGGGTCACCAGAACATTCTCCGACGCCTCTGGCCGGTCATGCTCCGGAACGACGGCGAAATCAAAAGGTTTGGTCCCCAGGACGGAAGGGGTCATCACGGTGCAGCTCCTGCCGCCCGTGGCGCCCGATACGGCCAGGCAATACGGGGCGGCTGAACTCCCGGCGGACAGGAACAAGGCTTCTTTCCCATCGATGCCGGACCGTTGGAGGCTGCCTTGAATCTCTTCAAGAAGGACTTCCCCTCCGCTTGTTTCGAGCCACTTCATGCACCGCAGGGACTTTTTGTGCACGAGCCGCCTCGATGTCACCTTGAGGTTTTTTAAGCGGTGGTATCCCGAAAGAGAGGGGATCCGAAAGACCTCGACGGCCGTCCCAAAATCCTCCAGCCACGAAGCGATTCCCATGGACTGGTTCTCGTGCCCCCTGATGCCGTCGGACAAGACAAAGACGGTGGCGGGGCCGTTTGACTGCCCTTTTTTATAGAAAACTCCGTCGCGCCCTGTACCCATTCTCTAAAAAGCCGCGTCGAATCCGACCTGGATTGCCTTGCGCATCCGTTCGATCTTGACCTCGTCCATGAAGATTTCCATCACATAGACCACGGCCCTGTCGAGAATGTCGTGGGTCTGGGGCCATTCCACGGGACGGTAGGTCGGAATCTCGTCGGCATAGGGGCAGTCATAGGGACAGCGGAGCCTGCTGTAGTAGGTTCCCTCGCGAAGCGTCTGCCAGTGGCGGGCGTAGTGCCAGGTGTTGCCCGAAAGGATCCCGCAGGGGGCCCCGGCGTCACCGGCCGCCTTCTGAAACGTTCTGGCGCTTTGTGAATCGGGCATCAGGAAAACAAGCTGCGTCGCAATTTCTCCCTCACGGTCGGGGAGATCCCGCAACTGGACTTCCTCCGGCATCGTGACGCCCTCCAGGATCTTTTTCTTGTTGGTCCTGAGGTGTCCGATGGCCCCATCGAGCTTTTCAAGCTGCACGAGCCCGAGGGCTCCCTGGATCTCGCTCATCCGGAAGTTGAACCCCAGGCATGCCTTGCCCTCGGCTCCCCGGGGGATGCCGGCATCATGCATATGCCCGTGGTCGTGATAGAACCGTGCCCTGTCGTAGAGTGTTTCGTCGTCGGTGACGATGAGGCCGCCTTCGCCGACGGTCAGGAGTTTGTAGGGATCAAGGCTGTATGTCCCCCACTCGCCGAGAGTCCCCA
>JBKHBH010000032.1:0-19718 GCA_046542505.1 Thermovirgaceae bacterium | reverse complement strand
ACGAGCCCATGGCCGAGATCCTCGGTTATGCCAGCGGGGCCCTCGCCGCCGACCATATGGGTCTCGGCCCCACCGTGGCGGCGCCGAAGGCGCTGGAGATCGCCGGGCTTTCACTGGAGGACATGGATCTCATCGAGCTCAACGAGGCCTTCGCGGCCCAGGTTATTGCCGTCCACCGAAAGATGCCCTTCGACATGGAAAAATGCAACGTCCACGGAGGGGCCATCGCCCTTGGACACCCCATCGGCGCAACGGGGGCCAAGATCCTGACGACGTTGATCTATGCCCTCAGGCATCATGACAAGGAACTTGGTCTGGCTACGGCCTGCATCGGAGGCGGCCAGGGCGTCGCCATGGTCATCCGCCGCCTGTAAAACCCAAACCCCCCTTTCGCTTTTCGCGATTGAAACGAAATTGTTACGTTGCGGTAATACAAACGTGAAAAACTCCCCCTATCATTCGAGACGAGTCTCAATTCAGATGACAGGGGGAGTTTTCATGTACGGGATGTCCTGGAAAGCACGAAGGGCGTTTCAGGGGGTTTTCCTTCTTGCAGTCATGGCCTTTTTTCTGGCTGTTTCAGGAAGGGCTTTCGCTGCGGCACCGAAGTACGTTTTTCTCTTCATAGGGGACGGTGTAGGGCTTCCTCAGTTGAATGCGGCGGAAATCTATCTACAGGGCAGCAAAACCGATGAACCGGGGATACAAAAACTCCACATCACGGAGATGCCCTATCAGGGTCTTACGACAACCTATGCGGCCGATGCCTTCATCACAGATTCCGCGGCGGCGGGGACAGCTCTCGCCTGTGGTTTCAAGACCAATTCCGGAGTCATTTCCATGGATCCGTCAAAAACCCGGGAATACAAGACTGTGGCCGAGGTAGCCAGGGAAAAGGGGATGAAAGTCGGTCTTGTCTCGAGCGTTTCCATCGACCACGCTACTCCCGCCTGTTTTTACGCACATCAGCCGACACGAAAAAACTACCATGAAATCGGCCTCGAACTGGCCGAAAGCGATTTCGACTATTTTGCCGGAGGCGGACTAAAAAAACCGGTAAGCCCTGATGGTGCTGTTGATGCGTACAAGGTAGCCATCGAGAAGGGTTTCACCGTGACGCGGACCCTGGAGGAGTTCACGGCTCTGGAACCCGGGACGGGCAAGGTTTTTGCCGTCAGCCCGGAACTGGATCCGGACATGGCCCTCGAATATTCCATCGACAACCAGCCGCTGACTCTTGAGGATTTCACGCAAAAGGGCATCGAGCTCCTCGACGGCCCTGAGGGTTTCTTCATGATGGTGGAGGGCGGAAAGATCGACTGGGCCTGTCATGCGAATGATGCCGTTGCAGCCATAAAAGACACGCTGGCCTTCGATGACGCCGTAGCCGTTGCCCTGGATTTCGCGATGGAACATCCCGACGAGACCCTGGTGGTCGTGACGGGTGACCATGAATGCGGCGGCCTGACGATCGGGTTTGCCGGGACGAAATACGGGACCTACCTGGATTACCTCAGCCGGCAGTCCATGTCTTACATCGGATTTGACAAGGTGCTTGATGATTACAGGCGGAACATAATACCGGAAGAAGCCGACCTGGCGGACCTTAAAGAGGCAATAAAGGGGGCCTTTGGTCTGGTGATCCTCTCGGAACAAGAGCGCGCCGAACTTGAAGCCCTGGCGAAGACCGGCGATGAAGAGGCCGCAGACCGCCTGCAATTCGCCCTCAATGCCCGGGAACTCCAGGCCATCGAAAAGGCTTTCAGCCGTTCGATGCAAAAGAAAACGGAAAAGGCCGACTATGCAGAAACGTACCTCATTTACGGGGGCTATGAACCACTCACGGTCAGCCTGACTCACACGTTGAACAACAAAGCCGGGCTGGCGTGGACATCCTACTCCCATACCGGGGTCCCTGTTCCTACTTTCGCCCAGGGACCCGGGGCCGACTCCTTTACCGGCTACTATGACAATACGGATGTAGGAAAGAACCTTCTGAACCTTCTGGAAGAAAGATCCCTGGCGGTCGCCCGATAAGGGAACCGGTACGGTTTTTCAGGACATCCGGGGGGCCGGTGGTTGCGGGACCATCGATCCCCCGGATGCCCTGTGCCGGGAAAGATCTTTCAGGAGGTGGACGAAAAAATGAGCGACAAAAAGGAAAAAATATTCGTCCTTTTACTGCTCGTCGTTATCGGAATTTTCTTGTTCATTCCCGGTGACTCGAACCAGCTCAAGGACAACGGGAAAGGGCCCGTGCACGCGAAGGCTGCTGTTCTCTCGGCAGACAATTCACAGGTTCAGCAATTCGGGATCGTCAAGTCGGGGGACCAGGTCCTTCGGGTGAGAATCCTCGACGGTCCCTGGAAGGGTGAGGTCTTCGAGGCGAATAACCAGCTTGTCGGGAAAATGGAGCTCGACAAGCTCTTCAGACCCGGGGACCGGGTCTTCGCCGTGCTGAGCACCCATGGGAAAAAGGTTGTCGATGTCACTCTCACCGATCATTACCGGCTGGACATCGAGGCCATCCTTCTGGGGCTCTTCATTTTCCTGGTCGTGGGCTTCGCAGGATGGACGGGTGTCAAGGCGGTTGTCTCCTTTGTGTTCACCGGCGTCGTCCTGTGGAAAATCCTCCTACCGGGGTACCTCAAAGGGTATGACCCAATCCTTGTCTCCATTTCTGTTACGGCCGTCCTGACAGGGGTCATCATTTTCCTTGTCGCCGGGTTCAACCGCAAGGGCCTCACCGCTTTTCTGGGCGCCTCCGCCGGGCTTGGCCTGACCTGTGTCCTGTCCATTCTTTTCGCTGACCTCTTTTCCATTCACGGTGCCGTGAAACCCTTTGCGGAAACCCTCCTGTATTCGGGTTATCCCCACCTGGACCTGGGGAAAATATTTCTTTCGGGCATTTTCATTGCTTCCTCCGGGGCGGTCATGGACCTGGCCATGGATGTTGCCGCCTCGATGCATGAGCTTTATATCCATCGCCCCGACCTGGGACCGGCCAAACGGATCCGGTCAGGATTTCAGGTCGGCCGTGCCGTCATCGGGACCATGACCACGACTCTCCTTCTGGCCTATTTCGGCGGCTACAGCACCATGCTCATGGTTTTTATCGGCCAGGGCACCCCCGTCCTGAACATCCTGAACCTCAATTACGTTGCCGCAGAGATCCTTCATACCCTTGTAGGAAGCTTCGGTCTCGTCACTGTCGCCCCCCTGACGGCTGTTATCGGGGGAGTCCTGTTTTCGGCCCGGGTACAGCAGCCAAATGAACAACCGGGGACACTTGACGAGGATCAGTCCGTTTTGGGAACGAAAGGGGTCTATTCTGTCGAATGATGCCGCCCCTCCAGTCGAAACGGGAGAGGAGCAGGCGCCCTTTTGGGCGCGAGACTTTCGTCAAGGCGGTTGGTCAGCTCAGTCGGGTTTTCCGGGACAATTTTCTGTCCCTTCGGGAATGAAACTGAAACACAAATGTAAAGAAACTGTTACAGGGCCCTGATAGAGTGAAATTACGGCGTATAAACGCCGGATATCGCAGACGTCCCTCCGACGGGTCATCGGGAGAGACTGGAAAGGGGGCGCTGATGAAGCCCACATTCGTTATATACGCCTCTTCGGGAAACGGCCACAGGGCTGCGGCTGAGGCGGTATCGGAAGCTCTGGGGGATATGGGGAAAGAGTCGGTAACGGCGGATATCCTCCAGTTTGCCGACCGAATATTTCGTTCTGTTTATTCCGATGGATACCATCTGGCGGGAGAACATTCAAGGCCCTTTTGTCGGGCGATGTACAGGATTACCGACAGGGACCGCTCAGAAAGCAGAATCGTCCAGTTGATTGACCGGTTGAGCGCAGATCGCGTCGCCCGTTTTTCGAGATTCCTGGGGGAAAACAGTCCCGATTGCGTTGTCGCCACCCATTTTTTGCCGATGTATGCCGTTGCCCGGCAGAAAGCGCGGGGCCTGTACAAGGGTGAGCTCCATGTGGTGGTGACCGACCTGGACCTCCACAGGATGTGGGTCTGCGACCACGTCAACAGGTATCATGTTCCGACTGATGACGCCGCCCGAAAGCTGCGGATGATGGGTGTCCCCAAGTTGTGTACGAAGGTCACGGGCATTCCGGTCAAGCGGGCGTTTTGCATAGAGCCTGAAAGGGATCCTGAAAACGGCGGTCCGCTCAACGTGCTTTTGCTCGGGAGTTCCATTCCGGACGGAAAAGTTCTCCAGGCGGTATCGGGGATACTGCATCGGTTGAAAAGGGTCAGGCTGACCGTCATAGCCGGGAGAAACCCCGGCCTGTTTGAAATATTGGGAAGACAAAAGCCGGAAACGGGTGCGGATCAAAACCTGATGGTGTTGCCCTTCGTGAGGGATGTGGCCCCTCTTTTCGCCTCGTCGGACCTTTTGATCACGAAACCGGGAGGGCTGACAACGGCAGAGGCGGCGTGCTGCTCGCTGCCGATGCTTCTGGTTGACCCCATACCCTGTCAGGAAACCAAGAACGCGGAGATACTCCAAAACGCGGGAGCAGGTGAATGGGTCAAAAATTTCAGGGATCTTCCGGAAAAAGTCCTGGAACTTGACCTGGACCGGGGGCGGCTTCTGAGAATGCAGGAAGCCTGCAGGGGCATCGCCCGGCCTGATGCCGCGCGGACTGTCGCCCGGGATATTGTCTCCGTGAAGAACCTCGCTGCCGAAGAGACTGCACCGCTGAATGCGGGGGTGAAGTCATGAAGGAGAAGACGGCCTACCGGACGGTCTTCATTTCGGATTTTCATCTCGGGACCAGATGGTGCAAGGCGGAAATACTGTTTTCCTTCCTGGGGGCCATCCAGTGTGAAAAGCTTTTCCTCGTCGGTGACATCATCGATGGGTGGAAATTGCGAAAACGGGCCGTATGGCCCCAATCCCACAACAGGGTTGTGGGCCGGATCATGAAAATGTCCAGGCACACGGAAGTCCATTACGTGACGGGGAACCACGACGAATTCATGGATGAATTTGACGGATACTCCTTCGGGGGCATCCGGGTCTGCAAAAAAGCCAGACACAAGACCGCCGACGGGCGCTCCTTTCTGGTCATTCACGGTGACGAATACGATGTTGTGGTGACCTGCAGGAAATGGCTCGCATTCCTCGGAGACAACGCCTACGGAGCGGCCTTGTACCTGAATGTTCTGACAGGCTGGGTACGGTCGTGGCTGGGGCTTCCCTATTGGTCACTGTCAGAGTACCTCAAACACAAGGTAAAGGATGCCGTGAAATTCATCAGCGATTTCGAAAGCACCCTGCTTGACATCGCGAAAAAATCGGACTCCCGGGGGGTCATATGCGGGCATATCCACCGACCGTCGATCAAGTGCCTGGACGACGTCCTGTATTGCAATACCGGTGATTGGGTGGAAAGCTGTTCCGCCCTGGTCGAGCACAGCGACGGGACCCTGGCGATCGTGCGTTGGGACGGCCGGCGCATCATCGAGGATATGTGCGAACGGCCTTTGCTGGATGACATGCCTTCCCACGAAAATGCCCCGTGCACGGAGATCCTCCTGCCCGTTTAGCTTGAGAACTGTTTCAAAAAAGCTTGTTTTAAAAGTTTTCGCCGGTCTTTCCGATCCTGCCCCTTTTCCCATATTCTCGAGGGCATATTCTGCATGGCCTGCCGCCGGAACAAGATTCTCCGGGAACCGCCGCGTCCGGGTTAAAACGACCATTCCGGAATGCAAGAGCCACATTGTCAAAAAGCCTTGAACTGTGTGGTATCATGTTCCTGATTTTTCATTCACACAAGAAAGGAGGACTCGCCCATGGTACGCAGATACCGGTGAGGCCCGGATGGAATGCGGGTTCCGCATTCACGCGCCTGGGGGTGCGACAGCGCTTCCGGTACTCCGGGTCGACGGGACAATGCTTTTGCCCCATTGGAGCAAGGCGGTTCGGGCGGGGACTCCTTCAGCCTTTCCCCTCTCTTTCTCTGAATCGTCAAATCCTTTTGGCAGACAAACTGAACTCCTGCTTTCCCGGAGTGCCGCCACGGGAACCGGCACCTTTGGAGCGTGCCCGCATGTTGTTTGTGATGCGGCGGTGCCCTTGTGCGCCGCCCGGTGGACCGTTTCATATTCACTCTTCGGGAAAGGTGGGAGTTTTTAGTGTTTCAGCCATTGAACCGTCTTCTCATGTCCCGCATGGGGCCCATACTGACGGGGACAGCCGTCGGGATCCTCGCGCCGCTTTTGACGTACTGGGGGAACCCCGGAAACATGGGGATCTGTGTCGCCTGCTTCGCCAGGGATATCGCCGGGGCCCTGGGGCTTCACAGGGCTAGCGTGGTTCAGTATCTTCGACCGGAACTTGCAGGGTTCATTTTGGGGTCATTCGTCGCTTCCATTGCCTACGGGGAGTACAGGCCAAGGACAGGCTCCTCCCCTGTCATCAGGTTTTTTCTGGGCATGTTCGCCATGATCGGGGCCCTGGTCTTCCTCGGGTGCCCCTGGCGGGCCTACATCCGCCTGAGTGCCGGCGACCTGAACGCCCTGCCGGGTGTCATCGGGCTGGTGGCGGGAATCGCTATCGGCATAGTTTTCCTCTGGAACGGATTCAGCCTGGGCCGCAGCTATCCGGTGAAAAAGGCCGCCGGGTACATCATGCCGGCCGTGGCAGTAACGGTTTTGGCTTTCGTTATCCTAAAGCCGAGTTTCGGCCCCGAGGGCACTTCGGCAATATTCTTTTCCGAAAAGGGGCCTGGCGCCATGGCGGCCCCCGTGGCCATCGCCCTTGCCGTGGGACTTCTCGTCGGCTGGTGGGCCCAGCGCAGCCGCTTTTGCACTGTGGGGGCCCTTCGCGACCTGATCATGCTCAGGGACGCACATTTGTTCAACGGCGTCATGGCCTTTCTTGCCGCAGCCCTGGTGACCAATCTCATCCTGGGGCAGTTCAGGTTCGGTTTCGAGGATCAGCCAGTGGCCCACACGAACGTGCTCTGGAACGCCATGGGAATGGTCCTGTCGGGTCTTGCCTTCACCCTGGCGGGCGGATGTCCAGGACGGCAGTTCATCATGAGCGGCGAAGGTGACGGTGACGCGGCAGTCTTTATCCTCGGCATGCTCGTTGGTGCCGGGATCGCCCATAACTTCAGCATGGCAAGTTCTCCGGCGGGTCCTGGGGCCTACGGCCCGGCCGGGGTTTTTGTCGGTCTTGCTTTCTGTCTTGTCGTTGGGTTTCTGATGCGCGAAAAGATTTAGGTTTAAGGTTAAGGAAAGGGTGAAAAATAATGCCGGAACCGATCATCGTCGATGCTAGGGGGCTTTCGTGCCCCCAGCCTGTGTTGGAGACGAAAAAAGCCATCGAAAAGGTTTCTTCCGGCGAAATTCACGTTCTGGTGGACACCATGACGTCACGAATGAACGTGGGCCGTTTCGCCGGAAGCAGAAGCTGGGCCGTGGAAGCCGAGGAATTGCCCGAAGGCGGGTTCAGGGTCATACTTAAAAAGTAAACAGGATAACAGGTAACCCTTCCACCGAAGCTTTTTTGAGCGGAAGGGGTTGGATTTACGGGGGGCCGTGCAGGTGGGGTGAATAATCCCCCAAAAAAGGCAGGTGACAGGACATGCGTTTGACCGAACTTTCTCATGCCAGTGGGTGAGCGGCGAAAATAGGTCCGGCGGACCTTGAGACCATACTGAAAGACCTGGTGCTTCCGGCCGGGGACAGGCTTCTTGCCGGGTGGGAGCACGGCGAGGATGCGGCGCTCTGGATTCTTGACGAAAAACGGGCCGGCATTCTCACCCTTGATTTCATCACCCCCGTGGTGGACGATCCGTATGTCTTCGGGCAGATCGCGGCGGCCAACGCCCTGAGCGATGTCTTCGCCATGGGCGGGACTCCCGTGGTGGCCCTGAATGTGGCGGGTTTTCCCGTGAATTGCCAGCCCGTGGAGATCCTGCGGGATATCCTCAAGGGGGGACAGGAACGGGTGCTTGCGGCGGGGGCGGTACTCGCCGGGGGGCACAGCGTGGAGGACGAAGAACCGAAGTATGGCCTCACCGTGTACGGTGAGGTTGACCGTGACAGGATCTGGCGCGTCACGGGCGCCAGGCCCGGTGATGCCCTGATCCTGACGAAGCCCCTGGGGACGGGGATTATCATTACGGCTCTCCAGGCCGAAATGGACGAACCCGGCGAGGTGGAAGCCGCCGTGAAGGCCATGACGGCACTGAACGACCTGCCTCGACACCTCCCGGAGGATTTGTACGGGGCCGTTTCGGCCTGTACCGATGTCACAGGTTTTGGTTTTGCGGGACACCTTCTGGACATGCTGGCGGAAAAGGAACTGGACGTGATTCTTGATGCTCCGTCCCTTCCGCTTCTGCCTGGGGCGGCTGAAAAGGCCGCCATCGGCCTTGTTCCCGCCGGAAGCTATCGGAACAGGGAGCTTTACGAGGGCCGTGTTGACAGACTCGAAACGATTCCGCCGGAAAGGGCGGACGTTCTGTTCGACGCCCAGACCTCGGGAGGCCTTTTGCTGGCAGTAGAAGCAAAACAGGCGGATGCTATGCTTGCTTTTTGCAGATCCCGGGGGTTCACCAGGTCGGCAAAGATAGGCCTGTTCCAGAAAGGTGAGGGCCGGATCAAAATACCTCCCGGTACTGTCTGAAATCTTGTACAATTGTCTTGAAGCTTGCAATCCAGGATGACGCATCATCAGGATGATGTTTCAAAGGAGGGGTTGCGAATATGGAAGCGGCGGCGAAGATTCTTGAATTCGCCATGAAGATGGAACTGGAGGCGAGAGATTTTTACCTCGACTCCCTGGAGAAAGTCGTCCAGGAAGAGACAAAGCAGCTTGTGGCGAATCTCGCGGAATGGGAAAAGGGCCACTACGATTATCTTTTGAAGCAGAAGGAGAGTCTCGAGCAAAACCAAAGCTGGGACAGGGCGGCGGAGCTTCCCGTCGAGGAAGCGGCCGGGGCGGAAATAATTTCCTCAAAGAAAGCCGGAACACAGGCGGAACCCCCTATAGGGGAGCTCACAGGCGATATGGGAGTACTTCGGATGGCCATGTCCATCGAGACGGATTTCAGTAACTTTTACAAAAACGCCGCGAAGAGCGTGGATGACAGCGAGGGACGCGAAATTCTTGAAATGCTCGCCGAATGGGAAGGCGGACATCAAAAGATGATCAACGAGCAATACGATGCGTTGCACAAAGATTTTATGGCCGAAATGGGGTTCGAGCCCTTTTAGGGGACGTTCCACCGGAAGGCGGCTTCACGAAAGGCCCGGAACATCCTTCAGGGGACGAGTTTCGGGCCTTTTTTCTTCCCTCGGGTTTTATGGGTGCAGGGGGTTGCCGGAAAGAACGATGGGGACAAGTGTCTTGTAGGCTTCGCGGATGACTGCAATCCGTTTGAGCCAGTGGGAGGAGTTTTCAAAACCGGCGGCTGCCTCCTGCAGGGACTCCATCCGGAAATACCGGTTCTCCCTGATGGGGACGGTGGTGGAAAACACTTCGGCGAGGATGTCGAGATCGCCAGGCATGGCAAAATCATCGCGGGTCTCCTCGTACCCGAAGAGATGAAGCACCTCCGGAAAGCCGCACCAGGCAAGGGCCGAAAGACACATGGAACAGGGTTCGTGGGTACAGAGGAAGATCGTTTCTTCCGGATCGGGCCGCTCCTTTAGGGCATAAAAATTCCCGATGGTGACGATCTCGCCGTGCCATGCGGGGTTGATGCCGCGCAGGTTCGTCCCTGCGGTGACGAGGGAGAGGTCTTTCCCCCTGAGGATTGCGGCTCCGAAAATATTGTGGCCTTCGGTAACGGCCTGTCTTGTCAGGGGGAAAATGTCTCCCTCGATGACGTCGAGACAGCGTTTCAACAGGTGTTCGCTCACATTCATGTCTGTCTGGCCCCCCTGCGCCGGTTGAACTTCCTGTAAAAGAGCATTTGCAGAATAATGGTACACGAAAAGAACAGCGAAAAGAAGGAATCCGGCCGGGTGCTTTTTGTGCTTCTTTCAGGTGACACCAGGGCCCGCCACAGGCTGGAATCCCGGTTCATCCTGGGGTTTTGGAGTGGTGCGAGACGGATTCACGCAGCCTTTTGTCATATGCAGTTCTCCTTCGGCGAAGTTGACAAAAGGGCTTTATCGGTTCATCATGGCTGTACGTCGCAGGTTTCGATAACAGAGAGTCACGAATAGTCTGTTTTCCTGTGAAAGGAGCAGGTCAGATGACAGCAAAAAATGAGCAGCCCCGCCATCCCCTGGATGCGATCCAGCGGGCTGAATACGTTGCGTTCAGCTCCGCAGGCGCACCCAAGTTCATGATGGACCAATACGATTTTCCCGTCGGGTACCCCGAGTTCAACGCCCCGGGAGCACCGAGGGACTTTACCCAGATGGTGACAAGCATGGTTGAACTACAGGCGAGCGATCTTCACCTGAAAGCTGGTTTTCCCGCCTTCGTCCGCCTTCTGGATACGCACCTGTATCCTTTCACCCATATGGATCCCCTCGAGGCTGAAGAAATTTTCGGCTACGTCGAGCAGATCCTGAGCCCCGAAAGATACCGTGAATACAGGGAAAAGGGTGATGCCGACTTCGTCTTTCCCATACTCGGGGGCGAGCGGTTCCGGATCAATTCCTACATGGCCATGGGGATGCCCTCCATGGCCGTGAGGCATGTCAAATCGAAGATCCCCTCCATGCAGGACCTGGGGCTTCCGTGGATCATCTCCCGCTTTGCCAAGAAACGCCGCGGCCTCATCCTGATCACCGGGCCCACAGGGCACGGAAAATCCACGACCCTTGCTTCCATCGTCGAGGATATCAACAGCCGGAGCAAGCTGCACATCATTACCCTGGAAGACCCCATCGAATACGTTTTCCAGCCGAAAGAGGCCCTCATCGACCAGCGTGAGGTAGGCCGGGACTCGTCGGACTTTCACGAGGGTCTCAGGCGAGTCTTCCGCCAGGACCCGGACGTCATCATGATCGGTGAGATGCGTGACCTTGAGACCATTTCGTCGGCCATCACCGCCGCCGAAACGGGACACCTCGTGCTGGCCACGCTGCATACCCAGGACGCACCGGGAACCATAGACCGGATCATCGACATCTTCCCGCCCTACCAGCAAAACCAGATCCGAATGCAGCTGGCCAACATCCTGATCGGAGTGTGCAGCCAGCAGCTGATCAACACCGTTGACGGAAAGCGGGTGCTGGCCGCCGAGGTCGTGGTGGCCAATTACGCTGTGCGCAACCTCATCAAGGAGGGCCGCCCGGAGCAGATCAGGAACGTCATGGCCACCAATACTTCAGAGGGAATGCAGCTCATGGAGCACGCTTTGGCGGCGCTCTTCAAGAAGGGGCGCATCACCAGGGAAACGGCTTTCTCCCATGCCTTTGACGTCAAGGACCTGGAGCGATTCCTCGAGGAGTAGCAGCACAGGCGAAAGGGTTTCACCGACGGGGTTATTCCGGGGGAATGTCCTTTGCCTGGGAAGGCGTGCGCCGTTGCTTCAGGACCTTCTTGTCGAAGTACCGGAGGCCGCGGTTGACCACCCAGACCGCGATGACGCAGCCGAAGGATATGACGTACTGGTCCAGTGCCGTGGCGATGCCAATGGCCGCTGTGAAAAGAATGGACGCCGCAGAGGTGAGGTAAATGATCTTGCGGCGTTCCTGATGCTGAAGGATCGTTCCAGCGCCGATAAAACTGATTCCCAGGACGATGGCCTGGATGACCCGTATGGGGTCTGCCTGGACAAGCCCCGTGCAGGTGATCGTGCCGTAGTAATTCACGATGACGGTACCGAGGGACGTGAAAAGGGCCGACGCACCGCCTATGAGCATGTGGGTGCGCATGCCCGTGGGCTTTCCGATCATTTCCCGCTCGAGGCCGATGATCCCTCCGAGAATGATGGCCAGCGACACTTTAAGAAGGATCACGAATTGTTCATCAAGGCCGGTCATGAGGTCTGCCTCCCTTTCGGGCCGTCCCGTTTGCACACCGGAGTGGTATCCCTTTGACAAAGCGCAAAGGTATTATCCCATGGAAACACCCCTTGTCACAAGAGAAGTGGAGAATTCTCCCCGGAGGGTAAAATCACGCCATGAAGAAAATCATGATCGCCGCATTGCTGAGCGTTTGCTTTCTATGGGCAGCGGGTAGCCCGGGACCGACCATATCCCGCTCTTTCGCGATGGAGTCCACGCCGGAGTCGGCCATAGCGGACATCGGGAGATTTCCCCAGAACCCCTTCCGTTACCTGACGGAGCAGCCGAACGAACCCCTGATAGATCCCCTGGTCCTGGAGATGGAAGCCGAAGCCTTTCGGGACAGTTTTTTTGACCCCTGGTCGAGGTCGCGACCAGCCCATGACAAGGACGCCGTCATGTGGGCCTGGAAGGCCTTTGCCCCCGGGGATCCGTCCCTCGTGGGGTCGAACCTGAGGCCACCGGGGGAAGCCTGGTTTGCCTCCATGAGAGAGCAGGCGAGAATGGATTGCTACGGGACCCTCAACGAGCGGGCCATCACCGTGCGGGAGACGGGCTTGAGGAACTTCCCCACGGAAGGCCCCCTGTTCAGGGACCCTTCCCTCCCAGGCGAAGGGTTCCCCTTCGACTATCTCCAGCAGACGGCGCTCAAGCCGGGTGAGCCCCTTTTCGTGAGCCACCTTTCACAAGACGAAGGCTGGGCCTTTGTGGAATCCCCCCAGGCGGCGGGGTGGATCGACGTGCGGAATATGGCTTTCGTTGACGAGGGCTTTGTCGGGAAATGGTTGTCCCGACCCCTGGCGGCTGCTGTGGCCGAGGATATCCCCCTCACGTCTTCCGGGGAAGGGTTTCTTTCAAGGATCGGGATCGGCGGCCTGTTGCCCATTGAGAGGGCTTCGGGCTCTGTCGGTGTTTTGAGCGTCCTCGTTCCCTTTCGTGCATCGGGCGGCAAGGCTGAGTTTGTGGCCGTTGACGTTCCTCATGAAAAAGTTGTCCCCTTCCCCCTGGAATACACCCCCTGGAACATGGCGAGAATCATGTCAAAAATGGAGGGCGAACCCTATGGCTGGGGAGGGCTTTTCGGGAACAGGGACTGTTCCGGGACGATCCGCGACCTTTTCATTCCCTTCGGCCTGTGGGTCCCGAGACATTCTTCTGACCAGGCCGCCCGGGGCAGACGGGTTGCTCTTTCAGACCTTTCTGGAGCAAAGAAGGAGGAGCAAATCAAAAGGCGAGGCATGCCCTTTCGGACCCTTCTCTGGATGCCCGGGCACGTCATGCTCTACGTGGGGACCTTCAGGGGTGACATCGTCCTTTTCCACACATTCTGGGGGATTCGTACCATTGAAGGCGGCAGGGAGGGGCGCAAGGTCGTGGGGCAGGCAGCCTTCACCTCCCTGGAACCGGGGAAGGAGCTCCCGGAGGCCGACCCCGAAGGGGCCCTGTTGAAACGAATCGAGAGTATGACCTTTCTGTTTGCAGAGTAAAGAAACAGTCGAACTGGAGAAACAAGAAAGGAGCCGGCTTCAAGCCGGCTCCTTTCTTGTGTACCTTGCTGAACCCTTTTCGCAAAAAAGGGCTTTCCTACGGTGTCTCTTTGGGTACTTCGCCTGTGACGTTTACGAGCTGCCTGATGATTCTTTGCAGGCTTTCAAGCTCCTCTCCGTACCTGGCCCAGTCTCCACGGCTCGCAGCCCTTTGGGCCGCCTCGAAGTGCTCCTGGGCCCTGAGGGAAAGTTCGGCCGGTGAGCCCTCGGGGATTTCGGGCGAAACCATTTGCCCTTCGGTTTTCACCGTTTCTTCTTCCAGGGCTTCTTCGTCGATTTCGATGTCGCCTTCTTCCGTGGGCTCGGGGGCGGCGATCGGCCTGCTTCCCAAAAGATTTTCAAGGGCGTCGTCAAGATTTTCGTCCCAGGCGACGCGTCCGCCCGAAGAGACGATGACCCGCTTAAGTTCCGGCAAATCGCTGTTGGAGGCCCGCAGGTAGAGGGGCTGCACGTAGAGCAGCGACTCGCCCATGGGGATCACCAGGAGATTCCCCCTGATGACGTCGGAGCCGCGCTGGCTCCACAGGGACAGCTGGGCCGATATCTCCGGAGTCTGGTCGATGAGGGCTTCCACCTGGCGCGGCCCGTAGATGAGCTGCTGCTTGGGGAACTTGTAGACCATAAGTTCCCCATAGTTTGGCGGATCCGACCGGCCGGCAATCCAGGCGATCATGTTGTCCCTGCCGCTTGGCGTGAAGGGCGAAATCAGCATGAATTCAGCCTCATCCTCGTCGGCGAGGCGCATCACGAGATAGTAGGCATCCAGGGCCCCAGAAACACCGGCCTGGGGGAATTCCCAGACGTCTTCCTTGTTGTAGAAGGTGTTGGGGTCGGACATGTGATAGGTCCTGAAGATCTCGCTCTGGATGGAGAAAAGTCCCTTCGGGTAGCGGCGGTGGGCGCAGAAGGCATCGGATGCTTCATCCATGGGCGTGAACAGGTCCGGGAAGATCTTGGCCCAGGTCTTGATAAGCGGGTCTTCCGGGTCCGCCACGTAGAAGGTCATCTTGCCGTTATAGGCATCGACGGCGATTTTGACACTGTTTCGGATGTAATTGATCCGCCCTCCCGAGTTATTGACCGGCTCCGAGTAGGGGTGGCTGTCGGTGACGGTGTAGGCGTCCTGGATCCAGACAAGCCTTCCATCCTGGACCGTCATGTAAGGATCGCTGTCATAGAAGAGGAATGGTGCCACCTTGCGGACCCGCTCGCCGATGCTCCTGTGGAACATGATCCGGCTTTCGGGAAGGGTGGCGTCGGTGAAAAGGATCTGGGAATCGGCAAAGCGCACGGCGAAGGCCAGGCGCCGGAGCAGCGACCCGATACCCACCCCGCCGGTTCCCTCGTAGGTGGTCCGCACGTTGGCGCTTCCCATGGGGTAGTCGAATTCCTTGGTCTCTGTCATGACCAGCACGTAGGGCTGGCGTTTTTCCCCGTAGTAGATCTGGGGGCGGTCGATGGTCAGGGGCACATTGATTTCAGGCGGCAGGTCCTTGATGAAAAAAACCGGCTTGCCTTCCCCGTCGACCTCGTTGACGGGATTCATGGCGATGCCGTAACCGTGGGTGAATTCAAGATGCATGTTCACCCATGACGGGCTCTGCAACTGGCCGAGGTCGAGTTCCCTTGTGGAGAGCATGACCTGCCGGTAGGTCCCGTCGAAGGTGTATCGGTCGATGTCCACGTCCTCGAAGTCGTAGTAGGAGCGGATCTCCTGGAGCTGCTTGTAGGACCTCAGAAGCGGCCGGTAATCCCAGAGGCGGACGTTCCTGATGATATCCTCGTCCTTGTCGATATCTTCGGCCGTTACCGTTGTCTCGGGGGTGTAGTCCACAATCTTGAGAGTATCGAGACCGTAGGCCTTGAGGGTATTGTCGATGTTGTATTGAATGTAAGGCTGTTCTTTCTGGAACTCGTTGGGTTCGACGATGTATTTCTGGACGATCCCGGGGTAGACGCCCATGATCGCCACATTGGTCACCACCAGAAGGACCACGGCGACGGCTGCCATCTTCCAGGTCCGCTTGAAGATGTTCAGAAGAAGCAGCGCACCCACGATGACTGAGAGGGCCAGCATGATGTTGATGGCCAGAAGCCTGGCGTGGATGTCGGTGTACCCCGCCCCGAAGACGATGCCCGAGGCCGAAAACAGCAGGTCGAATCGCTCGATCCAGAAGCCCGCCCCCCAGGCGAAAACGGCCAGGGCGCCCATGAATGTCAGCTGGCGCCGGGCCTGGGGCGGGAAGGAAAACCTGTTTTCTTCGCGGATTTTCGGGAGCCACCCCATGATGTAGATCAGCGCGGAGCCCAGAAGGGCCGTGATGAGCACGCCTAAAAGCCAGTCCTGGAGAAAGCCGTAAAAGGGGAGCTCGAAGACGTAGAAACCCACATCCTTGCCGAAAAGGGGATCGGTGTGCCCGAAGGGCGTCCGGTTCAAAAAGCGCAGGATCATGGCCCATTCGCCCCGGACCCCGAGTCCGTTCATCACCGAAAGCAGGACGGATGCGGCGAGAACGATGACGCCGGACCCTCTGGCGTGAAGCGGCGTTTCCCCCTTTTCGTCAAGCTTTTTCGCCCCGCGACGCGCTCTCAGCCAACTGAAGGAGAAGATAAGAAACGCTGCGGTTGCAGCTACGGCGAACAGTATCCATTGGGGAATGATCCTGGTCCAGAAAACGCTTGTCAGGTCGAGGGCGCCGAACCAGAGGTAGTCCGTGTAAAACCGTGCAAATGCCGGGAAGAGAACGAAGGAGAGAACAAGGAGCCCCAGAATGATGGAAAGACTCTTTTTGAACCTGAATGACGGCAGCTTGAAGTTCTTCATTCCCTCGCCGTCCTTCTGGAAGATATCTTTCATTGACATGGCGAATCGCCTCACAGATTTAGAAAATTTTTATTTTTACAGCCTATCACGGAACCTGGTTCAAGGCAAAGCGGTAACGAAAAAAAGGCCGCCCTCGTCGGGGCGGCCCCTTTTCAGTTTTTGTCCATCTTTGATTGGGGTTATTGCAGCAGGCCGATTTCCTTCAGGAAGTCAGCGGCGATGTCTTCCGGTTCCTCACCGTCGTCATGACGGCCGTTCAGAGCCGACATGGTGACCTCGTCGATCTTTCCGCTGAGCTTTTCCAGGATGGGAAGGATGGCGGGGTACTCCTCGAGGGTGTCCATGTCGATGACATAGGCTGCACTGTAGTCGGGGAAAAATTCCTTGTCGTCCTCGAGCATGACCAGATCGAGCTTGGCGATCCTGGAGTCCGTAGAGTAGGCCGCGATGGCGTCCACTTCCTTGTTGGCGATGGCCCGGTACATCATGGAATACTGCATGGGGACGACATCCTTGAACTCGATGCCGTAGGTCTCGGACCAGCCGGGGTAGGCGTCGGGACGGGTGTCGAAGTTCTCGTCGGAGCCGAGCTTCATCTTGCCGGCCACGTCCTTGAGGTCCGATGCCTTTTCGAGGCCGTATTCCTCGGCGGTTTCACGCTGGACGGCCATGACGTAGGTGTTGTTGAACCCCAGGGGCTTCGCCCAGGTCATGTTGAAGTTCTCTTCGAAACCTTCCTTGACCATCTTGAAGGTTTCCTCGCCAGGGAGGTTCGGGCCCTCGTAACGGAGAATCCCCGTCAGCTGCGTACCTGTCCAGCTCGGATAGACGTCGAGTTCCCCCTGGGCCATGGCCTGGTGCAAGACCGATGACGCGGCGAACTCGGTGTTGATGTCCACCTTGAGGCCCGTGTATTCGTCAAGAAGCAGCTTGCCCATCCAGGCAAGGACGATGGATTCGTTCACCGTCTGGGCCCCGACCCTGATTTTCCCCTTGTATTCCATGGGATCCTGGTCGGCGGCCATTGCTGCGGTCCCCAGACCTCCGACGATTGCCACCGAGAGAACCAGCAGTGCGACACAACTTGTCTTCAGAAAATTTCTCATATGCAACAGCTCCTTTTGTTTTTGTTCTCCGCCTCTAGCGTGCGACGGCTCTTTGCAGTTCTTCCCGCTCGGCCTTTTTGGCCAGGCGGATGGCGCGCGTTTTCGGGCTGAGGTATTTCTGCAGCCATTTGAGTCCCTGGTCTGCAACCAGCGCCAACACCGTGGCGGGCAGTGCGCCGGCAAGGACCACTTCGTTCCTGATGGATGCCAGGCCCGAGAAAATTAGGCGGCCCAGGCCTCCTCCTCCGATGGCCGCCGCCAGAGTCGTCGTCCCGATGACCCATACGGTGGCGACCCGGATCCCGGCGATGATGATGGGCATGGCGATGGGAAGCTGGACCTTCGTCAGGATCTGGTATTCCGTCATACCCATGCCACGGGCCGCCTGCACGAGATGCGGGGGGACGCTCTTGAGGCCCGTGTAGGTGTTCTGGAGTACGGGGAGAATGGCGTAGAGGTAGAGGGCGCAGATGGCGTTGTCGTTGCCGATCCCGAAGATGAAGATCAGAAAGCCCAGAAGCGCCAGGCTCGGGATTGTCTGGAAAATGTTGGCCACACCGATGACATAGGGGGACAGCTTTTCGTTTTTCGTCAGGTAGATCCCCAGGGGGATGCAGGTCACCATGGTAATTGCCAGGGCGATGGCTGCAATGAACATGTGCTCCCAGGTCAGGCTGAGGATCCGGGGCCAGTACCGGGTGACGTAGGTAATGAAGAGCTGAAAGAACTGCTCCTGATTCAGCATTATTCGTCATCCCCCTTTCCGTTGTAGCGTGTAAGCCTGCCGATGGTAAGCCTGGCCACACCGGCCTGGGTGACGATCCCCTTGAATTCCCCGTCTTGGTTGATGACAGGTATCGGCAAATCCTGGTCGGCCAGCATCTCCGCCGCGTCGCGGAGTACGGCGTTTTCGATGTAAAGTTTCCGGTCTTTCCGGACTCCGTCGGTGACGGGCCCCTTGTTTTTCGCCGCCCGTTTGAGGAGCCAGAGCAGGGCCATCCCCCGCCACTTGCCGGTGTTGTCCACAACCTGGGCCGTCTCGCATCCCTCGTCCTCCATGAAATCCAGGACGTCGGAGGCCGTCCGTTTGGGTGAAACCTTGAGAATCGGGTCCTGGACGAGAACCTCCACGCTGGAATCCGGAGATATCTGGGAAAGCCTGTCCTCGCCGATGAAGTCTCTCACGAAATCGTTCACGGGGTTGTGCTGGATGTCGTCGGGCGAGCCGATCTGTTCGATATGCCCCTGGCGCATGAGGACGATCTTGTCGGCGATCCGCAGGGCTTCGTCCATGTCGTGGGTGACAAAGACAATGGTCTTTTTGACCGTCTTCTGCAGCTCCAGGAGCTCGTTCTGGAGGCGTTCGCGGGCGATGGGATCCAGGGCGCCGAAAGGTTCGTCCATGAGGACCACCTCCGGATCGGCCGCAAGGGCGCGCAGCACGCCGATGCGTTGTTTCTGGCCGCCGCTGAGCTGGTCTGGAAGGCGGTACCGGTAAATGGCCGGGTCAAGGCCCGCCATTTCGAGAAGCTCGTCCACACGCTTTCTGGTGCGGTCTTTCTTCCAGCCCAGAAGCTTCGGGACCATGGCGATGTTTTCGGCCACCGAAAGGTGGGGCATCAGCGCCGTTTCCTGGATGACATACCCGATGTTCCGTCTGAGCGTGACGGGATTCACGGAGTTGATATCCTGCCCGTCGACTTTTATGATTCCTTCCGTGCATGATTCGAGGCGGTTCACCATCTTGAGGGTCGTCGTCTTGCCGCAGCCGGAAGGGCCTATCAAAACGGCGATCTCCCCCTTGGCCACTTCGAGGTCAAGTTTGTCTACAGCCTTTGTCCCGTCTTCGTAGATTTTGCTGACCTCCTCAAAAAGCACCATGGGCATCATCTCCCGTTGTTACTGGATTGCAATCTTCAAGTTCTCCGAGGACTTCCCGGAGGGTGTACAAAAACCGGTCCATTTCTTCGGTGGTTCCAACGGTGACGCGGATGGCGTTGTCGTAGCCCCAGATGTCGCAGGACCTTACGATCACGCCCTTTTTTAGCATCATGTCCGAGACGGTCGCACAGTCGACGGGTGTTTCGAAAAAGACGAAGTTTGTCGCCGACGGAGTGACGCGGCAGCCCATATGCTCGAGCTCCCGTTCAATGCGACGCCGGTCGCGGATGAGTTGTCCCATGGCCCGGCGGCAGGCCTGGCGGTCTTCGGTCAAAACGGCCACGCCTGCGGCGATG